>CAZNAP010000204.1:0-1537 GCA_964571145.1 uncultured Lachnospiraceae bacterium | reverse complement strand
TTATGACACCTCGTAAGCAGGTGGAAAAAAATATTAAAGAAATTAGAAATAAATTAGAAATAAATAAAAACGAGCCCTTGAAATAAAGCATAAAACGTGGTATCATATTACTCCGTGGTATGTTTTATTTTTATTCGCAATAATGCGAAACTAGCACATCCTTGCTCCTAGAGAATAGGGGCCAGAGACCAAAAGGAGGTAACAAGCATGAACAAATATGAATTAGCAGTTGTTGTGAGTGCGAAAATCGAAGATGACGAAAGAGCAGCAGTAGTTGACAAGTGTAAAGCGCTGATCGAAAGATTTGGCGGAACTATTACAAACGTTGACGACTGGGGCAAAAAGAGACTGGCTTATGAAGTACAGAAGATGAAAGAAGCTTTCTATTACTTTATCCAGTTTGATGCCGAATCTACAGCTCCTATCGAAATCGAAAATCGTATTCGTATTGTAGACAACGTTATCAGATTTTTATGTGTACGACAGGACGAAGCATAATCATACTAATGAATATGCTTAGAAAGTAGAGGCAGGTATGAACAAAGTTATACTTATGGGACGTTTGACAAGAGATCCAGAAGTGAGATATTCTCAAGGGGAAAGCCCGATGGCAATAGCCAGATATACAATTGCAGTAGACCGTAGATTTAACCGCAGTAATAGTGGTGAAGAACAAACTGCAGATTTTATTGGTTGTGTAGCATTTGGAAAAGCAGGTGAATTTGCAGAGAAGTACTTTAGAAAAGGTACCAAGATTGCAGTGACAGGCCGTATTCAGACTGGCAGCTATACCAATAAAGATGGCGTCAAGGTTTATACTACAGATGTTGTAGTGGAAGATCAGGAATTTGCCGAAAGTAAAAACAGTAATGCCGGCACAGACGGGGGTTTTACCGGTAATACTGGAAACAGAGCACCTGAAGCACCTTCAGGAGCAGGCGATGGTTTCATGAATATTCCGGATGGAATAGATGAGGAACTGCCGTTTAACTAAGACGACGTAATTTGTAGATGTATTATACAGATGTAATACAAATAAGATAGGAGGCAAAAACAATGGCATATAATAGAGCAGAAAAGTCTGATTCTCCCATGAGAAAAAAAGGCGGAATGCGCAGAAGAAAAAAAGTTTGTGTATTTTGTGGTAAGGACAATTCAATCGACTATAAAGATGTTAATAAGTTAAAAAGATATATTTCTGAGAGAGGCAAAATCCTTCCCAGAAGAATCACAGGAAACTGTGCTAAACATCAGAGAGCACTCACAGTAGCTATTAAGAGAGCTCGTCACGTAGCATTGATGCCTTACGTTCAGGATTAATATTAATTTGAACATTAATAAATAACAATTAAGAAGCCTTTAAGTATTGATTTTTCACTACTTAGAGGCTTTTTTTAAAGTGTTATTTTTAATTAGTATAGGCATAAAACTGAGCTAAAATCCAGCAATTGACTATTCACGTAAGATTTGAACCTTCGCTGCCTCGTTCAGGGTGATTCCAATATTTGATAAAGATGCTCAATTGTAAAAAGATGCT
>CAZNAP010000203.1:0-1554 GCA_964571145.1 uncultured Lachnospiraceae bacterium | reverse complement strand
TTTTTTCCTTGTTTGAATCACAATTGCGAACTTGTTTCGCAATTACCTAAATTAAAAGTTATATTTATTAGTCTATACACAATAGATAGGAAATACTAGTATAAAATAAGCTAAAAATAGTATCTAACAGTATTTTCGGACAGCATACATACAAAGAAGCGTCTGGACCAATTGACTGGCCAGTAATCCCCATAAATATCCATAGATACCCCAAATAGGAATTGCGAAGAAGACAAATGCCAAGCGAACAATAAGACTCAGCATACTATAGAGAAACGTCAAACCGGTTTGCCCAAGTCCGTTCATAATACTGCTGAGGGTATTGGCGATATACATAAGCGGACATAAGAAACTGAGTATCATGATAAAGGTTCCGGATAGAGGATTCTTATAAAGCAAATTACCTAAGCCTTTTCCGAAAATAAGGAAGAATAAAGTGAAAATAATGCCTAAAAGAAAGCCGTAACGTATGGATTTGGTTACTGCTTTCTTGATTTGCTGGGTGTTATCGGCGGCATCTGCTTCTGATACAATGGGTAGTAAAAGTACACAAATGGAATTAGTAATGGCACTTGGAAAAAGGATTAAGGGCAGAGACATGCCGGTTAATACACCATAAACACCTAAAGCATTGGCTTGACTATATCCATAAGCCAGTAAACGATTTGGAATAAAAACAGCTTCAACACTCTGCAAAAAGTTAATAACCACTCGGTTAAGTGATAAAGGAACTGCCAATATAAGTAACTGCTTGGAGGAAGTCATAAAGCGTGCAGTATTAAGGCACAATAACGGTCCATAATTTTTTGGCACTACATGACCAAAGTGGGCGCGTACTGCAATGAGTGAAACCAGCATTGCAGCACTTTCACCAATGACCAATCCTAAAACTGCAAAACTAATCGTAGGCACCATGTTTCTGCGTAAACAGTAATAGTAAATAAAATATACACTGCCCACACGAATTAGTTGTTCTGCCAGTTGACAAAGTGCCGGTACGGTTGTCTTGCGTATACCGTAAAAATAACCATTGATACAAGAATGAATAGTAGCCATGGGAACAGATAATGCAATGATACGAAGCAAGGGAGCGGTGCGCTTTTCCATTAGAAAATAAACGGCAATTTCATCTGCATAAAAATAAATCCCCCCTGCACATAAAATAGAGACTACCATGGATATAATAAATCCGGTACATAGGTGAGTTGCCGAAGAACGATAATCCTTTGATAGAGTTTCGCCTGCTACATATTTTGAAATGGCGGTTTGCATACCGGCTACTGTGAGTGAAAATGAGAGAGCCAAAACTGGAGAGATTAACTGATAAATGCCCATTCCTTCCGAGCCGAACAAACGAGACATAAAAATTCGATAGAAAAATCCGATGAATCGACTGATAAATCCGGTCACAGTTAATACCATTGTACCCAATAAAAGTGGATTTTTTTAAGCTGTAATAACATGAATTACCTCGGAAAAGAGATTATTCATATATATGCGAACAGACAGAAGTGAAGAACAAGACAGAAGTGAAGAACAAGACAGAAGTGAAGA
>CAZNAP010000202.1:0-1645 GCA_964571145.1 uncultured Lachnospiraceae bacterium | reverse complement strand
TCTGAGCCTTCTGCTATTAGAGGAGGGATATTTGCGGTGGATTTTAAGTGCGTTATATGGAAAAACTCAGAGAAGCGGATAGCACAGAGTATGAGATCTTGAAGATGAATATGGAAAAGGCTGAAACTGCTGAAGAAAGAGAAGCCATAAGAAAACGTATGGCGGAGATGGATAAAGAGCGATACGCTAAGGATACGGAGAACAAGACCTTTTATGAGAAGCAGCAGGAAGCGCATAGAAATCATAACTTAAAGATTTTAGGTTCTGTGGCGATTGTAAGTGGTCTCGTTTATAAGTATAGAAACCCTTTAATGGATATGGGGAGGAAATTAATAACAAAGGCATAGGAGGTGTTTGCATGCCAGAAATGAAAGACTGGAAACATGATGCCGAATATATAAGCTACATTGAAAGCGGAGAATCGGCAGCAGTTTTTATTGTTAGAGATATCGTCAATTCCATTGATACAAAGGGTAAATGGGTTGATGTGATTTCTCTTAATACATATTACAAAAGAGGCGCAGGCGATAGAATGGCATTTAATTGGATAATCGTTGAGCTTTTTCCAAGAAAAATGCAACCTAAATATGATAAAAACGATTCTGCGCATAATAGATATTTGACCTGGGTTACTGCCCATGAAGACATTGCCAAGCAGCGGCAGGCAGGATTTCATGGTGAGAAATATCTTGTGCTTTGCAATCTGTATAATAAGAACAAGAATAAATTTACCACACACACTATAATTGCCAGAAAGTATTGGGAACCAATGGAAGCCTATAGGCCAATGGAAGTAAAGGATCCGGTTGATCCAGAGTGGGAATATCGTATCCAGGCTGTTAAGAAGGTTAATGCTAAGCAGGTGAGCTATATTCAGAATCATGAGTGGGAACTTGAAGAAAAGATACGTGAAAACGGTAAACCAACGTTAGCAATATTAGGGTTACAAGGATAGGAAACTGTCATACTTTTACGGGGGTAAAAAATGCAAAAAACACCCTAACGTGCGCGAATGTTAATGCAAAGTAAAGTTTCAATGCACGTTGAGACGGTTGTTCTTCTTTCCCAACTCCGCCAAAAGCCGGATGATTATATTGATGTAGATGTGGATGTAGCTGAATTGGAGGGAACTTCTGCTGAGACGAAGGCAACCTATGAAAAGATAAAGAAGTATGTGGCTGAACATAATGGTGGGATGAAGGTATCAAATCTCTATATTGCGCAGGTAAAGAGAAAGTGCGGATTGGAACTGGCAGAGAATTTTAATCTGCCGAAGTCGGAGGATGCTAGACAGCCACAGTGTCCGAAAGAGAAGGAAGAGGCCATTGTGGAGGCACTGAAGGCGTTTCAGATGATATAAACATACTGGAGCAAGTTTATTTATAATTAAAATTGAGGTTTTCATATATTAGGATGGAACTTATACTTAATCAGAAGAGGTGATTTAAATGTGGCTAGAAACTAATAGATTGATTATTCGCTCCATACAGCGCGGAGACGAGATTATCTTTTCTGGTATGGCTCAAGATGGGAGTCTTAGTCAAGTTGGGTTTGATGCTAATTGTTCAGATTGGATCAATGATTGGATTGAAGAAGCTTTAAAATTAACAAATAATAATAATCCAAGAGAAAATTATATACCTTG
>CAZNAP010000201.1:0-1651 GCA_964571145.1 uncultured Lachnospiraceae bacterium | reverse complement strand
AACAAAAAAAGCTGTGGATTTCTCCACAGCTTCATAATTTCATAACAATGAAATACTATGTGTGGAAAAGCGGTCAAAATCATATTTTTCATATAGAAAATAAACTGTAGTGTTACAGTTTTGGTTCTCTATAAAATTATGATTTTTCTCATCTTTTCCATGTCGCACTTATATTACCGACTGTCTAATATCAAGTGCCCCGGAGTATCTCGCCTCTGCCTTTCAGTATATTTCTACTTACAACAAAAGAATATCATAGAATAAAAACAGATACAACCATATTTTTATTTCCAACCCTTCGGCAAATACTTCATTGTTGCATCAATCATATCGTTTGCCAGTTTAGTCAATTCTTGCTCGGATGCTCGTCCTTTGATCTGCGGATCATTCAAAAAGGCTTCTGCTACAAGTTTCCGGTCACAGGTCATTGCCGCTTTAAATATACGCTCATGATTTTCCACATGAGGAATAATCAGTTTATGTATTTCTTCCGGCAAAGCTCCTGCCATCACCGGCTTAATAGAGTCTCTTTCGAACAATGCATTGGTTTCTACAATAGCTGCTTCAGGCAAATTGGAAATCTGTCTTGCAGTGTTTGGCATATTTACATTACTTACCACCTGCGTCAATCCGCACAGTGCTTTGATGAGTAAAATACCCTCTTCACCTGTGGGCTTTAATTCTACTTCTTCTTTTCCTTCAAATAAGCGCTCACTCTTATCCAAACGGTTCTGCAAATCTTCTTTTCGCCAATCTACACTGGTTAAGGCAAACTTCCATTTTTGTACCGTTTCTTTATCTTTCATATAGATCTTATCCGGCATAAATTCAGCCAAATGTCTATCACCTGCTGCTGCTATAAGACCATACTTATTGAATAAATCAAATTTTACACGGTGTGAGCAAGCAAAGCAGGCATTGGCCCAATTCACATCTTTTTCATCATAGCCTTCTTCAAAATGCTCGGTCACAAATTTTCTATAAATTGGGAAAATATCATATTCTTTATAAGATGCATAATCAAACCATGTAAAATGATTGATTCCAAGTACATTCACCTGAATATCCCGGCGTTCAATCTTATCAATACCTAATTCCATGCTGACAATGTCTGCAAGCAGTTTTTGAGTTCCAAATACTTCATGACAACATCCGAAGGCCTTGATTTCCGGAAATACCTGATAAAGAGTCTTTACACACAAAGACATAGGATTGGTGTAGTTAATAACCCAAGCGTTCGGTGCAAATTTACGAATTGCTTCTGCAATTTTGACATACATGGGAATCGTGCGCAAAGCTCGAATCGCACCTCCAGGGCCGGCTGTATCCCCTACCGATTGATATAACGAAAGGCGTTCCGGCATATGTACATCTACCGTCATTTCTTCAAAGGTACCGGGCAATATGGAGAGAACAATAAAATCTGCTCCGCTTAGAGCTTCTTCTAAAGAACTGCCTACTTCATAATGCCATTTACCTACTGCCTCTTCTCTTGCAGAAACTGCATTTCCTATGACTGCATTTTTATAAGCCGCTTCCTCATCTATATCGTACAGGCAAATCGTTCCAAACAACTGTGGTTCCAATGCCAAATCTGTCATAAAGGTCCATGCCCAGCCTCTGGAGCCTCCTCCAATATATGCAATTTTAA
>CAZNAP010000200.1:0-1670 GCA_964571145.1 uncultured Lachnospiraceae bacterium | reverse complement strand
ACAGAATAACATACCCTTTACAAGTAAATAGATTGCTGTTAGAATAAAACTATTACAAAAATGTTACAAAATTAGGGCTTACAAAAATGAAACATATCACACATTGCTATAAAAAAATAAGAATAAGAAGACTCCGAATTGCAGTACTGGCAGTTATTGTCAGTATCTTTTTTCTGCCTTCATTTGTACCCTTTGAAAAAACGGGTAATAATATGTTTGAAGTTATTTTAAATGATGTTCATGTAGGGACAGTATCGACACCGAAAGAAGCACAGGATTTGGCATTGGAAGCAAGGCGTAATATTGTTGCGCGCAGTGAAGAACTGGTATTGGTAGAGAGTCAGGTGGAAACCGAAGGAGTGGAGGTGCTCTGGGGACAGGTTGATGACCAAGAACTGGTCATTCAAAACATGGAGCAGGTATTATCAGCTAATGTCAGAGAAACCCTTCGAAGATCCTATGTAGTAAAAATTAATGAGTATATGATCAGCCTTTCTACTGAAGACGAGGTAGTTCAATTATTACAGGCAGCATTAGATAAATATGATGTTGAAGGCAAGTATAAGGTGAATCTGCTTTTGGATCCCACCAGAGAATTGCCTGTGCTTACCACGCAAATTGTGACCGAAGAGGAAGCTGTTGAACAAGTGGAAGAGGAAGTGAGTACACAAGCAGGTATTGATGCGGAAATTACTTCGATTTTCGAGGAAGTGGAACCGGCAGTCGAGAAAGACTTTTCCGATTATGAACTGGGTCTCATCTCAATAGATTATGGCGATACAATAGAAGTAGTAGAAGCCTATCAGCTGGATAGCCGACTGGGACAAGTTGATAAAGCAATTACTGAACTGACACAGGAACAAGAAGTAAACGAAGTTTATGAGGTTGTATCGGGTGATACTTTATCCGGAATCGCAATTAAAACAAATATTCCGATTGATAAACTGATTGAACTGAACGATTCACTGGAGGATGAAAATTCCATGATTCGTGTGGGTGATGAACTAGTTATCACAGTACCGGAACCGAAGTTGGCAGTTATTCGTCAGGAAGAAATGTATTACGAGGAAGATTTTGAAGCAGAAGTTATCTATATTCCCAATGATGACTGGTATACAACGGATATGAAAGTGTTGCAGGAGCCGTCAGCCGGACATAGAAAGGTTGTAGCACTTGTTACCTTTGAAAATGATAAAGAATTATCTACAGAGATTATTAAAGAAGAGATTACCTACCAGCCTGTTGCTAAAATTGTAGAAAGAGGAACCAAGATTCCGCCTAGTTATATTAAGCCGATTTCAGGCGGACGTCTTTCATCCAACTTTGGACGAAGAAGTGCACCAAAACGTGGTGCCAGCTCTTACCACAAGGGCGTGGACTGGGCTACACCCACAGGAACAGCAGTATTTGCATCTTCGGGCGGAACAGTTGCTAAAGCCGGTTGGGGTAGCGGATATGGATATGTTGTTTATATAAACCATCCGGATGGACGTCAAACCAGATACGGCCATTTGAGTAAGGTTTTAGTTTCAGCGGGACAAACAGTTTCCCAGGGACAGAAGATTGCCCTGAGTGGAAATACAGGTGTCAGCACAGGACCACATTTACATTTTGAAATTCTAATCGGAGGCTCTCAAGTAAATCCGCTGAAATATCTGAACTGATGTTTG
>CAZNAP010000199.1:0-1681 GCA_964571145.1 uncultured Lachnospiraceae bacterium | reverse complement strand
AATAAAGACTGCCGAGCAAAGCGAGTGTAGATAACGATCATGAGCTATGCTCATGATATACTGATAGAACAACATACAGTGACCGTAAAGTGAAATTTTAAATAAAAAACGAGGTGGGGTTTATGGAAATTCGAGTGTTACGATATTTTATAGAAATTGCCAGAGAACAAAATATGACCAAAGCGGCTGAACGCCTACACGTCTCACAGCCTTCACTGTCAAGACAAATGAAAGACTTAGAAGAAGAGCTTGGAAAGAAATTATTTCACAGAAGCAGTTATAGTATTCACTTAACAGATGAAGGTATGTTGCTTCGAAAGCGAGCCGAAGATTTAATAGAAATGGCTGATAAGATTCAAGCTGAATTTCATTCTCTTGATGAAATGACCGGTGGCGAAGTATTTATTGGATGTGCAGAATCTTATTTGGTTAAGTATCTGGCACAGGCTGTCAAAAAATTATATCATTCTCATCCCCTCATCCACTATCATATTATCAGCGGTAATACCGCACAGGTAGCTGAGAAACTGGATAAGGGACTCTATGATTTGGCTTTTATTGTGGAACCGCCTGACCTATCGCAATATAATTATCTGGAAGTTCCCGGAGCCGATGTCTGGGGTGCTGTCATGCGACATGACCATCCTTTGGCAGCCAAAAAAAATATTACAATTGACGATTTACTTCCTTACCCGATTTTTGCTTCAGAGCAGGCATACAATTTGGATTTTCCTCGTTGGTGTGGTGAAAAAGTAGATAAACTAAATCTGCTCGCAGGCTTTAATTTAGTCAATAATGCAGCTGTATTTGCTAAAGAAGGCCTCGGATTAACCCTTACCTTTGATCAGCTGGTGGATACAAGTGAACAAAGTGAACTTGTCTTTAGACCTCTCAAACCACGTCTCGAAACCAAAATGTATATTATATGGAAAAAATATCAGGTTTTTACTCCTGCCGCAGATTTACTGCTGGATGAACTTCGTACGCTTTTGCAATAGCAAAGCTCAGCTTGACATATGTCAAGCTGAGCTTTGCTATGTGGGTTACTGTCAACTAGTCACCCGGTGCCTATCCACGAAGCAAACTGATTTTTTTAATATCTAATACAAGTCCAATGCCATTAATCACCAATGTAATTAGCGGTACCAGCCACAAGTATGGCATATCGGGACTCAATCTGCTAAAATCTAAAGGTTCTTTATAAAATTCGTGCCAAGGTTCGCTTGTGCGTAGGGCATTCATAAAACATGCTTGAAGTAATAAAACTGTATACCCATAAATCGGTACTGCAAGTATGCGAAACAAAATTATTAAAAACCAGTTTTCTGTATGTCGTGTACAATTTGCAGGAAGTAAATTTGAAGCTGTAGTGATTCCGGCACCAATAATAACCACCGCAAATATTAAAAACACAATAATATTTGTAACAAAAAATGAGATTGCGGCGTAATATATCGATGAGTATATTAAAACAATAACTGGTATTGCCAGCTGTTCAACCATATATATGCCCCACATAATAAGCAAAGTAATTACAGCATAAATGCAAGCATCTGTCACCCATGTGCCTGTAAGTTTAGAAATAAATGCCGGTCCCCAGAAAAACATGCAAAAAGCTGGGACAAAATACAAAGCACAAGTCCATAAGCCCTGACCCAATTTAAAAAGCAAGTAATAACTA
>CAZNAP010000198.1:0-1683 GCA_964571145.1 uncultured Lachnospiraceae bacterium | reverse complement strand
TTACATAGTTCCAAAATGCAGAAATTCAGACGGGACTGCATATATCCATGCTTGGACTGGGGTTATATAAGTTACTTAAGAAGATGAAACTTTCCAATAGCGTGGCATGTACGATTTCTGTACTGTTTATCGTAGCCTATGGAGTGATGATTGGTTTTTCCGCATCAGCGGTAAGGGCGATAATCATGTTTTTATTACATATGCTGGCCAAATTGCTACATAGAACATATGATATGTTGACCGCAGTTGCAGTGGCAGCAGTATTGCTTTTGATAGAACAACCACTTTATCTTTATCACAGTGGATTTGTTTTTTCGTTTGGATGTGTGCTTGGAATTGCTTTAATTATGCCGGCTCTGACCGATGTTGGAAAACGAAAGCAAAATCAAAAGCAAAACCAAAAGCAAAACCATAAGAATCAACAAAAGTATAAGCACAATATATCATTTGGGGCACTGGGTCAAGCCCTGCTATCCGGTGTAACGATAGCAGTTATAACATTGCCCATTTATTTGTGGTTTTTCTTTCAGTTTCCTGTTTATTCTATCGTATTGAATTTTTTAGTCATTCCCCTTATGACATTGCTCATGATAGCCGGAATATTAATACTTCCGGTAGGGTTGCTTGCTCCGGCGACGGCTGCACCAATAGCTGCTTTTATTAAAGGAGTCTTTATTTTATACGAAACAGCATGCTTATATTTTGAAGAATTTCCGGTTTATTTGTTTACACCTGGACGACCGGCTATCTGGCAGGTTGTTTGCTATCTGTTGATATTGGGTACAATCGTAGCAACACAAAAGCGAACAATTCTTCCTGTTAGGTGGCTTCTGGTCATGCTTGCAGTCACTGTACTCATTATCAGACCAAAAGCCGATTTGCAGATTACTTTCTTGGATGTGGGACAAGGGGATTGTATTTTTGTCAGAAATGGAGCAGAAGGAAACTATCTGATTGACGGAGGAAGCTCCTCTTCTTCAGGTGTCGGGAATTATCGGATTATACCATTTTTGAAGTATATGGGTGCATCTTCGTTGGAGGCAGTTTTTGTTACGCATGCAGATATGGATCATTGTAATGGAATTCTGGAACTGATGGAGGAGGGAAAAGAGCATGGAATAGAAATTAATAACTTGGTATTGCCTGAAGTGGCGCAAGATTCAAGAGATCAGACATACGAGGAATTAATAAAAGTGGCAGATGCCAATGGAATCGAAGTGTTATTTATTAGTCGTGGTGACCGAATTGAGAATGATAAGCTGACGATATCCTGTTTGCATCCTATATCCGCTTATCAAACTGAAAACGCGAATGAGTACTCGACGGTGCTGCTTTTGCAGTACGATAAATGCAGTACGTTATTAACCGGTGATGTGGAAGGGGCAGGGGAACAGCAAATGTTGCAGTATTTAAAAGAAGAGCAGCCGCAGACGGTTGAGTCGAATGTGCAACAGAACACCCTTAATATACAGCCTTTGACTGTTTTAAAAGTAGCACATCATGGTTCGTCAAATTCAACCGATTTAGAATTGCTTGAGATGCTTCGTCCGTCCATCAGTATTATATCTTGTGGAAAAGACAATTCTTACGGGCATCCACATGTAGAGTTAATAGAGCGATTGGAATCTGTAGATACACTGATATCGAGAACAGACCAGAGCGGTGCAGTTACACTGATAAGTG
>CAZNAP010000197.1:0-1798 GCA_964571145.1 uncultured Lachnospiraceae bacterium | reverse complement strand
TTGATTGTTATTCTCCAATATGGCTAATTACTTTTTTGTTGATTCGAATCAGGAAGTAAATGGTCAGTGCCAATGACATCATTTCTGCTATAGGAAAAGCCCACCAAACATAATTGACATTTCCCATCAGGGATAACAGGTAGGCTGCCGGCAATAATACCACCAACTGTCTGGCTACAGAAACCACCATGCTGTATAGTCCATTTCCTAATGACTGAAAAAGTGAACCTGCGATGATACAAAAACCTGCGAATAAAAAGCTGATGCTGATTGCCCGTAATGCGGGAACTCCAATTGCCACCATGGTTTCAGATGCATCAAACAACCTAAACAATTGTGCCGGGAAAATTTGAAAAATCAAGAATCCAATCACCATGAGCACCATTGCATAAGCAATACTGAGTTTTAACGCTTTCAAAAGTCTTTCTCTCTTACCCGCACCATAATTATAAGCAATAATCGGAACCATTCCATTATTGAGACCGAACACCGGCATAAATATAAAGCTCTGCAATTTAAAGTAAACTCCAAATACAGCAGCTGCTGTAGAGGTAAAGCTCATTAAGATCCGATTCATTCCATAAGTCATAAGAGAGCCAATGGACTGCATTATAATAGAAGGAAGACCTACTTTATATATTTCTGTTATGATACCCATATCCGGCTTAAATCCTCGAATGCGCAACTTGATTTCGGTATTCTTCTTAATATTTATATAAATTGCAATTAACGCCGCTACGATTTGTCCAATAATTGTAGCAACCGCTGCACCGGTTACGCCCATTTTAGGCATCCCGCATAAACCAAAAATCAGGATTGGATCCAAAATAATATTAATAATTGCTCCAACCATTTGCGTAATCATGGTATAAAAGGTTTTTCCGGTGGACTGAAGCAGTCTTTCAAATACAAACTGCATATATAATCCAATTGAGCCACAGCAGACTACAGTCAAATATTCTTGTCCATAAGCAATAATCTGTGCATCTTCTGTCTGACTTAAATAAAAAGGAGTTGTAACAAATGCACCGATTAAAATAAATATTAAATAACATATAACGGAAACAAAAACGCCGTTATTGGCTGCTTTATCTGCTTTGTCATAATCCCTTTCGCCCAGTGAACGGGAAAGTAACGCATTGATACCAACTCCCGTACCTGCTCCCAGTGCAATCATCAGGGATTGTATCGGAAATGCCAGTGATACAGCAGTCAATGCATTTTCATCAATTCTAGACACAAAAATACTGTCTACTACATTGTATAAAGCCTGTACCAGCATGGATATCATCATAGGAAGGGACATACTCAGTAACAGCTTGTTAACCGGCATGATTCCCATTTTATTTTCTTCTCTTATTTCTTTTGAATCCATTACTCATTTCCTCCTACAAAAAAAGAAAGCAAATGCTTTCTGTTTTAAGTGAAGCACGGGGGGTTCGAACCCCCGACAACCTGATTAAAAGTCAGGTGCTCTACCGACTGAGCTAGTGCTCCGTATTGAATTTGTGTGACGAAACTGGGCTAGCTGGATTTGAACCAGCGAATGCAGGAGTCAAAGTCCTGTGCCTTACCGCTTGGCGATAGCCCATTAGTATAACCAAGCTTGTCCCTGGGACAATCCCGGGTAAAGGTGGATAGAGGGACTCGAACCCTCGGTCTCCAGAACCACAATCTGGCGCGCTAACCAACTGCGCCATACCCACCATATGATGCGTGCGAGACAGGTTCAATCCATATCTCAAACGTGCCCGAAGGGATTCGAACCCCCGACCCACGGCTTAGAAGGCCGTTGCTC
>CAZNAP010000196.1:0-1908 GCA_964571145.1 uncultured Lachnospiraceae bacterium | reverse complement strand
TAAGTAATAAAACCCAGTAAAATCAATGGGTTACGGCGTTTATCAAACGCCTATAATTTTTTTAAGATAAGGAGACAGAATAAGTGAGCCTTAATAGCGTTTTGGAGTACTTGGCAAATTTTAGCCTGGGAGATTTTTTTGAAGTCTTAACCTTTATTGGATTTGGCATCTTTATTTTTCGCTGTTTTATCTTGCGAAAACCACCGGTACCTTACGGAAAAAAGGTATCCCATGATTTCTTGGAACAGTGTGTAGCGAAACTGCGAAAGCAGGCTCGAAGAACCTATGGCATCTACCGAGTGCCGGCCGATATTTATGAAAGACTTCAGACGAATCTATGTGATGAAAAGAATTTAAAAAGACTTTTATGCAGTATTTGTTCGCACCTTGGTATCAATGGAAATTTTATTAAATTAGTGGTAGTGGATGTGTTTGCATCTGACAGAGCTGGTCAAATTGCTACCGACTTGGCATTTACCACGATTACGTTGGAAATGAAGCAAGGTTACACGCCGGAAGTGGTAATTGCAATTTTGGCACATGAAGCGATTCATCTGCATTTGTATTATGAAGGAATACATTATAGCGATACTTGGGAAAATGAGATATTGACGGATACTGCGGCTGTTTATTGTGGTTTTGGAGAGTATATGTATCATGGATATGGAGTACTCCGTGGAAATTTTGCCATGTCCTATCAAAAAGTTGGGTATATTAGACAAGAGGATGTAAAATATATTCAATCGATTATTAGAATGTAAATGTTTTATGAAAGGAAGAAGTTATGAGAATCGGAATGGGTTATGATGTGCATAGATTAGTGGAAGATAGAAAACTGATTATGGGAGGAGTGGAAATCCCTTATGAAAAGGGACTTTTAGGACACTCTGATGCAGATGTGTTGTTACATGCGATTATGGATGCCTTACTGGGAGCGGCAGCATTAGGGGATATTGGAAAGCATTTTCCGGATACAGACCCTGCCTATAAAGGAATTTCTTCAATAAAATTATTGGAGCACGTAGGTACACTACTGGAAGAAAATTTATTTTTAATAGAAAATATTGATGCCACAATTATTGCACAGGCGCCTAAAATGCGTCCACATATTGATCAGATGAGAGCCAATATTGCGCAGGCACTTGGAATTACTGTTGAACAGGTGAACGTGAAAGCAACCACAGAAGAAGGTTTGGGATTCACAGGTACAGGCGAAGGAATTTCCTCGCAGGCTATTTGTTTACTTACTAGCCCTATGAATCTGAGCAGTGAAGATGTGATGGCCAGAGGATGCGATGGATGTGGTGGCTGTCCCAAGGCAATACAATAGAAGATGATTATGCACCTGACTTGAATCATTAAAGTGTGCAGGAAAAGGGCTTGAACAGAAACTGGGGATAGAATGACTTTTTACATGTTCACGGTATGGGGGTACAATGTAAAAAGATATACGGGGTACAGGTATATAAATAGTTTCCAAATACCCCGTGGGCAATGTAAATGCACCGATATCGTACTAAAAATCATGTGACAGGGTCTGGAGAGAAAAATTACAGGCTGCGACCCCGCCTAATTTAATCTGTGGGGTCGTGGAAGAATAAAAATAGTCAGGTACCCCGAAAGACAAAATCTACGCAGAAATTCATGTAAAAGAAGAGGCAGTGGGGTATTTCTGGTAAACAAATTTATAGATACCCTGTCAGAAATAGAATTCCACCATGATTTGTGCTAACCGCAAATAAAAATAAATTTTATAAATTTTTTTCATTTTAGTGAGAGTTTTTTGCGTTTTTGGGTACTAAGTAGTAGAAGAACAAAAGAAGTTCTATCAAATGGAGGAAAGAACATGAGAAAAACAAAATGAAAGCAATCATGGCTATGGCCGTAATGTGTGCAATGTTGGTGAAC
>CAZNAP010000195.1:0-1924 GCA_964571145.1 uncultured Lachnospiraceae bacterium | reverse complement strand
GGTGCGAGCTGCGAAATCAGCATAGCTGATTTCCCCTAGCGAGTGGAAGAAATTCTGCAAAGCTTTGGTAAGCTGATAAAATACAGTGGAAAATCCACCAAGGTAAGGTCTAACCAACCGCCTTGTACCGAGTCCTTGGAGCCAGAGTGGCAACATGAGGTTTAAGCGTAGGACAGGGAGCAACAGAGCCGAAACGAAAGTGAAGTGATTGAGCTGGGAAATAATTATGAGGTTGGAAACGGTCGAGGCGTTCTTTTTCGTCGCAGACAATATCTGATAATTCGTCATGGTGAGAATTTTCAGGCGTCCCCCAGTCTGAGAACTTGGCGAGGTTGATGATAAGTAGTTTATCGGAACAGCTGAGGTCCTGTTATTTCCTCAACAGAGGTATGAAAACCGAATCAAAGAAATGCGACAGGAATTCAAATGAATAACAGGAAGTCCGACACATCCATAGTATCGTAGAAACCGCTAATCACGGTGGAGAGAAGGGGTGTGCACTTTATAGCTTCAAGTGAATCTGAATCATGCAGACATAGGAGAGCTGAAAGACATGGTAAATGAGTTACTTGGAATACAGTACAATATCAAGAAAGCAAACGTAACAGACAGAAAAGTCCAGAATCTTGCGTCATATCTGAACACGGACACGCTGACTGCAATTCATAAGACTATGAAAAGTGGGAAAGCAAGTGGTATAGATAAAATGACAAAAGAAGAATATGGGACAACTCTGAAGGAAAACCTTGAAAATCTTGTAAAGAGGATGAAAAACGGAAGCTATCAACCAAATCCAACAAGACGGGTCTATATTCCCAAGGAAGCAAAAGGCAAAATGAGACCATTAGGAATATCCTGTTATGAGGATAAGCTGGTGGAAAATGCAATTGCGCAGATACTGGAACAAATCTATGAGCCGAAGTTTTATAATGAAAGTTTTGGATTTCGACCTAACAGAAACTGTCATATGGCAGTTCGTGAAATAATAGAAATGGTACAGTATCGGAAAACGAACTATGTTGTGGAAGCAGACATCAGAGGATTCTTTGACAATGTCAGTCATGAGTGGCTGATGAAGATGCTAGAACATGACATTGCAGACAGGAGATTCCTCGAAATCATTGAGAAGTTTCTGAAAGCGGGCATCATGGAAAATGGTAAGTACCTTGATAGTGAACAGGGAACCCCACAAGGAAATGGTGCAAGTCCAATACTGGCAAATATCTACTTACATTATGTACTGGACAACTGGTTCGAAGTGATTGTAAAAAGGCAATGCAAGGGCGAATGCTATCTAATTCGTTATGCAGATGACTTTGTATGTTGTTTCCAAAACAAATGGGAGGCAGAGATATATCGCGAACGACTGGAAGAAAGGTTTCATAAATATGGACTGGAACTTGCAGAAGAAAAGACCAAGATACTGGAATTTGGGAGGTTTGCCAGGCAGAACAGGGAAAGAAGAGGAGAAAGAAAACCAGATACCTTTGACTTCCTTGGTTTCACGTTTTATTGTGGAATGGACGGAAAGAAGCAGTTTTACCGTTGTCGGGTAAAGACAAGTAAGAAGAAATTCCGAAGCAAGATTAAGCTGATGAAAGAATGGATAAAAGAGCATAGGACAATGCCATTAGAACTGATATTTAAAACGGTCAATGCGAAACTGCGAGGTCATTATCAGTACTATGGTGTCACTGATAACACGAGGGAAGTGAAGAATTATCTATTACAGACCAAGTGGCTACTGATTAAGTGGTTGAATCGAAGAAGTCAAAGAAAGAGTTATAATACTGATACCTTCTACAACGGACTGCTTAGAACATTTCCATTACTTGAACCCAGTATAAAGGTAAGTATGTTTTATAGATAGGAACGAATATAAAGTGAAAAGCCGTATGCGTTAATAGCGCACGTACGGTTTTGA
>CAZNAP010000194.1:0-2008 GCA_964571145.1 uncultured Lachnospiraceae bacterium | reverse complement strand
TCAATTACCTAAACTTCTTATAGCTATGTTGCTCCTTATAAACTTCTTATAGCTATGTTGCATTCGCTCACTTGCAAGCCTTAATTACTCGCGTTCCAACCATCTCTTAAACCTGTTTTTACTTGCTCAACCTACTAAACTCATTAATTGCTGTATTTAACCTACCGTTTTAAAATACCGTTTTCCTACTAAAAAGCGTGAATAGTTGAATTTCGTCCACAGAATTCTGAGCCGCCGACCTACGATTTTCTTCCTTTGTTGGCTTTTAATAGGTTGATTTTTCATAAAGTGAACCTACTACTAGCTTCCTTGTTGGCTTTTTAATAGGCAAATCTCGAAAAAAGCTACCTACAAATTGCTTCCTTATTGGCTATTAGTCCAGTTTCATGCCAACGCTAATTGAATAGCCAAGCAGAAACTCTTTCACCGAAATGCGTTTTTTGCCTTCTAGTTGTACTTCCTTAATACGCAGACAGCCGTCGCCAGTTGCCACATCAAAATACGTCTTATCTACCGCCACAACCGTACCTGGTGGCGTATTCACAGATTTTGGCACATAACCCCCGTCCCCTTGTGCGACGTCCCCTTTCCACACTTTCAAAGTTTTTCCATTATAATGTGTGTAGGCACTGGGCCATGAATTCAGTCCACGAACAAAGCGCTCGATTGTAACAGCATCTTTGCTCCAATCAATCAGCCCCAATTCCTTGGTTAATTTGGGTGCCTTAGTTGCTAATTCTTCGTTTTGCTTCTCGGGAATGAGTTCGCCTTTTTCTATGAGAGGAAGGGCTTCCACAATCGCCTCCGCCCCTGCTTCCATTAGCTTGTCATGCAAACTTTCACCGGTTTCTTTCTCATCGATGATGACTTCTTTCTTCAGCAACATATCACCATCATCAATTCCCTTAGCCATCTGCATAATGGTAATTCCTGTTTTGCTTTCCCCATTCAATATCGCCCACTGAATTGGGGCAGCTCCACGATATGCCGGCAATAAAGAGGCATGAATATTAATGCACCCAAACTTGGGCATCTGTAAGATTTCCTCTGACAAAATTTGTCCAAAAGCAGCAATCACAAACACATCAGCCGCAAATTCCTTTAATTCTGCCACATGTTCCGGTTCTCTGATTTTAACAGGCTGCAACACCGGTATTCCATGACTTAGTGCACACACCTTCACCGGTGTCATCTGCACTTCCTTGCCACGTCCTTTTTGCTTGTCTGGCTGCGTCACTATCGCTACTACCTCGTGACCTGCTTTTATAATCGCTTCAAGTGGTGCCACCGCGAAATCTGGTGTACCCATATAAATGATCCGCATACTCACTTTCACACCTTTCTAAAAATCAGCCAACTTCTTATTCCTCAGCCAATTTAGTCTTCTGCTTCCTTAGCCAATTTAATATTCTGCTTCCTCAGCTAATTTAATCTTCTGCTTAGTCTTCTGCTTCCTCATCCTCATCAGGCAAATCAGCCAGATTCATCAGCTCACCTTCAACTTTTTCTACATATAAATGTCCTTCCAGATGCTCCAGTTCATGACAAATTGCTCGAGCTAACAGCTCTGTACCTTCTAATTCAAACGGCTGCAAATCTATGTCGTATGCCTTGACCTTCACATAATTGGGACGTGTCACAATTCCGGTTTTGCCAGGCACGCTTAAACAGCCCTCATGTCCTGTCTGTTCCCCGCTGGTTTCCAAAATCACCGGATTAATCAACAAAATCGGGTCTTCGCCGGTTGCATCAATGACGACTATTCTCTTTAAAATACCCACCTGCGGAGCAGCAAGACCTACGCCGTCTGCTTCATACATGGTATCAAACATATCTTCTATCAAATCTCTGGTTCGATTCGTAATTTCCTTAACTTCCTTGCTTACCTTATTTAAAACCGGGTCACCCATTTCTCTTATGTTTCTCAATGCCATAATCGTATCCTCTCCTTCTAATTCTTATATTTCAAGACAATTACCAAATTATAATTTCAAGACAATTACCTAAT
>CAZNAP010000193.1:0-2016 GCA_964571145.1 uncultured Lachnospiraceae bacterium | reverse complement strand
GTTAGTGTAAAATATTAGTTGGCAAATAGAATAGGATTTTTTAGTTATGTAAACCAAAATAGGAAGCAGAGATAAATCCCTACTTCCCAATCGTACCATTTTTCTTTATGATATTAATTGTCAAGATTAATGTAAAGGAAACAGTACGATGACTACTATTGTAAACGAAGAACTTGTATCATTCAAGGAGTTAGAGAAAAAAATTTATTCGTATGTGTGTGAGCTGGCAAGAGAGATAACTCAGCAGATGCTGGAATCCTATGATAAGGAGCTTGCAGCGTCCCGGGACAAAAAACTGTACAGAGGGAAAGGAAAGCGTTCTACCACAATAAAAACGGTCTATGGAGAAGTGGAATATTCCAGAAATGTCTATTGTACAGAAACGGAAGAAGGACAGACAGCCCATGTGTTTCTGCTGGATCAGGCAATGCATATGGATAAAATAGGGCTGATATCGACCAACCTTGCGGAGAAGATTGCACTTACAGTTACAGAGTCACCTTACCGAGTGACAGCAGAACAAATCAGCAGCACCTGTGGTCAGAGTATCAGTGCAGGAGGAGTATGGAACATGATGCAGCGTCTGGGAGAAAGAATAGATGAAGAAGAACTGTATGCAGTGAAACAGATGGATGCAGACCAGTCAGAAGGCGAAAAAGAAATTCCGGTACTGTTTGAAGAGATGGACGGAGTATGGCTCAATATTCAGGATGAACATCACAAAAAGATGAAGAAGCAGGAAATGAAGGTATTCACCATGTATGAAGGGTGGGACGCAGAAAAGGAAAAACAGAAAAGAAGCACACTGGTAGAAAAAACTATGCTTGCCGGAATGGAGAACAGTACAGTGTTTCATGAAAAAAGAGAAGCCTGTATCAGAAAGAAATATAATGCAGATGAAATAGGACAACGAATTTTAAATGGAGATGGAGGAAGTTGGATTAAGGAGCCATATGATCCGGACACGATATTCCAGCTGGACAGATATCACATCTATCAGGAGATACTAAGGAAAATCAGCGATAAAGAAGCCCAGAAGGCCATTCGGGAATTGTTTGATGCAGAAAAAATCGAAGAAATGCTGGAGTATATCAAAATCTATGCAACGAGTGTTGCAAGTCCGGATGAGAAGGATAATACCAGTAAAAATGCAATGAAGCTGTACCAGTATTTAAACAATAACAAAGAGGGATTAGTGCCCTACAACAAGCGAGGAATAGCAATACCAGAGCCCACAGAAGGGGTTTTGTATAAAGGAATGGGAATACAGGAAACGCAGAACTGTACCGTTATAACACTAAGAATGAAACATCGCCGAATGAGATGGTCAGTCAGTGGAGCAAATAATCTGGCAAAGGCACTGTACCGGAAAGAGAACAGGGAACTGATTGAAACAATTGACAGATATACAGACGGACTTGTGTTTACCATGCAGATGCAGGAAATTATAGAAACATTAAGTGCAGCAAAAGCACCAAAGACAGATGGAAAAGGGAATCCATACGCAGACAGATTTAACCATCATATGCCACTGTTTGAGGCAATGCAGACTGTATCAAGAAAGGCATTTAAAAGAGCATTTGGATACTAAACACACAGTACTCTGAATCATCTCAAGGTTGGCATTGATATCGCAAGACAATCCTGTGATTTCTGCTTTCGGTGACTAAAAGTGTCAATTGTTGAATTTAGTCCACAGATTTAGAAGACCGTTATCCTACTAAAATACGTGAATAGTTGAATTTAGTCCACAGAATTTTGAACCGCCGACCTACTAATAGCTTCCTTGTCGGCTTATAGTAGGCTAAATCGACCTAAAAACAACCTACTAATGGCTTCTTTGTCGGCTTTTAGTAGGTAAATTCAAGAAAAAGCTACCTACTAAGTTTTTTTCTTGATAGTTTTAGTAGGCTTTTCAAGTAACCTACTAATAGCTTGCTTGTTGAACTTAAAAACAGAAAAATATCATTTAAGAAAAAAGGTAAGGAAGTTTGCCAACGTTTACTTGACACAAAC
>CAZNAP010000192.1:0-2085 GCA_964571145.1 uncultured Lachnospiraceae bacterium | reverse complement strand
TAATATAGGAAGGAGGTGAGAGCAGATGCAGGATAATCTGGATCAAAAAGAGCAGGCACTTCAAGCACGCTTAGAGAAACTTCAGGCTATGGAAGCAGAAATCAAAGCCAAGGAGAAGTATCTGAAGGAAACTGAGAAATCTAAAAAGCAGATTCTGTTACGACTCTCTCCTTCTTTATGGAATGAGATTGCAGCTTGGGCAGAATCGGACTTTCGCTCGATTAACGGACAAATTGAATTTTTGTTGAGTGAAGCTGTAAGAAAGCGATAAATATAAAAAGAACGAAGGAATATGAAATGATAGGTTTGGGAACCATAATAAACACCGCCGCAGTTATTTGCGGCGGTTTAGTCGGGCTTAGGCTTAAAAACGGATTAAAGAAAAATGTACAGGATATTTTAATGCAAGCCTGTAGTGTGGCGGTTATTTTCATCGGCTCGGCAGGTGTATTGTCCAAGATGTTAATTATCAGTGATGGGAAGATAGAGACGCAGGGAACCATGCTGTTGATCTTCTCACTGGTAATCGGTGCCGTAATCGGAGAATGTCTGGATATAGAAAGACGAATGGATCATCTGGGTGAACGACTAAAAAGAGCGGTCAAAGCTCAAAATGACAATCTGTTTGTAGAGGGTTTTGTCAATGTATCCCTGATTATCTGTGTCGGAGCCATGGCCATAGTAGGTTCCATTCAGGATGGTATCAGCGGAGATTATTCGCTATTAATGGCAAAAGCAATTTTGGATATGGTTATGGTGATGGTATTTACATCCACGCACGGCGTCGGTGCGATTTTCTCCGCAATTCCGATTCTGTTGTATCAGGGTGGTATTACGCTGGTTGCAGCAATTTTTGGCTCATTTATCAGCGAGCAAATAGTCAGTGATTTGTCTTTTGTTGGATCTGCTCTGATTTTTTGTGTAGGAATAAATATAGGATTTGGTAAGAAGTTTAGAGTTGGGAACTTGTTACCGGCATTGATTGTGCCGATAATTTATAATATGATATTACAACTCTTAAAATAGTAAATAGTTAATAATAAATGAGAGTATATATGAATAGAAAACCGGAAAACCGGCAGGAAAGGCATGGTTACTAATATGAGTCAGACAGCAACATTGGAAGAAGTGAGAGAAGTATTTGCCAAAGATAGGTTTGCAACAGAAAACGGTGCGATTATCGAGGAAGTTGGAGAACATTATGCCAAGTGCAGTATAGAATTAACCGAGAGACATCAGAATGCCGTAGGTGCAATCATGGGCGGTGTACATTGTGTGCTGGCAGATTTTGCATTTGCAGTGGCATCCAATTGGGCTAAGATGGAAATGGTGTCCCTTAATTCCAGTATTTCTTATCTGGGAGCAGTCAAAGGACACAAGCTGATAGCAGAAGCCAGATGTATTAAAAATGGAAGAACGACAGCTTTTTATACCGTAGAATTAAAGGATGAATTAGAGAATGAAGTAGCAATCGTTACGATTACAGGATTTCGAAAGTAACAAGTATCTGGGGAATCAATAAGACGAAAGATATTTGTCCAAGGAGGGCCGAAAGATGAGAATTGATGTGGCACCTAAAACCAGGGATGATCAGGATTTAATATTGTCAGTTAGAAAAACACCTTCTGAAAGTGAAAAAACACTGCAGGAGAAGCGTGAACAGGAGAAGGCGGAGAAAAATCGCTTGAAGATGGAGCAAAAAAAAGAGGATCAAATTACCATTTCAGCTCAGGCTAGAGAATTGCAGGAGCAGATGGAACAAATACGAGAATCGGGCGAAGCGCAGGCAAAAGAAATGGAGAAGAAGTCTAAGTGTATTGTAATTGCCGGACGTGTAGCAGGTGGAGATAAGGTTCCTTATAAGGATATGCAATACCTAATGAAAAATGATCCGGAACTCTATGCACAGGCTATGAAATTGCGTGTACCCAAGGACGATCCGAAGGAATGGGACAGTATTACTGAAGAAGAGGAAGAGGAAACAGAACAGGAAAGTCAAGTATCTGGAACGGTAACGGGTGGTGTCACCATTGATGCGTCCGGCGGTGCTGCTGATATGGGAGTAGTGATATGACATGATCTCAA
>CAZNAP010000191.1:0-2164 GCA_964571145.1 uncultured Lachnospiraceae bacterium | reverse complement strand
AATAACTTACAAAATGTTGCTTCTCATTAATCAATGCTTGCTCATTCTATAAAAATCATAAAATCAAAATGCAATGCAATCAGGTGCAATTGCAGGATAAATATTTAAAAATGATTTTTTGGCGTCATAAATCTATAACAAAAGCATAAAAAAATGTACTTTCCTTAGGATTCATAGAATTATTCATGCTGACTGAGAATTAAAAAACACAAGTCATTATATCTTTTGGTAGAGCCATGCAGAACGAGTGAAAAGAGTAAATCATGATTAAAGTCTTTGTAAAACGTTTCCTTTACAAATAAAACATGTGTTTGTATAATACCAATAGATGGAAATGGAGATGACAAAAGATGAAAAGATATAGTATTGCAAGGATTATATTAATTTTCTGGACGTTATTTATTGGTATAGGAGCTGTTTTTGGTGCAACAGCTATGTTGATTAAGCCTGATGGAAGCATTTTGCAAATGCAGCCACTATTACCGTATTTTCAAGTGATGCCATTTGCCGATGTGCTATTTCAGAACTATATATTTTCTGGAATTTCGCTATTAATCGTGAATGGTCTTTCGAATTTAACAGCAGCTTATTTACTCATTCGAAAAAAGAAACAAGGAATTATTTTGGGCGGCGTCTTTGGTGTGACATTGATGCTCTGGATTTGTATTCAGTTTATCTTGTTCCCAGCGAATGTCTTGTCTACAAGCTATTTCATTTTTGGATTACTACAAGCGATTACTGGTTATTGCTGTCTGGTTTTCTACAGACAGGTAACAGAACAGGTGAATCTTGAGGACTATCCTAATATTGGCAGTAATGAAAAGCAACTGGTTGTTTATTTCTCCAGACTTGGAAGAACCAAAAAAGTTGCTTATGAAACAGCAAATGTAAGTGGTGCAGTATTATTTGAAATTACAACTACAGAGAGAACAGAAGGCACGCTGGGCTTTTGGTGGTGCGGAAGATTTGGTATGCACCAATGGGGAATGCCTATAAAAAATATGCCGGACAATCTGGAGCAATATGATAAAGTCACTATTTGTACACCCATTTGGGTCTTTTCAGTTTGTGCACCAATCAGAGATTTTTGTGAGAAGGCCAAGGGGAAGATAAAAGTCGCAGATTATGTTTTGGTACATTTCCAGCCGGTAAGCTATAAGAAGGTTATGGATGAATTAGATAATCTGCTGGGCATAAAAAGGGAACATGCTACCAGTATATGCAGTCGGCTGGGCAGGAATAAGACGCACCAGAAAATAAGTTAAGTATACCAATTAATAAGGAGGATCTGGATGATTAATAGGATGAGTAATGATTTTTATGAGGAAGTAAGAGAATGGATGTAGCGAAATGCAAGAAATGTGGAATTGTGCATGTGGCAATATTTATTTGAAGGTGGAAGTGCAAAGGCTGTTGCCGATGCTTTAGCACATTATCAAAATGAAGATGGTGGTTTTGGCTGGGCGTTGGAGCCTGATAATTGGAATCCTGAATCTACACCCATTGCAACTCATCATGTGCTGAGAATATATAAGATGTTGGGAATTACAGATTATGAACATCCGATTTTTCATGGAATCAAGAGATATCTAGAATCTAATAAGGATAAGCTGGAGTATGGATGGCGCTTTAATGTACCGGGAAATGATTTGCATCCCCATGCACCATGGTGGACTTATAGTGAAGTAGAAAATTTGAAAGAATTCTATGGTGTTACAGCTGGCTTTTGTTCTTTTATTTTGCTGAATTATGAAAGGCAGTCGCTCACGTATCAAAATGCGATAAGTCTGACAAAACAGCTATTGGATGCCATTGATCAGGATACGAAATATGGCGATATGGGGCTCATGGTTTATCTGGAACTGATTGAAACAGTGAATCAGTTAAAAGAGGAGGGCGAAAATGAGTTTGTTCAATATGATACTGCCGCTTTAGATCAAATATTAGCTAAGAAAGTAACAGAGTCAATAGAACATGATGTGGATAAATGGAAATTTTATGGAGCCAGACCATCAAAGTACATTACAGCTCCAAACAGTTCCTATTACGAAGATAATAAAGAAATTGTAGATAAAGAAGTACAATATTTATTGGATAACAAACCGAAGGGGAAGCTGCTGAAAAAGTCCTTGATATTGCAATTAGCAATTAAAAGATAATAGTT
>CAZNAP010000190.1:0-2167 GCA_964571145.1 uncultured Lachnospiraceae bacterium | reverse complement strand
AACATGGGTAGAAATCTTGACATTTTATTAACAAAATGATACTATCATTTCAAGAGATAAAAGGGAGTAGCTGATACCGAAAGGTATATCCGAAACGTCAAGACGATGGTAACATCCGTTTCGAATCAGTAATTCGTAGCAAGACTTTTATCGTAGCGTGGATGCTGCGGTAGGAGTTTTTTTTATGGCTTTAACATACGTCTGCAGGCGCTGCCAAGCAGCATTTACACATCATACTTTTAAGGAGGAAGAAGAATGTATTCAGGAAGAAACAAAAATGTGTATGAACAAAGAAATCCACAAGATCCGGAAATGGGGGCTAAAATAGGAAAGATAGTAGCTCTTGTAGTAGGTATCTGTGTAGTAATTTATCTCTTGGTGGGCAGTATTTATTCCCTCAAGGAAAATGAATATGCGGTTATTACTACTTTTGGGGTACCCAAGGTGGTGGAGGCATCAGGTATTCACTTAAAGGCACCTTATGTCCAGAGACTGGCAAAGGTTCCCAAAACAATTAATGGTTTCCCGATTGGTTATAACACGGAAACAGCGGATTCAGTCAGCGCGGAATCCTTTATGATTACCAGAGATTACAATTTTGTTAATGTTGATTTTTATGTGGAATATAGGGTAACCGATCCAATGAAGTATTTGTATGCATCAGAGAATCCTATTGCCATCTTGAAGAACCTGACACAGAGCTACATCAGAGATACCATTGGTTTATATGATGTTGACAGCGTAATTACGACTGGAAAAAATGAAATTCAAGCTTCTATTAAGGAAAAGATAGTTACCAGACTGGCAGATGAGGATATGGGTATTCAGTTGGTAAATATCACAATTCAAGATGCAGAACCGCCTACACAAGAAGTAATCAATGCATTTAAGAATGTAGAAAATGCCAAACAAGGGAAAGAAACTTCTATTAATAAAGCAAACCAGAAGAGAAACGAAGATATACCAGCAGCTAGAGCTGCAGTTGATGAAACACTCAAAACAGCACAGGCACAGTCAGAAGAACGAATTAATGAAGCAAAAGGACAGGTAGCCAGACTCAATGAACTTTATGCAGAATATCAGAAATATCCGCTTATAACCAAACAGAGAATGTTCTATGAAACAATGGAAGAAATTTTACCGGATATGAAGATTATTATTGAAAAGAGTGACGGAACAACACAGACCATGTTACCATTAGAATCCTTTGCTGACTTTTCCGTAGAAACAGGTACAGATAGTGCAGCAAGCACAAACAATGCAGCTGATAACAGTACAACAACAGAAGGAGGAGAGGAATAATGAAAAAGAAGAAAATACTCATTCCCGCTCTGATTATTTTAGTAATAGGATTTATCATATTTGATTCATGTATGATTGTAACATATCCCAATGAATTTACCATTATTAAACAATTTGGCAAAATTGAAAGTATTCGGGAAACGCCCGGTCTCAGTATGAAACTGCCATTTATTCAAACAGCAGAAAAGATTCAAAACGAAGTACTTTTATATGACTTGGCAGTCAGCGATGTTATGACTAAGGATAAAAAATCCATGATAGCAGACTGTTTTGTATTATGGAGAATTGACGATCCGTACAAGTATACACAGACATTAAGTGCCCAAAAGAGTAATGCCGAATTCAGAATTGATACCATTGTCTATAATAGTTTGAAGAATGTAATCAGTTCGCTCAGTCAGGAAGAGGTTATCAGCGGTCGTGACGGTGAGTTGGCACAGGCGATTGATGACAACATTGGTGATACATTGTCTCAATATGGTATTGAACTGCTTTCAGTAGAAACCAAATCATTGGATCTGCCGGATGAAAATAAGAATGCAGTATATGAGCGTATGATTTCCGAAAGAAATAATATAGCAGCAACTTATCAGGCAGAGGGTCAAGAAGAAGCAAAAGAAATTTCCAATAATACCACCGCAGAAATTATTGTTATGCAGTCAGAAGCAGATGCCCAGGCAGCAGAAATTATTGCCAAAGGTGAAGCTGAATATATGAGAATATTAAGTGAGACTTATAACAATCCCGAAAAAGCAGATTTCTATTTATTCCTACGCTCACTGGATGCAGCTAAGAAGACAATGACAGGCAATAACAAAACTTTGATTATTGACGAGACTTCTCCCATTGCACAACTGTTTTATTA
>CAZNAP010000189.1:0-2190 GCA_964571145.1 uncultured Lachnospiraceae bacterium | reverse complement strand
CTTCTAAAAATGAAAGCAATGATATTCGTTCCATCGTTCAGAATATTGTTCCGACTTATAACTATAAGGAAGCTCAGGAGGATGCAAACAACTAAAATGGCAGAAGAAAGAATTTATTTATCATCACCCACTATGCATGGGGAAGAGCAGCAATTTATTCAGGAAGCCTTTGATACCAACTGGGTAGCACCACTTGGTCCCA
The DNA here is from genome assembly GCA_964571145.1 of uncultured Lachnospiraceae bacterium. GTDB lineage: Bacteria > Bacillota > Clostridia > Lachnospirales > Lachnospiraceae > Suilimivivens. The sequence continues at coordinate 1,988 of CAZNAP010000189.1, read as the reverse complement.
ATGTAAATTGTTTTGAAAAGGAGATGGAAGCATATACCGGTTGCGGCCATGCCACTGCCCTAAGTGCAGGAACAGCAGCAATTCATTTGGCTCTCCGTATTCTGGGTATTGGGTCAGGTGATGTAGTCTTTACACCGAGTTTAACCTTTAGTGCCACCTGTAATCCTATTGTATATGAACATGCAACTCCAGTTTTCATTGATTCGGAGAAGGACACATGGAACATGGATCCCAAGGCTCTGGAAAAGGCTTTTGAGAAATATCCCAATCCAAAAGCAGTGATGATTGTACATCTTTATGGCACGCCTGCTAAACTTGACGAAATTATGGCGATTTGTGCGGCTCATAAGGTACCGATTATTGAAGATGCAGCAGAATCTTTAAGCAGTACTTATAAGGGGCAACATACAGGTACTTTCGGGGAAATAGGTATTTATTCCTTTAACGGAAATAAGATTATTACAACATCCGGCGGCGGCATGATGGTATCAGCCAATGAAGACTATACCAAGAAGGCCACGTTCCTTGCAACACAGGCAAGAGATCCTGCCAGACATTATCAGCATTCACAAATTGGCTTTAACTACCGTATGAGTAATATTGTGGCAGGTATCGGACGCGGACAACTGCTCCATTTGGATGAACATAAACAACTGAAAAAGGCAATTCGTAAGCAATACGAGGAAGCCTTTGCGGATATAGCTGAGCTGACGCTGAATCCCTTGAATGTAGATGGAGATGCCAATTGCTGGCTCACTTGTGCGACCATAGCAAAAGAGTGCAAAGTAACACCCAATGATGTTATGGATGCGCTGGCAGAATACAATATTGAAACCAGACCTATTTGGAAGCCGATGCACCTACAGCCTGTATTTGCTGAAAATGACTTTATTACAGCAGATAACTGCAATGCCAATGGCGCAGGAAGTGTTTCTGAGGACATTTTCAACAGAGGATTCTGTTTGCCAAGTGACATTAAGAATACCCCTGCAGATATGGAAAAGATTATTTCTATTGTCAGAAGTTGCTTCGATAGATAAAAAGGGATACTGTGGATTGTGAGTGTACATGCCGGTATGCAAAGAAAATTTCGGAAGGAGATGAACGTATGTACAAGCATTTTTTCAAACGCTTTATAGACATTATGCTTTCTCTCATAGGAATCATTGTTCTTTCTCCGGTTTATTTAGTACTTTGGATTTTAGTTCGTAGTAAATTGGGCAGCCCTGCAATATTTACCCAAGAGCGTCCCGGAAAAAATGAGAAAATTTTCAAATTATACAAGTTTCGCTCTATGACAGATGAACGGGATGAAAATGGTGAATTGTTGCCGGATGACGTACGCCTTACGAATTTTGGGAAGCGTCTGCGTTCTACCAGTCTGGATGAACTTCCTGAACTTTTTAATATCCTGAAAGGGGATATGAGTTTGATTGGCCCAAGGCCGCTTCTGATTAAGTACCTACCTCTTTATAATGAGGTTCAGAAACATAGACATGATGTCAGACCCGGATTGGCGGGATTGGCACAGATGAATGGGCGTAATGCAATTACTTGGGAAAAGAAGTTTGAATATGATGTTGAGTATATAAATCACTTATCGTTTTCTTTAGATTGCAGAATTTTTTGGGGAACCATTATTGCAGTGCTGAAACGTGAAGGAATTAGTAGCGGAACAGATGCTACTATGGAAGCTTTCAAAGGGACCGAGACGACAGATACCCATTAGACTAAATTGTGAAAGGCCGTTAATTTATGAATATCTTATTTTGCAGTGTAGGCAGAAGATGCGAGTTGCTGAAAAACTTTCGAGAAACCTTGAAGGAACAAGTTAAAATAGTTGTAACGGATAACAGTGAAGTGGCACCGGCTTTTGCATTTGCTGATGTACGTTATACCGTTCCACTTATTACTGACCCTTCCTACATTCAGACAATTTTATCTATTTGCCGACAAGAACAGATTCAAGCTGTAACGACTCTGATAGA
>CAZNAP010000188.1:0-2361 GCA_964571145.1 uncultured Lachnospiraceae bacterium | reverse complement strand
ATAGCATTTTTATAAAAAGACTTTTTGGCACTTATGGAACCAATAACTGATAATTAGTTCCATTCTCTGTAGTTGACGATAAATTGAATAATCAATTATAATTTGATTCAGACTTTTATATGTCTTTTATTTGCTTTGCCAGACATCAGTATTTATATACTAAATGACATCAGTGCTAATTTAGGAATAATCATTTCTCTGATCAATAAACCACTGGCCTTTTTTCGAGCCAAATTCATCTCTGTCAATTCAGCCAGAGAATAAATCTTCTCCGCATATTCAGTATGTGTTTGCCCAAACCAACCCTTTTTTTCTACCTGTACCTGTATTTTCACCTTGACTTTTAACTGCTTAAATAATTCAAATAAAAATTTTTCTTGTGTCAAATAATAGAGTTCGCTTTCTATTGTCGTATCCGTAGTGGTTTCTTTCAATATATAATGGGTGATGATTGCCTTCAGTTTAAATGGAGTTCGTTCCTGTTCCAACAATTCCTCATAGGAATAAGCTGCTCCGATATAAACATTTCCGGTATCCTGCATCACATACTTAAAATCTTCGTAGGTTGTGACGTTCTCTGTGATTTTCATAACCCCTTATCCTTCCAAATCTTCTATTGCATTACCGCTGATACGCATGGCTTCACGAATAGACTTCTCCGACATTCCTGTTTCATCTGCAAGCTCTTGCACGGTTACCTTCCTCTGTAAATCTTGGGCCAGTTCTCTTGCTTTCTCCGCCACCTTATTTACCCGATCCAGCACCTTTTGTTCCCGCTGTGTCTCCTGCATATGTTCATTAATGCTCTCCTCCATGGCATCCATAATCATTTTAACCAGCATACCTTCTGCTTCCTGCGCAGTTTCCAGACAACCCAGCATTGAGGCTCCAAGAGACAGTGCTACATTTCCTTCTCCAATTAAATCTTCAATAAACACACCTTGACCAACATACAATTTCGATATTTCTAATACCTTCGTCAAAAACACAGTGATTAATTTCTCTTGCGCTTGGGTCTCGCCCGCCATTGCCGAAAGAATCAGTGCTTCCTTTTCGCCTTCACTTGGTTCTTCCAAAAGCAAAAGTTCTTTTTCATATTCTTCTAAATAATTATGGTCTTCATCTGAAAGCTCCAAATCAAACTCACTTTTATCCCCGATACTGATTTTATATTGATGCAAATAATCATACACCATTAAGAGCTGCTCATCCGATAATTGAAAACCCTCGAAGATTTCTTGAACCTGCTGTTCCGAAATACTGTTACCCTGCTCTCTGGCTTGTTTTTTAACTTTTTCCAAATTTTTTGCAAATAAAACTTCCTGATTTTCTCCCATACATGGCTCCTTACTCAATTTTTTACATGGGTATGTGTAAATAAGTGTTCTGAGCAATATTCATAATTTCCGCTGCATTTGGAGCAGAATCTAAACTCCAGTTCCGGATTGGTTTCTTCGGTTCTTCCACAAACAGCGCATTTATGTCTGGTAATCTTTGTTGCTGTTTTCACTTCACGCTTAAATTCCTGTCTGCGCTTAATCTGTTTCGGCGATAGATGAAAACTATTCCTGCTAGTCAGGAAGAACACAAAGAAGTTCATCATAGATGCGGCAATCACGAATCGATTGGCTACTGTTAAGACCTCAAAACCTTCGCCATACCCTACCACAAACTGATATAGCATCAAAGCTACATAAATAATTCCCAGAACCTTCACTTTTAACGGGATGAGGAAAAAGAGCATAACCTGCATATTGGGGAAGGTCGCAGCAAAAGCAAGGAATATGGACAAATTCACATAATAAGTACTGAACATGGCAGAAATAATCACATAATATTCAGGACTTGCCGCCAGTGTAGGCTGGAAGATCATGGTATATCCCATTAACAAAAATGCGCCAAATATCGTAAATAAGGCTCCTGAAAACAAATAAACGTTATATCGGTATGTGCCCCAAGTTCGCTCTAAGGTGGTTCCTATAGAATAGTAGAAATACAACATAATCAAAGTAAAAAAGTCAAAACTGGAAGGCGGAACAATCAACCAAGTGACCAGTCTCCATATCTGTCCATGGAAAATAATTTCGTATGGATTCAAATACAAATAAAACAAGAATTCCGGATAAATCCATTTAAAAAGATATCCGCAGGCATAGCATAAAATCAAAATCAACGATAAATTTTTGATTGCATATTTTCCAAATTTTTTCTCAAAATTACTCATGGGTTTCATAAAAAATCTCCTTAATTATCAATATCCATTCATGACTTGTTCACTAGACTCATATATTCTAACATTCCCAAAACTAATTGTAAACCGAGGTTACTTCTTTTTAATTTTATTAAGAAAAATATAATTTT
>CAZNAP010000187.1:0-2372 GCA_964571145.1 uncultured Lachnospiraceae bacterium | reverse complement strand
AAGTTATTTATGAAAATGTCTGCTAGAATTTAAAATAGTAATTAATAAATGTTTCGGAGGTAACTAAATGTTAAATCAATCTTTACCCAATACGCCACTCGTTACACATATCTTTACAGCGGATCCTTCTGCTCATGTATTTAATGACAAAATATATATTTATCCTTCCCATGATTTACCACATGAATGTGAAGATAACGACAATGGCGACCAATACAAGATGGAGGACTATCACGTTCTTTCCATGGATGATATTACTGCTCCCTGCGTAGACCACGGAGAAGTATTACATCAAAACGATGTTCCCTGGGTTAGTTCACAGATGTGGGCGCCTGACGTATTATTTAAAAACAACACCTATTATTTATTCTTCCCTGCCAGAGATAAGGGCGGGAATTTCCACTTAGGTATTGCGACAAGCAATAAGCCGGAAGGTCCATTCAAACCGGAGCCAGACTATATTAAAGGTAGTTATAGTATTGACCCTGCTGTTTTCCCAGATGAAGACGGACAATGCTATGTATACTTCGGTGGTCTTTGGGGTGGACAGCTTGAGAAATGGCAGACCGGCACTTTTGTTGCAAATGCAGAAGGTCCTGACAGCAGTGCAAAAGCACTGGGACCTCGCGTTGCCAGATTAAGCGATGATTGTCTTTCTTTCATAGAAGAACCTCAGGAAATTACTATTTTAGATGAAAAAGGTAATCCTGTTACCGCAGGTGATGAAGACCGTCGTTATTTTGAAGGTCCCTGGATGCATAAATACAATGGGCTTTATTATCTGTCTTATTCCACCGGCACGACACATTATATTGTATATGCAACCGGTACTGATCCGAAAGGTCCTTTCACCTATCGTGGCAGAATTTTGGAACCGGTCAGCGGCTGGACTACACACCACTCTATCGTAGAATTCAAAGGAAAATGGTATTTATTCTACCACGACTGTACTTTCTCCGGTGGGGTCAACCACAAAAGATGTGTAAAATATACAGAACTTCAATACCGCGATGACGGTTCCATTGTCACCATGGATCCCGCAAAATTCTAGTATACATACGAAATACATAATAGCTCCCGGAAATGAGTCAAATTATTTCTCGGGAGTTTTTTATAGCAGTTTTTATAGCAGTAGAAGTAATCGCTTGACACAAATCAGGTACTTCTATATACTGAGCCTACAATACCCAGTATCTCATACGGAAGGGAAGTCAGCTGATTAATATGCTTGTAGCAGAATATGATTATAAAACAGATATTATGGTACAACGGAATGAAGCATGGGAAGATGGTCTGAGCACAGGTATAGCCGAAGGTATAGCCGAAGGCATACTAACACTACTTTCAGAAATGGGGACTATTCCTCAAGCACTACGCGAACGCATTAACTCCGAATCAAATATAGCTACACTCAACAAATGGCTGATATTGGCCTCTAAATGCAACAGTATAGAACGATTTCGAAACATGCTAGATAAATAAATTAAAAGCCTGCATACCCAATTTGCTTTTGGATATACCGGCTTCTATTTTCTTTTTTTCTATTGTTTAGACACTTTGGGTTCGAACATGCGTAAATTGTTTTGGATGTTGTAGTCGCATTTTTGCTTCCAATACCCAAAACAGCTTGCTTGTTTTTCGCCAAAAACGACATTGAGCATAGAGACATAATTTGCTATCATAGTGCCATGGTTTCCTTCATAGTGTGGGTAGCACACGCTTGCTTCTCGTAGCCGTGCCCAAAGCATATGATACCGGCACGTTGGTCAGCTTCTTTTGGGTATGTCAGGAACTAAATGAACTCTACTGCCCAAAACTCGCCAAATAATATCTTGATAACTGAGAGCTAATGATAACATGAATGTGTTCGAATCCTGCGTGACTAAGCAAAAGCAGGCATTCGAAACAAGATAGTCGCAATAATATCGATCATGAAAATCAGTATGACTCCGATACAAAAAGCACTTCTGTTTCGTTTGCCCATTTTATTACTCAGCATGCAGATGAGTGGTTCCACGAGGTAAATCAGTAATATGGCACCTACTGCAAACGATAAAACACTTCTAATACATACATAACCATCTAAATTCCAAAATGCGGTGCGATAATCCCACCATCTGGTTGCCCAAATTTCATACATGGCATACCCTGTCACATATTCCAATATTCCCGTTATAGGAATACTAAGAAAAAATATAGCAATCGGATGCTTCTTAAGATTTTTGGTTAACATAACTATAAATAGTGTTCCAAAACCATAAATTGGAAGATAAGGTCCAAAAAAGAATCCATTATTAGAAATTCGATTTTCAAAAATCCAATAAAAAAACAATTCATAAAACCAGCCGATTATGGAGCCTGCTAAAAATAAC
>CAZNAP010000186.1:0-2637 GCA_964571145.1 uncultured Lachnospiraceae bacterium | reverse complement strand
AAGTAATAAAATTAAAAGACAAGAATTCATATTAAAATCGCTCCTTTTTCATATGCTTTATCATATGCAGGAGGTCATTTCTCGGTGCCTAGTTAAGATAGCAGTTCTTTTTTAATGTAATCGAAGGTAGCTTCTTCGCCTTCTTCGGCAAGCATATGAAAAAGTTTTTCCAGCAGTTCTTTTGTCTCGGGATGAAGCGGTGCATTTTCTTTGCCTTGTAAATAATACTTTAGTGGTGCATCCACTGTATATTTAGCACCATTGTATATTTTGCAAGCTGCAATACGGTCCATGAGCATCTCTGCGATATATTTCTTTGGCATTGGAGCTGGCCACAGTCCGCCCTTGATATCCTTGGTACTGTAATCAATCCAATACTCATAATGATGCTTATTTCTTCCCTTGTGATGTAGCCAAGAGGAGGAATAGCCAATCGCTTCTCTTTCTGCATTGTTGGGACTTCTGTTACCTTGATAGTATTTTGCACCTACCCAAAATTCACTTGGACTGTATTTGGACAAATCATGACATAAGCCTTGCCAGTATAGCCCAACTTTAAAGCAACCCTTCATAACAAGAAATCTGTGATACGTAATAGTTTTAAAATGTTTCCAAACGTTCATTTTATATTCAGCCTTCTTTTATTATATTGTTTAGTACCTCTATTAATGACAATACAGACAGAACAAACTTGATTAAGACGATACTTCTTTTGATTGATAAACAGCAATGCTTCTTGCTTGAATTAAAGCATGATCATTTGTTTCGTAATCAAAATCTCTGGTCGTCAACTTGCTATCTGAGGATGAATTAAGTTCTGCAGTATCTTCTATTTTAGTCCAATAACTGTTCTTAGGAAGCTTGGGTAATGCCAGTGTTTGATTCTCCCAATGCATATTAATTGCTATATAAAAAGAAGGTTCATAAGGCTCAGCATATTTTCCACACAAAGCAATTCCTATAGTATGACTCATATGCGATAAATCCGGTTGCCAAGCTTCTTCTCCATGATAGGATAAATCAGGCGTTCCGCAGCTGATATGATCCATCATTCTGAATTCCGTCGGCATATGCAAAATCTGATACGTCTTTCGTAATTGAATTAGACTTTTTACATAAGCATGCAATTCCGATGAAAATGGATTCTGTTCCCATTTAATCCATCCGATCTCATTATCCTGACAGTAAGCGTTATTATTTCCGTAACGAGTATTAGCCATTTCATCTCCGCTGAATATAAAGGGTGTGCCTTGAGATAACAATAATAAAGAAAAAGCATTTTTTAGTTGTCTTAAGCGAAGTGATAATACTGCTTTGCGACGTGTATCTCCCTCTATGCCGCAATTCCAGCTAAAATTCAAATCGGTACCGTCTTGATTATATTCTCCATTTGTTTCATTGTGTTTGCGCTCATAAGAAACGGTATCGTACAACGAGAAACCGTCATAATCTGCCAGAGAATTAATAACCGCATAATCTTTCGGATTATGACGTTGAAAATAAAGGAATTGATTCATGAAACCATCATCTCCTTTTAAGAAACGTCTCACTTCATCTCGGTATCCCTGATGATTTCTTGAAAGATTGCGAACCTGATTGGCGCCTAATGGAGTTATTTCAGATTCGTTCAGTTCAGTGAACCATATTTTGGTCTGTTTTAAGAAGGCATTTTCGCTCAGCATACGAACCGGAATGTTGCATCCATTCATACGAAATCCGTCCACATGATACTCACTCACCCAGTATTGCAACACTTCTAACATGTATAGTTGAGGCGTGCCGGTTGGAAAATAAAACTGCATAAGCACTTCTATTTTATGGGCATGCAGTTCACGAACCATTGATTTAAAGGATTGAATCGGATTTTTAACAGCACTATAGGAAGCTTTTGGCGCAAAATAAAATCCTGTCTGAAAGCCCCAACAATTGATGGCTGGGTAAAGGCACTCTTCGTATTCATAACAAGGCATCAGTTCTAATGTGGTAATTCCAAGCGACTTCAAATATGGAATTTTCTCTATGATACCTTCAAAAGTTCCCGGATTCTGTACATTTGCACTTTTGTGCATGGAAAATGCACGTACATCTAAACCATAAATGATACATTCTTCATAGGGGTATTGTAATGGCTTGTCATTTTTCCATAAAAAATCATTCTGTCGCAAACACCCATAAGTGGCTCTTGGCTTCTCATTTTCTGTGCCACCCCATTCTTCGAGTCCATGGAGTTCCTGTGCATACAGGTCTGTAAAGACGGAATTCCCTTGATAATAGTTATAATAATAATTTTCTAATTCCGGACCTTTGAGTTGAATACCCAAAAGATTTCCCTGCCTATATTGTTCGGAAAAAGCAAATCTAAATGTTTCGCCATTTGCAGCATATAAAATAAGGCCACTTTCCTCATTGCTTGGTGGCAAGGCTGTTGTAAAACGAAAACCATTTGTTATTCGTTGTACGCCTTCTTTAGTTGGTTTAAAATACTCGATTTTCCAGTTTGTTTGCATAATCACTCCATTTGAACATCAATAGATAGCGAGAATTATTAGATAACACAATCATCATCAGATTAGATGACATTATTACACTTTTATGATACCATAATATGCAAATCAATACAAAATACAATATACAAAA
>CAZNAP010000185.1:0-2650 GCA_964571145.1 uncultured Lachnospiraceae bacterium | reverse complement strand
TTCCTATTTTAGTCGGATAATAATACATTCCATGATGACATTTGGTAAATAAATTAATAGAATTTACATGCGCTTTCTTAAGAGTATCAATGAACTGTTCTCTATTAAACTTCGCGCCTATCCCATCTATGTAGGGCGATGTGTGAAAATCTAGGTGAATTTGTCTGTAAGGCAACCTTGATTGACTCATATTAATTCCCTTCTTCTATTAACTCATCTTCATCCGGAATATATGCTTCCTGTGTTATTTCTTTTCCTTCTGTATTATTGAGCATTTCTTCAATATCTTCCATTACTTTCAATCCATATATATAGCCATCATAGGAATGAATCAATTCACCGGCTTCATCGAAATATTTCATTTCCCAGCCGTCTCCGTCACATGCATCCACTATCTTTTGTTTCTTTTGAAACTGACCATTTAAAAGTTCAGTTAATTGGATGAATTCCTCATCACTCAATTTCCAAATGGATTTATCCGTATATCCACTAATGTTATAAAGTGAATAACTCTCAACCGTACCATCATAATAAATCACCCAAGTTGTATTGTCCCAATAATCGTCCATACTAGATACTTCTCCCCAACATTGCTGCGTTGCCACAAACATCTTCTCATGCAAATCTGTTGGAGCAAATGACGATTCTTTGACTGTAATTTTTTCTGTTACAACTTCTTTCACGGAATTCTCACCACATCCAGAAATAAACAATATACACAACAGTAATGATAAAATAAAATATTTAGCTTTTTTTAACTCCTCCAGAAACCTATATACCGAAACTAACATTTTACTTTTTCTCCTTCCAATATTTAAAAAAAATGAAACATAACCCCCGTCCCCTTATTTTAAATCCACTGTCACATTCTGTCAAAACAAGAATATTGTATAGTAAAAAGAAAGACGTATTTTCTTATATGCTGACTGATTTTGACATCATCTATATCATTTCTATTTTATTAGCCACACTGCCTTTTATACTGCTAACGTTCTTCATGACTCATATGTATTTCAAGCGCAAGCGTATTATAACTAGGCTTCACCATATGCAGTATTCAGAAAAGTGTTTCTTAATGAATTCGTTAGTAAATGACTTGGGATATCAGTATGTTTGTAACCACGATATCTTCTCCTCCACATTGGACGCCTGGCAAAAAGAATTTGGCTACACTGCACTTTACGATACTCATGCTGCATATTTCAACATGATTTTCGACTGTGAGCCAGTCTATTTTGATTATCGTGGTCAAACCTGGCTCATCGAGTTTTGGAAAGGTCAATACGGAATCAATGTAGGCGGCGAAATTGGAATTTACCATAGTGACCGCCTGCTTCGACCAAATGAACTTAAAACAGAAGTTTTTCAAGTCGTTGAGCCGAAAGACGAACTGGAAATGGCTATGTCACTCCATTATCACAATAGCAATGTTGTCTTATCCAAAAGACATTGGTGGTTGACTGTTTTCTGCATGGGCGAATTTTCACATCCTCGTGACATAGAAATGGACATTTTATTATGCTTCCCCAATTCAGAAATGCTTCATACTTTTATGCAATCTATGCTCAGTCTCGGTTATGAAAGAGCTGATTTGTTTGTAAACGGTACAGATTTGTTCTTTACTTTTAACAAATCACATTCTCAACAAATTGGTTCAATAGCTAAATTGCACCGCAAATTAGTTCAATTACAGAATCATCTCTTCTGTAAACTTTTCCTTAAGATTACAAATCCACAGCAAAGTTCTGTAGACCGATTGCTTTATCTTTATTATCAAGTACCATCAATCTTTCGTCGTACACTGCGTCTTCGTCGCTATAAACGTCGCAGATAAACACCTAATCTTCCATTATTTTTTTATGAGAAAGGAATCTCTTGTGAGCGCTAATTAAAGACTGGACCGTGCATTCAATAATGCTTTACGACTTCCGCTCCACCGTGGCAGCCGCTATGTCCTTTTCAGCGACTGTCATAGAGGAACCGGAACCTCTAACGATAATTTTCTTACAAATCAACATATTTATCTTGCTGCACTAAAGTATTACTATGAACATCAATATACCTATCTGGAACTGGGCGATGGTGATGAATTATGGGAAAATCGGAAAATAGAACCTATTCTGGATATTTATAGCAATATCTTTGAACTGTTCCAGTGTTTTCACAGGCAAAACCGTATTTATCTTCTCTATGGTAACCACGATATTGTCAAAAAGTATCCTCCCTATTGCAAGAAGCATTTTAGTAGTTATTATTGTCTGGAAAAGCAATGCAAACAGCCTCTCTTCACTGATTTTCATTTCCATGAAAGCTTGATTTTGGAAAATACTGATTCTCCTGCAAACAGCATTTACTTAACTCATGGTCACCAGGTCAGTTTACTTAATTCTGTTTTCTGGCCATTGGCGCGTTTCCTGGTGAGATATTTTTGGCTGCCACTTGAACGAATTGGTTTCAATGACCCTACCAGTGCCGCTACTAATTATTCAGTTAAGAAGCATGCTGAAGGATGCTTAAGTAATTGGGCTTCACTCAACAATTATATTCTCATTACCGGTCACACACATCGTCCCATTCTGCATGCTGATCATCCGGCTTACTTTAATACCGGCAGTTGTGTTCACCCACACACCATTACCTGTATTGAACT
>CAZNAP010000184.1:0-2795 GCA_964571145.1 uncultured Lachnospiraceae bacterium | reverse complement strand
AATTTCATTTAGAAATAATGAAATAACTACCGCCATACCGGTATTCAATACTAGTTTAATAATACTAAGTTGCAAAGTATTCTTAAACGATACCCAAAAGTTAGGCATTGAAAACATCTTTTGAAAGTTTTCCAATCCTACAAAAACAGGATCTTTAATTCCTTTATATTCCGTAAATGCGTATCCTACACCAGCCATAGGTAAATAGAAAAAGATTGCTGCAAAAACAAATACAGGAAGAAACATCAGATAGAACCACCTGTAATGATAAATTCTCGTCTTTAATGGCTTTTTGATAATATTCACATTTACATTCGTTTTCTTATTCATATCTGCTCTTCCTCTCAAAACAGAATTTCGTATCTAAGCTTTCATAAATTGTGGAACTACGGAAGGTTCTCCGCAGTTCCACATAATTATTCAGAATTATTTATTCAAAGAATCTACGATTAACTGAGACCACTCAGCGCCACCGTCAGCTTCAAACTTAGCATAACCGTCTTCTACTGACATACCCTGTGTTACAACCTGCGCAATAATTTCATTCTTCAGAGTCTGTAAATCACCATTGTACTGGCTCATTTCATCTGTAGAAATCATCAAGTCTGCCTGACGACAGTTAGCTGCAAACATTTCGATAGAAGCCTTTGCTTCAGGTGCTACAGTTGTATCTTTAGGATCATTTGCTAAAGGAGTAATTGCAAGCATGGGATCGATATGTGCTTTTGTATACTGTGTACCTTCTTTTTCAAGGTTCTCAAGCATATGGAACTCGCCTTCTGCATATGTATTTTCACATACGGTTTCAGCTGCTGTTGACCAGTGAGTACCTTCTACACCATAGGTGAATAAGAACTGTACATCGCCACCGTCTAACATTGATTCAATAAAATATTTGAATACGCCTTCAGGATTTTCACAAGATGAAGTAATGCTCCATGTAGGAGAAATACGTTCAATATAAGTTCCAACTTCAGCGATAGGAGGAAGTGCTACCAAATCACTGGGAAGTTCATTTGCTTCAAGGTTGGTCTTTAAGTTGGTTGCCCATGTTCCAGCCCAATAAGTAAATACACCAAATTTATCTTCATAGAATTTATTACGGCAGTCTTTTGTACCATTGGTAAGAGATTCCTTATCAATATAGCCTGCTTCATAACCAGCTTTTAATCTTTCAAGTGCGCCCTTCATAGCATCTTCTGTAAATCCATCATGCCAAATTTCGTCTGCATCTTTGTAGAATACAGGGTTAGCATCCTGATAGAATTCAGGTAAGTAGTTTGTAAAAGGAGCTTCAGGTCCAATCAGACCAGCTGCTGATACTGCATATGTATCACCGTCTACACCATTACCGTCTGGATCGCCTGTTGTAAAGGCATCTAACATAGCTGTATATTCTTCGTAATTAGTAGGAACTGTTAATCCACAGTTATCTAACCATGTCTGTTTAACATAAGTTACACAGCCGTTACCACGAGTTGCACTGATTCCGTATAAAGAACCATCAATCTTAAGTCCGTCAACCAGTGCCTGGTCAATAACTCTGTTCTTTAAGTCTGAATTGTCATATGCTTCTGTCATATCCCAAAGGACACCTTCTGAAGCATATCCAGGATAATAAGTACCACCCAGAATAATAACATCCGGCCACTCGCCACTTGCAAGTGTCTGACCAACTACATCATAGTAAGCATCATGGTCAGGCTGAATAATTTCAAGTTCAATACCTGTTAACTCTTCCCATTTAGCTTCCCACTGATCTCTTCCGTTTTCCTGTGTAAAGACTGTACCGTCTACCATAATGGTAATCTTCTCAGGTTTCACAACTTCTTCTGCTGCGGGTTCTTCTGCAGGTGCCTCTGCTGTTTCTTCTGCAGGTGCTTCTGCTGCTTCTGTTGTTTCTGTTGCTTCTGTAGTTGCAGCGCCTTCAGTTGAAGCACCACATCCTACCATTGTAGCTACCATAGCGGCAACTAATACTAATGATACTAATTTCCTTTTCATAAAAACCTCCTTAAAATGTTTATGAGTGTTTTGCGACATGTTTGTAAGTGCTTTCATGTCCTGCAATCAACATATCATTTGGGTCATTTTTTCGCAAGAAACAATTTTTGACTACACATACAATTTTTGACATGCATATGAAAAGTCCTTGTATTTACAGCGTTTTTGTAAACGCTTACATATTGTTTTTTTCTTCATATCATGCTACTATTTTTGTATGAAGATAAACTACATTTCACTTTATTGGAGAGGAACGATATGAAAATATTCAACAAAAAACAAATATCCGATTCCAAGCATACATCTCTTACCATTAAAATATCCATCTCCTATACCCTCTTTTTACTACTATGCCTTATTCTAAGTGTCTGCCTATATAATGCTGCCTTGTCCAATTCTAAAGAAGGATTTTGGCATCAAAACAAATCTGTATTTCAAAGTTCTGTTCATTTGCTGGATAATAATTTTTCAATCATGGATTCCTACTGTCGCCAGTTAACACAAACCAGCGATTTTGTTCATTTGTCCATCATGAATAATAATCAACATAAAAAGTTTTACATGACTGCCATGAAATTAAAGAATAATTTGCCATCACACCTGTACTCCTATTCTTCGCTACCTATTAATTCCTATTTTATATATCTTAGGAATTCGCAGTATGTATTATCTGTGAATGCTTTTGAATCCGAATCACTTTATTACGTCGGAAGATTTCAATATCCGAAGGATTATCAATCACAATGGCATAGCAGCATCTATGCTGACAATCAAACCGGTACCATGTACTC
>CAZNAP010000183.1:0-3114 GCA_964571145.1 uncultured Lachnospiraceae bacterium | reverse complement strand
ACATTCAGGCAAAATTGCAGGCTGGAAAAAGCGCTGGGTATGCTCGTTGGGCAAAGGTGTTTAACCTAAAGCAGATGGCAAAGACCATGAACTACCTCACAGAGAATGGCTTGCTGGAATACTCTGCCCTTGCCGAAAAAGCACAGGCTGTGACGGAGCGTTATAACCTGTTGGCGGGGCAGATAAAATCCGCTGAAAAACGTATGGCGGAAATTGCTGTTTTGCGAACGCAGATAATCAACTATTCCAAGACCCGCGATGTTTATACCGCCTATCGAAAGGCTGGCTATTCCAAGAAATTCCTTGCAGAGCATGAAGCGGATATTCTGCTCCACAAGGCTGCGAAAAAAGCCTTTGACGAGCTGGGTGTCCAGAAGCTGCCCAAGGTAAAGGAATTGCAGAGCGAATATGCTGCGCTGCTGGCAGAAAAGAAAAAAGCCTATGCCGAGTACCAGCAGGCCAGACAGGAAATGCAGGAAGTCTTGACTGCCAAGGCAAACGTGGATCGGCTGCTGGGGACGGAGGAACAGGATGCTGAAAAGGAAAAAGAACATGGCCAGCGATAAGCCAGTCATGTTTCAAAAGCGTTCGCAGCACGCGCAGCCACAGAATGAAATTCTGTGTTCAAAAGGGGCTTGGGGATACCCCAACAAGCAGCGGTTGGAAGCCAGATGGCTATCCAAAGGCATTGCTTGCCAATTTCTCGTATCGTAAAGATGACTTGATGGATCATTATGGAATTGCCTAAAGTATGAGCAGAATCATACTTGACAACTTAACAGTTGTTAAGTATAATTCTGCTTAACGAGTGTTGAGTAAATAAGGAAAACATAGAAGTATTATAGAATGATATAATAAGGAGCAAGTTTATGAAGAAACCGACAGATACCAAAGAAAGAATCGAAGAAATAGCCCTAGATCTTTTTTCCAAGTGTGGATACAAGGCAGTTTCAATTCGTGATATTTGCAAAGAACTGGGTTTTACAGAAAGTAGCATCTACTATCATTTTAAAAATAAACAGGCGATTATGGATGCTTTGTTAGAAAAAGTTGAGGTTTTAATTGATAATAAATCAGCAAACTTCGATGCTGCCTTTGAAAAAGCCAAGACAGTTACTGAAGAGGAAATGGGCAAGGTGGCAGTGGGAGTATTGGTGACATATCTGCTGAACCCATATGTATTTAAAATCATTTCTGTACTGACACTGGAAAGAATGTCGGATCCTAAGGCATATGAAACATATGAAAGAATAGTGTTTACCCGGCCGCTTACGCAACAGGAAAAAGCATTTAGACAAATGATAGACAGGGGATTTATTCGCCCTAACAATCCGACTGTATTAGCAGAACAATATTATGCCATTATCTATTTTGCTTTTCAAAAAAATTGCATTGGGGCAGAACTGGACGAAGCGGTAATAGCAAAAACAGCTAAGGAAATAGAAGAAAATATCAGAGATTTTTTTCGAAAACTAAAATGATTTGAGTAAATGGTTGCACTTCATTTCTATGCACCTATTTCTGTTGTTTCAAATATACGATAGTGAACCGGATAAAGAGTCGGAAATCAAGAAAATCAGTATCAATATGTGAAAGAGTTTGGAACAAACTACAGGAGAAAAAACGAATAAGCAGAAAGAGGAAAAGGATGATAATTGCGTTGCTTAGTTTAGGTACAGTAGTTTTGTATTTTGGCTTTCGGTTTGCTGCGGACAAAAAAGCAGCCCAAGAGCGGTTCATAAGATATGAAGAATTGTCTGATACTATCACGACTTCCTATGGCGAATTAAGTTATATAGATATTGGAAGTGGAGAAGCAATCCTTAGCTGTCATGGAATATGCGGTGGATACGACCAGGCATATGATACCTTGGCTGGAAAAGAAAATCAGTACCGCATTATAGCACCTTCCCGTTTCGGATATCCGGGAAGTGATATGCCGGAAGATGCAACGGTTGAAATGCAGGTGGAGGCATTTGTGGAGTTATTAGATTCCTTAAAGTTGGGGCAGGTATATGTGTTGGCGACTTCAGCTGGTGGGACATCGGCGATTCGATTTGTTCAGATGCATCCGGAAAGAACCAAGGGATTGATTCTTTATTGTTCCAGCTATCCAAGAATGGAAGCACCGGAAAAAGATATGACGATGGCAGGACCACCTGCTTTTGTTTGTAATGATTTGATAATGTGGTTAATTAGCCCACTGTTTGAGCCACTGATGGGAATGGAACAATCAACAATCAGAGGAATTATGCCGTTAGAAGGAAAAAAACAGGGCATTGTATTTGATGGAAAGATAACCAATACGGTGATGTACAACAATTACAAGGAATACGATATGAGTCAGTTGGAAATACCGGTTTTAATCATTCATGCAAAAGATGATAAACTTGCTGGCTTTGAAGACGTAGAAAGATGGGCAGGGAGAATCGCTAATTGCACCTTTGTTTCGCTAGATGGTGGTGGACATTTGATGGCTGGCAATGAAGGAATAATTAACACGGCATTGGAAGAATTTGTGAAAACAAATCAATAGAATGTGAGAAAATAAGCACCTTCAGAAAAATATAAAAAATAGAGCCTTACAAAATATATAAGTCCGTACTTATTTGAAAAAATTTGAGGTATATAGATTCACGTTGAACAAAATCGGAAGTCAAGGGGGGAATAATGTGAAAAAGAAAATGGAAGTGGCACTTAACATAGCGCTCATTGCACTAACTTTGCTGCTGACCATGGTTCTGGTAGTAAATGGCGTTGCAATCGCCGCGATGGTAGCAGGAGGCATTGCACTGCTGAATATCGTCGCACTTGTTTTGCGTTTGAAGAGTGATAAAAAAATCTCGTTTATTGGGGAGTTGGAGAGAGCAACAAATCGACAATTAGTGGAGGTAAGTAAATGGATGATAAGATGGTAAAATTATTGGGATGGATGAAGGAATACCCCACACTGTACGAACCGAGTAGTGCATTGTTTTGGGATGATGAGCACATCTCGGAACAGATGCTGAGCGCACCTAAATCCAGAGTGGGATGCGGCATCCCGCAACCAGTGCTTCATGCGTAAGTCGGCTGATTGGATAGTTAACAGTTGCGGAGGTGGAGAGCATAAGC
>CAZNAP010000182.1:0-3196 GCA_964571145.1 uncultured Lachnospiraceae bacterium | reverse complement strand
AATTCTTATATTTCAAGACAATTACCAAATTATAATTTCAAGACAATTACCTAATTATAATTTCAAGACAATTACCTAATTATAAATTTTGCAATTACCCACTAATAACTATCTATGGGATCGAAGTCAAACTGTACGCTTTCTCCACGTAATTCTAATTGATTCAGTTCTCCTTCTACCTGATCCTTCACCAATGTCAACCGCTTATAATCGTTCGCTTTACAGTATAACACAAAGCGATATATATCATTAATCTTGCCAATCGCTGCCTTGGCCGGACCAATCACCGTCAGCTCATCCTTACTTCTGTAAGATTTCGCCACCAACATCTCTTCGACAGCCGCCTCTTCATTCGTCACACTTGACGGCTTTAACCAAGCTGAAATTTGATTTGCCAACTGCTCTCCGCGTTCTTCCTCACTTGCTGTAACGAGGATTGCCAACATATGCGCTGCCGGTGGATAGGACATCATTTCCCGATAGACAATTTCTTCTTCATAAAAAGCTTCATAATCCTGCTTGGCTGCACGCACAATGCTGTAATGCTCCGGGCGATAAGTTTGAATCACCACTTCTCCCGGCTGTTCCCCTCGGCCTGCTCTGCCCGCTGCTTGGGTCAATAATTGAAAAGTACGTTCGCCCGCGCGATAATCGCTGTCATTTAGTGATAAATCTGCCGCCAAAACACCTACCAACGTGACATTTGGGAAATCGTGCCCCTTGACAATCATCTGCGTTCCTACCAGCACATCCGCTTCGCCTTCTGAGAAGGCTGCTAATATCTTCTCATAGCTGCCTTTGGTTTTGGTGGTATCTCCATCCATCCTCAATACGCGAATTCCCGGAAAAGTCTTCCTCAACTGTTGTTCAATCTGTTGCGTCCCAGCTTTAAATCCTAATAAATAAGATGAACCGCACTCCGGACATTTGTCCGGCTGCTGCACCTCATAACCACAATAATGACAAACCATTTTGCCACCCATGTGCTGTGATAAAGATACATCACAGTGAGGGCATTTCATCACATAGCCGCAAGAACGACAGGATACAAACCCCGCATACCCTCTTCTATTTAAAAAGAGCATAATCTGTTCCTTGCGCTCCAGCCGTTCCGCGACGAGTTCTTGTAGCTTCCTGCTGAAAATCGAGCGATTACCGCTTCGTAATTCTTCTCGTAAGTCAACGGTATATACCTCCGGCAACGTTCCGCCGGTCAATCTGCGATCTAAGTTGAATAATCGATATTCTCCTTCTTTGGCTCTATAATAAGAAGTCAAAGATGGCGTTGCTGAGCCTAACACTAAAGTAGCATTCTTTATTTCCGCCAGATGCTGTGCGGTTTCCCGCGCATGATATCTTGGCATTGTCTCACTCTTGTAGCTGGTTTCGTGTTCTTCGTCCATTACAATCATGCCCAAATTAGGAAAAGGTACAAATAAAGCCGAACGAGGTCCAATCATGACATCCAATTCCCCTCTTTTAGCCCGCTGGCACTGGTCATACTTCTCTCCGGCTGACAAGGTGGAATTCATGACCGATACTCTGTCTCCAAAACGCTTATAAAATCGTAATAAAGTCTGGTAGGTCAATGCAATTTCCGGTATCAGGACGATACACTGTTTTCCTCTTTCTATCATGCCCTGAATCAAGGATAAATAGACTTCTGTCTTGCCGCTTCCGGTAATTCCCCGAATCAAACAAGTACGGTGAATTCCTGCGTCAAATTCCGCTAAAATTTCGTTGCTGATTTCCTTTTGCTCAGGGCTCAGGTTCTTACCCGCTTCCCTTGTAGCTTCCAATTTGACCGGATTTCTATAATAACTTTCACTTTCTATTGAAATAACGCCCTGTGCTACCAACGAATTCAGCGTGGCTGCTGCTACGTTTAACTTACCTGTTACCAATTCATACGGCAGTATTGGCTCCTTGCACAGCTCCTCCAAAACCCTGACTCTGGCGTATTGATGCTTTCGTATACTCTCTCCCAAAATCGAGCGTGTCTCTTCTATGGTTAAGAGTCTGACCAGCTTCTTTTTCTCCTTGGGTTTCATGGATTTGTTCACTGGTAAAACTGTTTTAAGTGCAGTAATCATCGTAGAACCATATGTTTCTTTCATCCATACAGCCAGCCTGATTGCATCTGTTTCCACTGCTATAGAATGGTCCACAATTCCTGCTATTTCCTTTAACTTTTCTTCCGGAAAAGCAGATACATCCGTAATCTCAACGATATATCCCTGACGTAATTTACTGCCTGCACCAAATGGAATATTCACACACATGCCGACTTCTAAACTACCGACAAGCGTCTGGGGTATCTTATATTGAAAAGGGCGGTCCACCTTTTCATGAGAAATATCCACTATGACATTTGCATATTTTCCAAAAGTCATGCTCTCTCCTTTAGTATCTCAGCAATTAAAACTCTTTCATCCATGGGGTACTTAACGCCTTTTATCTCCTGATAGTCCTCATGTCCTTTGCCGGCAAGTACAATAATGTCACCTGGCTGTCCGTGGTCTATGGCATATGCCATAGCTTCTTTTCTGTCACATATTTCAATGAATTGCCCCTTGGTCTTCGCCATACCAATTTTAATATCTTCAATAATATCCTGGGGCTCCTCAAATCTTGGATTATCAGAAGTAATAATTGTCAAATCCGCATAGGTTCCGCTTACCTCGCCCATTTCATATCTACGGATTTTAGAGCGATTTCCACCACATCCAAACAGACAAACAAGACGATTGGGCTCATACTCACGCAATGTCGTTAATATGCTCTTCAAACTCATCGCATTATGTGCATAATCAATTAATACCGTATATTGATCCGAAACCGGCACCATTTCAATTCTGCCCTTCACATGGGCACCTAAAAGTGCTTTTTGAATCTGCGGTATTTCAACTTTAAAATGTCTGCATACCGCAATAGCTGTCAATGCATTATAAACGCTGAATCTGCCCGGAGTAGGTACCTCTACCCGGAAATTCATTTTTCCTTTCACTTCAAAATCAATTCCAAGCTCTCCCGGCTTCTTCACAAGTTGTAAATGTTCTGCATATAAATCAGCCGAAGAATCAAACCCATATGTCTCCAACTGACAGGTGTGTCCTGCTAAAACTGCATCTACATGCTGGTCGTCTTTATTTACAATTCCAAGCTTACATTGCTTGAATAATAAGCCTTTACAAGT
>CAZNAP010000181.1:0-3234 GCA_964571145.1 uncultured Lachnospiraceae bacterium | reverse complement strand
AAACATATGGTTTTAAGTATGATTTTAAGTTTAATTTCCTTCTTCTAGAGGAAAATATACATCTTCATATTCACTTTCCATCCAACTGTCTGTATCTGGATTAAAATTCTGTCGTGAATAGCTAATCACTTCGCCACCCTGTATTTCTATCTCCAGTTCCGGTTGTTCAAAATTTCTAATTCTTACATCCTTAATTGCAACACTACTAATTTCATCGGCATTTTCACATTGAATTTCCACATACATCTTTCCTTTTTTCTTATATGCATTTGAAGAGATTACTTCGACAATACCGTCTTTTCCAAAAAGTCCTGGTCCATAAAAAGAAGGTTGATCCCATATGGTATCAAAGATTGCTGACAGGCACTCTTCTTTCTTTGCTATATTGACATCAAATACTAAAACAAGTTCTTTTTCTGTTTGGGTAATCTGCGTCAAGCCAAGTATATTATTTTTATCATAATCATAGCTGATTTTAGATGAATCTTCCTCTTTGGCCGTACATCCCATTAACAACATACAGCATATGATCATTACTTTCACAAAGAATTTCCTCATTATCTATTCCCTCGTTTCTTTAGTCACCCGATGCTTATCCGAGCAACTAAATATAAAACTCCTGCATATCATTCAGTCGAATTGCGCCTAAATATCCGGTGCAATTATAGCATTTATAGCCGGCTCCACAGTCGATTCTAATTAAGTTTCCCTTTTCCGATTTCCAAATTTTCAAATTGTCTGTAGCTACATGACCAACAATAGAAATCATATTTCCTTGTGCTTCTTTTCCTGTGATAAAATAATCATAATGTGCATCACCCATATAAAACTTACTCATGTCAAAAATCCGTTCCGGCGTTAAGTAAGTTTGTGCATGGCTAATTTGATATTTTGTCCCATTTAAATCCAGTAATATATAATAGGGATGACTACTTATCCAATCAGAAAGTTGAAGTAAATCCACCGGAGTAAGCCGCTTCTCCATGATTGAAACTGTATTATACGAGATATACTCGCCAACTTTTTCCCCTGCATAACGCTCTCGGATTTCTCTTCTGACCCAAACATCATGATTGCCTTGAATCACATAAATATTGGAATGCTTCAGGATTTCAAAGTATAATTCTACCGGCTTCTCTCCTCGGTCAAAGATATCTCCATCTATAATCAAAATATCTTCTTTCGAAAAACTAATTACTTTAATCAATTCTATAAAGCCGTCTGCATCATTATGAATATCTGAAACAACATATACATTTTGATTGTTTACAGTAAGATTCAATCTATTACTCCACTTCTTTATTTGCATTTACAGTTCCAATACTTGCTTTCTTAAGAAAATGAAACATAACCCCCGTCCCTCAGTTTCAAAAAATAGTTGGTATATCCTGCTTCTTGTTCAATACCTATCTTTGTATACCCACCCTCAAACTCAAACGCTACTTCTTTTTGAGTGCGGATATTGATGACTTTTTCAGGGCATATTTCGGTTCTCACCTTAATAAATTTATTGCAAACTGTATATTTCTCTTCAATGGTATCCAGAATTTTTGCTTTCCTGGAAATCACATAATTCAGCATATGTAATATATAACCTTGTTGATTGCTACGTAAAGTCAGTTCTGTTATTGTCGGCAAATCGGTTAACAACAGTGGCATATCCAGCAATTCACAAATACATCTCTCCAACACATCACGATATACTGTATAACCATAATCCGTATATAGTCTAAAAATTGGAAAGCTGACATAAATACCGCCTTGGCATCTAAGAATTCCGGCATCACCACTCACTTCACATGTAGGTGGTGTCTGTCTGTGCGAGCAAAACTGAACAGCTCCTCTGGAAAAGTATGGATTCACAAGTTCAGCTAGCACTTCACCATTTCCTGTTACAGATTCACCTGCTTCATATAAAATATGATCCATTGCCGGTATTCCATCAAAAAAATCCTGATTCAGGCGTAAATACTGGACATCAAACTGGCATTTCCCGTTATGCTTTATCTCCATCGAAGATATCTGCGATTGGCCGTCACTCAGTCCTACGCTTCCTGAAAGTAGCAGCTTTCCACCTTTCTTCACAAACTCTTCTATTTTTGTAATTGTTGCATCATTTAACGATACTGAATCAGGTAAAATCAGCAATTTATATTTTTCAAATGAATCATATACATTTACAAAATCGAACAATAAGTGTAGTTCGGAAAGAATGCGATAAACGCCTTCTTCTGTCTTCTCACTGCTAGTTGCAACTGCTCTGCCTGCTTCTTCTGCTTTGGTAGGAATCAGTACGCCTATTTCACTTTGTTTATGTGTATCACGAAGCCATGGTTCCAACTTCTCAATCTCGCCAAATACTGTTCCAATCCGGTCATAAACAGCAGGTTCCAGCAATCCTGACGGGTGCAGTTGGTCTCCAATACAAACTCTGGCACCATTTGCTATTGCACGAAAACATTCATATTCTAAAGCATTTGGATGACGAATCGATCCAAAATCACCCCATGCCGTATGAAACTTGCCATTCATCATGCATAGTTCTTTATCATACTTATTCAGATAATTTGCTGCTATCGGAAAATGAGTATACCCCCATTGATCACTTGGCAAAGATTCTATATCAATGAAGTCAAAATACTTTCTCTTTTCAATGGATGAGAAAGGAATATTATCTCCATTATCCAGCCTATAAGGAAAAGAATTAAAGTAAACTTCCAAATCAGTATTCAACGATTTAATATATTCATAAAATTCCTTGCAAAATTGAGTCTCACTGAGTTTATCAAATTTTTCTGCATCTTCTTTCTTTGCAGGGTTCAAACCAAACTCACGCATTTGCTCAGAACAGGTTTTGCATATACAGCCTTTTCCTTGAATAATATCAATCCAGAATCCATCCGGGTGATACAAATCATTGACTTCTTTCAACTCTGCTTTCAACACATTTTGATACTCTTTGTTATTATAGCAAAGAGTTTTCCATGAATAGTATGACTTGTCGTCAAGCTTCTTAAGGCCAAGTACTCCCTCATGATTCATCATGAGCCACTCCGGATGATGATCTGCCCAGTCTTCATTCCATGATACACAAGTATATGCCAAAGCTCGAATGTCGTTCTCCCGACATGCCCTAAGTTGTTCACCAAATAAATCAAAGTGGAGATTGGGGTGCATTGTTCCTATTTTAGTCGGATAATAATACATTCCATGATGACATTTGGTAAATAAATT
>CAZNAP010000180.1:0-3363 GCA_964571145.1 uncultured Lachnospiraceae bacterium | reverse complement strand
ATTATTGACAAAATCGAACATTTGTTTTATTCTAATATAGAACAAACGTTCCTAAAAGGAGAGCCATTTTATGGAAAGAGAAGAAAAATTAAAGGCATTGGATGCCGCATTAGGACAAATCGAGAAGCAGTTTGGCAAAGGAGCAGTGATGAAGCTGGGTGATTCGGCTAATCACATGAATGTAGAGACAATCCCTACAGGTTCATTAAGCCTTGACATAGCACTGGGACTGGGTGGGATACCTAAAGGTCGAATCGTAGAAATATATGGACCCGAATCAAGTGGTAAGACAACAGTAACCCTGCATATGATTGCTGAAGTTCAGAAGCGAGGAGGCATTGCCGGATTTATAGATGCGGAACATGCATTAGATCCTGTTTATGCTAAGAATATAGGTGTAGATGTAGATAACTTGTACATATCTCAGCCAGACAACGGTGAGCAGGCACTTGAAATCACAGAAACAATGGTTCGCTCCGGCGCAATTGACATTGTGGTTGTGGATTCAGTGGCAGCTCTAGTTCCTAAGGCTGAAATAGACGGTGACATGGGCGATTCTCATATGGGATTACAGGCTCGATTGATGTCTCAGGCACTGCGTAAACTGACAGCAGTGATTAGTAAATCTAATTGTACGGTTATTTTTATTAATCAGCTTCGTGAGAAGGTTGGTATTGTGTTTGGAAATCCGGAGACAACAACCGGTGGACGTGCCCTAAAATTTTATTCATCAGTTAGATTGGATGTGCGTAGAATTGAATCGTTAAAACAAAGCGGAGAAGTGGTTGGTAATAGAACCAGAGTGAAAGTTGTTAAAAATAAAATTGCGCCACCTTTTAAAGAAGCTGAATTTGATATTGTATTTGGCGAGGGTATTTCTTATGTAGGTGATGTGCTGGATTTAGCTGCTGAGATAGATGTAATTAATAAGAGTGGTGCATGGTATGCCTACGAAGGAAATAAAATCGGACAGGGTAGAGAAAATACAAAACAATATTTGAAAGATAATCCTGAAATTTGTAAAGAGGTTGCCAGACGTGTCAGAGAACATTATGGTTTAACTGAGGGCGTGGAGACCGCAAAAGTTGAAGAACCTGTTAAGGCGAAAGCAGATAAGACAAAGAAGGTTGAGTAATTTGAAATAAATCTGACAGGGCTTAGAAGGTTGTGTGACGTATGGTTGTAACAGAAATAAAAGAGTTTACAAAAGATAGATTAATAATCAAGTTAGATGAAGAATTCGCCTTTGTATTATACAAAGGCGAATTGCATACCTATGGAATAAAACTGAACGAAGAGATTGCCGAAGAGAATTACTTGAAAATAACGGAGGAAGTTTTACCTAAAAGAGCAAAACTTCGTGCCATGAATCTTTTGACTAAACGTACTTATACTTCATACCAGTTAGCTCAAAAATTAAAAACCGGTGGGTACAGTGAGCAGATTATTGCTGAAGCAATTGCTTATGTTGCTTCTTTTGGGTATATCAATGATGAACAGTATGCCGTTGATTATATTGAATATAATATGAATAGAAAGAATAGAATGCGCATATTTACTGATTTGCAGCAAAAAGGTATTTCAAAGGATTTGTGTAAGAGTGTATGGGAACAGGTGGCAGGTGACAATACAGCAGAATTAGAGAAAGAGCAGATTTCACAGTGGTTAAGGAAGAAAAACTATTCAGTAGAAACTGCAGACTATTCTGAAAAACAGAAAATGATGGCTTCATTGTATCGAAAAGGATTTTCCATGGATGTGATACGAAGTGTACTTTCACTTGACATAACTCCCATTTAAGTTTAAAATTTAAGTGTTGTAAATTGCTTTTAGAATGTTAACATTACAATGAACTGTCTGAAAACAGATGGTATTTGTTACATACATTCTATATAGATCAGAGTACAATGAAAACTAAATAAGGAGGTGCTCCTGTAAAATGCAGCAAGTTTTGATAGCAGTAATCGTGACATTGGTTGTTGTGGCACCCTTAGTATGGATGATAGCTACAGTATATCACAAGAAGATATCATCTTCCAAAATTGGAAATGCTGAGGAAAAGGCCCGCGAAATTATCGATGAAGCATTAAAATCTGCTGAAACCAAAAAGCGTGAATCTTTACTGGAAGTAAAAGAAGAGTCCATTCGTACCAAAAACGAGTTGGATAAGGAGATTAAAGAACGTCGTGCTGAGGCACAACGCTACGAACGCAGGATTCAGCAAAAAGAAGAGAACATCGATAAGAAATCAGAAGCGATTGAGAAAAAAGAGGCCAATCTGGTAGCCAGAGAAGAAGAACTGACTAAACAGAGGGTAGAAATTTCAAAACTGAACGAGCAAAGATTACAGGAACTCGAACGAATCTCAGGCTTAACCTCCGAACAAGCAAAAGAATATTTATTAAAAATTGTTGAAGATGAAGTAAAACATGAAACGGCTGTGATGATCAAAGAAATGGATAATCGCGCCAAAGAAGAAGCGGATAAAAAAGCTAAGGAATATGTGGTTACAGCCATTCAAAAATGTGCAGCAGACCATGTATCTGAAACTACAATTTCTGTAGTTCAGCTTCCTAATGATGAAATGAAGGGCAGAATTATTGGTAGAGAGGGTAGAAATATCAGAACTCTTGAAACCTTAACCGGTGTTGATTTGATTATTGACGATACGCCGGAAGCAGTCATTTTATCTGGTTTTGATCCAATCCGTAGAGAAGTAGCAAGGATTGCGCTGGAGAAACTGATTGTAGACGGACGTATTCATCCGGCTAGAATCGAAGAAATGGTTGAGAAAGCGCAAAAAGAAGTCGAAGTCATGATTAAAGAAGAAGGTGAGGCTGCAACACTGGAAGTTGGTGTTCACAGTATTCATCCCGAACTTGTAAGATTGCTTGGTAAAATGAAATTCAGAACCAGCTATGGACAGAATGCATTAAAGCATTCCATAGAAGTAGCACAGCTTTCAGGACTTTTAGCAGCTGAACTTGGTCTGGACGTAAGAATGGCCAAGAGAGCCGGATTACTGCATGATATTGGTAAGGCAGTGGATCACGAAATGGAAGGTTCTCATATTCAGTTGGGTGTTGAATTATGTAAGAAGTACAAGGAATCACCAATTGTTATTAATGCTGTAGAATCACATCACGGTGATGTTGAACCTACTTCATTGATTTCATGCATTGTACAAGCTTCTGATACTATATCCGCTGCAAGACCGGGCGCAAGACGAGAGACACTTGAGACTTATACAAGCAGATTAAGACAGTTAGAAGATATCACAAACAATTTTAAAGGTGTAGATAAATCTTTTGCAATTCAGGCAGGTAGAGAGGTTCGTGTAATGGTAGTTCCGGAACAGATTTC
>CAZNAP010000179.1:0-3450 GCA_964571145.1 uncultured Lachnospiraceae bacterium | reverse complement strand
AAAGATAGTCATATATCCTGCACCGTCAAGCTGTGCTGACTCTTCCAATGAATCCGGTAACCCTACCATGTAAGTTCTTAAAACCAACATGTTAAATGCACTTACCATACCCGGAATAATGTATACCCAAAAGCCATTGGTCAATCCCATATTTTTATATAATAAGAATACAGGTATTAAACCACCATTGACATACATTGTTACTACCCAGAAAAAAGATAACTGTGCTTTAAACAGAAAACGCTTTCTACTGACAATATAGGCCAATACTGCATTGGCTACAAGTGCTGTTAATGTACCAATTACTGTACGTAGAACAGTAATATAAGCACCTGTCACAATATTTTCTTTATGTAACACGATTTCATAGTTTCTTAAGGTAAACTTTCTAGGTATTAAATGAATACCACCACGAACCGCATCAACACCATCATTAAAGGAAATTGCCAGTGTATTTAAAACCGGATAAATTGTAATCGTTACAAACGCTATCATAAACAAGGTATTACATATAACAAATATTTTATCTGCTACAGATGATTTCTTTTTCATCCTATTCACCTCCTAAAACAGCCGTTCTTCGCCTGCTCTTTTTGCCATACTATTAGCAATAAGAATCAGGGCTATACTGACTGCACTCTTAAAAATACCGGCTGCTGTACCAAGTGAATAATCGTTTTGACCAATACCCCATGTCAAAACATAAATATCAATGGTTTGTGAAACGCTTCTTACAAGTCCGTTTCCTAACAAATATTGAATTTCAAATCCTACATTTAATACGTTTCCTACGTTGATTAATAACAAAATCATAATTGTGGAGCGAATTCCGGGAAGCGTAATATGTTTTATCTTAGCCCATCTGCCTGCACCATCAATGGATGCTGCCTCATAAAGGCAGGGGTCTATGGATGTGATTGCAGCAAGATATATAATTGCGTTCCATCCGGTTTCTTTCCAAACATTGGCGAAGGCAACAATGGGCCAAAAAAAGGAAGGATAGGCAAAGAAAGTAAACGGAGTATCTATAATATTCAGAGTCATCAGAATTTCATTTACAATACCGCCATTAGATAAAGCATCATGTAAAATTCCGGTAACAATAATCCACGATAAAAAATGGGGCATGTATGAAATAGTCTGAACAACTTTTTTTCCAAATTTAGAACGAATTTCATTTAATAAAATAGCAAATAAAATTGCCATAAGGAATGAGGTTACTAGATTTAGCACACCCATTGCCAATGTATTTCTGATTACTTTCAAGAAGGCTTCATCAGAAAACAGGAATTTGAATTTATCCAATCCAACAAATGTTGAATGTAACAGACCATTCTTAGGTTTATAATTTTGAAAAGCCATAATCCATCCGCCTAATGGCAGATAACAAAATATAACACCATATATTACGAAGATAGCTGCCCAAAACAAAAGAACCTTCTGGCGCTTTACTTCTTTCCATGTTATTTTTATAGCTGGCGCCTTATGTTTCGTATTGCGAGCCATACTGTCCTCCTTCTTATATTGAGGCAGCTATAGATGCTTGTCAGCGCCATAACTGCCTCATTATATATACTATATTTTACAACTTCAGATTATTATTTAGACCATCCTGCGATTTCAGCTCTTCTCTCAAGTTCTGTCTGCATTTCTGCTAAGAAGTCCTGAGGATTTGTTGCATTGTATTTGTCCATATAATCAGCCCATGTAGCATCAAAGTCAGGAGCCATAACTACCTTAGGAAGCCATTCATGTTTAACTTCACCCATCTTAGTCCAAGCTACACCACCAGGTGTTTCGGTTGTCATAGCATTAGAGTGTGAGTACATCGGATACCAAGGACCCTGCTCAACCTTAGCGGAACCAATCATATCAACATAAGTAGAAACACCATATGCCTGTAAGCAGTCTGCTAAAGGTTTAGCTAAACTATCAAGGAATTCTGAAGGCTGTTCAGCCGGTAACATAGCATTGATACCATCTCTGCTTGTTCCACCCCACTGAGGGAAGTATGAATAATCACACATATGAGAAGCTTTGTATTCTGTGTTACTTACATTCATTCTCATTTCTTCTGTTCTGTAGTATAAGCCGTTTTCATCTACTGCATAGTCAACGCCTTCAATACCCCAGAAACGAAGATCATGAATTTCCTGTGTTAATAATGCATTGATGAACTCGAATGCCTTATCCGGATCTTCACAGCTTGTTGTAACTGCAAGACCTGAAGAGTTGTTCAAAGTATCACCATATGAATGCCACTGATTTTCCATACCTTCATCAATTGTAAGACCAAGAGGAACATAGTTGCATCCTTCTAAATCAAGACCCTGCTGTTTGAATACATCATTTACAGTGTAAGCGAAATCCCACCACTGGTCACACATACCAAGTACACGGCCTGTAGAAAGTTTTGCAATGTATTCATCATATGTCTGTGTTGCAAATTCAGTATCAATTGTGCCTTTGTTAAATTCTTCGTTCAATTTCTTGAAGTATCTAACTGCTGTATCTGTTGTATTGTAATCAACGATCTTAAGGTTGTCGATATCAACGATTACGGAACCATCATTCGGATAACCATCCAAGAATTCAGGTGCGTTTTCAATACAGAAATATCTCCAGTCATCACAAAGCATTGTGTAAGGAATGTAAGCAGTGCCATCAGCCATTGTAGGGTTAGCAGCTACATAATCATTCAATACCTGGAAGTACTGATCTAAAGTCTTGATTGTCGGATAACCAGCCCATTCAAGAACCTTACACTGAATCCAGAAAGCTTCGTCATTATGTGTTGTAGCTTTGCTCTCGCCATAAGTATTCTGGAATACGTTTGCCCAGTAGATTTTGCCATCTGCCTGACGGAACATTTCCCATTCTTCATCTGTGTACATTTCTTTGATGTTAGGATATTTCTCAATGTACTCGTCCCATGCTACCAAACCATCTGCATCATAGAGAGCCATCATACCGTCACCACCATCGATGAAGTCAGGATAATCGCCACCAGCTACGATAGTACCAACTGCTTCTGCAGCTGTCTGTCCTGTAAGCCATGTTTCTTTAACTCTTACGCCTGTTTTCTTAGCAATGATTTCTTTGATTTCATTTCCATCATTCTTTTCTGATCCAGGCATTGCGATGAACATATCGAAGTCTACGATTTCATCTTCTGAATACTCTTTTGCTGCTTCTTCTGCAGGTGCTTCTGCAGTTTCATCTGCAGGTGCTTCTGCGGTTTCTTCTGTTGTGGTTGCTGCCTCTGTAGCGGGTGCTTCTGTTTTTGCACCACAACCTGCCAACAAGGATGCTGTCATAACGACACCCAGTAGTAAAGCTGTTAATTTTTTCAGTTTCATTTTTTACCTCCCTTTGAGTAAAAATAGTTACAAGTAAAGTATATTTCTTTAAGAATAATTATCAACCCGAGGAAGTTTATAAAAACACCCG
>CAZNAP010000178.1:0-3570 GCA_964571145.1 uncultured Lachnospiraceae bacterium | reverse complement strand
CAAAAAACCATCAATTATGCGATTTAATGTTAGATATTTATTGCCGATAGATTCCGAGCGACTGGCTCGGAGACGACCGAGTCGGACAGAATCAAATAAAGAAGGAGTTGTACTTATAGGTTGAAAATTATGAAAATCATGAAAAAGCGTAGCTTTAAAGTTTTATTATGTATCATTGCTGTAATTCTGGGAATTGGAATTACATTTGGAATTTATACATCAAATTATTATCATGCGGTAGGCGGTTATCAGAATACCGAAGTGGACATAGCTGAGTACGAACACTTTACGATTTATGGCAATTCCATTACAGAGACAGGCATTATTTTCTATCCTGGTGGCAAAGTAGAGGCGAAAGCCTATGAGCCGCTTCTATGTGAATTAGCCGAAAAAGGCATCTGTTGTGTTTTGGTGGATATGCCGTTTCATTTGGCTGTATTTGACAAAGATGCCGCAATTCCTGTTATGGAGCAAATAAGTACTGTAAACAACTGGTATCTCGCAGGGCATTCTTTGGGCGGTGCCATGGCTGCAAGCTGTGTAAGTGACCACATCGATGAATTTGCAGGATTGATTTTATTGGCAGCGTATCCAACAGAGGAATTACCGACAGATTTTCCGGTACTATCGATTTATGGCTCTGAGGATGGAGTACTAAATCGTGAAAAGTATGCTGCATCGATTGGCTTGGCTACGAATTTGACAGAAGTCATAATCGAAGGTGGCAACCATGCTGGTTTTGGCAACTATGGTTTTCAAGAAGGCGATAACCCGGCAGCTATTTCTAATGAAGAACAGTGGGAAGCGACTGTTGAGGGGATGTTAACATTCATAAACGAATTAGATTAAAAATGGATAAAACGTTGATAAAGGTATCGATAAGGAATATAGTAGCAATATAGGAACATTAAAAACGAAAAACCTATTTTTAGCATCGGAGGATTGCAAATGAAAAAGGTATTGGGAAAGTTTGTCATCATTATGATGTGTACCGTAATTGTAACCTTATCTGGGTGCATGGGCAAAAACTACAATGATACAGCTTCGGATTTACTAAAAGCAATTTCAGGGGATGTACTTTTGCGTATGGGAGATGATTCTGAAGTTCGTATCATAACCATAGATGTTTCGGATTTCGCAGATTATCCTATAGATGACTTTACGGAATGGGTAACTGCCAAATATGGAAATGATAAGTGTTTTGTATTGGTTTTAGAGGATGGAGAAAATCCGTTTGAAGATGATTCGGATATCACCAGTTTGCTCGCAGAACATGGATATGAGGAAGACACAAAATGGGATTGGACGAATTTTTATTTTGAACGTCTTGATGAAGAAGATAGTCTTTCCAATAGAGAAAAGATTGAAACGCACATTTTGTATTCAACCGGAGATGTAGAGGGTTGGAAATTGAATGTGGTTTATAAGAACGATCAATGGGAGATTAAAGATACAAATTTAACATACCATTCATAATCAAAAAGTTGGTAATTCCTGTCCTTCATCGATTGTGTGGTTTTTCAATAGCTCATCAGCGCTAATGCAAAAATAATCATAAACTAAATTGTTGGATGTGCCATCCATGGAAACGGGATCATCCCAAGTTACATCTACAAAACTATAGGTTCCGTTAATCTTTATATAATTCCATGCATGGCCTTCGGGGCCGCTTCCGCTATCGTTATCAGCAGTACCTTCTACATATCCGCATTCAATTCCCAGTCTGTCTAATATTAACTTATATGCTTTGGCATAACCTTCGCAAACAGCAGAACCATTAACTAGGCAGCCGTATGCGGTTGTGGCATAGTTAGTCAATTCTATATTCTGCGAAGAAGAAATAATATTGTACGTTTTTAGGTCGTATTGGCAATTCAAAATGATATAGTCATGCACATATTTTGCCTTTTCATAACTTGTATACAGTTTGCTTGCTTCAGCTACAATTGTATCTACACGTTGATTTAACTGTGCTTCTTTCATGGGAATATCTTTAATATCGCCTTCCATATCCGGATAAAATCTTATAACAGACATATTATTAATATTTAGTATTTCATAGTGTCCGCCACCGGTTACCCAGAATAATTCGGGATGTTCGTTAAGAACTTTAGTATACTTCTGGCCGATTATATCTGTATCTGATGAAGTCTGAAAAAATGTGACACTGGTTTCATAAGCAGCCAGTGCATGATAGAAAGTATTATAAATATCATCATTACTAGTAGGTAAAGAACCTGCCGATTGATTTGAAACGTCGGGTATGGCAGGCAGACCATAAACAGTAACACTAATGACACAAAAAAAGAAAAAAGTGACAAATAAGTAAATCAACCATTTTTTGCTTTTGTTATTATCAAAAGTGCGTAGGTAATGAAATCCATCAGAAGTCTTTTTGCAAAGCAACAAGAATAATTTGTATCCAATATACGTTCCTATCACAGCCCAAAGTACATCGTCGAAACATACAAATCCATTAGATTTTACAGACTGTAACATTTCAAATACAAATCCGGTGATTATTCCGGCAGTCATGGTAAAGGAATAACATTTTTTCTGTCTGGCCATAGGCAATAAAATGCCAAAAGGAATCATCGCAGATATTTTCAAGAGTATATCCGGAACCAGATAACGGATGGTGTGTTGCTGGCTGAGCTCATTCAGCGCTTTGAATAAGGAAAAGCCAATCCCTTCTTTTAGTGCAAGATTTTCATTGAATACGTATGTATTACAAAGAAATACAGTATAAAGGATGAGTAGCACATATGAAATTTCTTTTTTCATCTTATAATCATTCATATGATAATAGAATATTCAAAACAGCATTAAAAGTCAACATTCTAGATAATGCTGTAAAATATTGCGTTGAATATTACAGCGGTTTTGCGTATAATATAAGAGTAAATAGTAAAAATAATATCTAGGAAAGGAAGTTGATAGTATGCCTAATATATTACCTGTATCAGATTTGAGAAATTATAATGAGGTGTTAAAGTGTTGTCAGGCTGGAGAACCAGTATTCCTTACTAAGAACGGAAGAGGAAAATTTGTTGTTATGGATATTGCAGATTATGAAAAAAATCAAGCTGAGAAAAAGTTGCTTTTAAAATTACAAGAGGCAGAAGCGGCGGTTGAAGACGAAACTGCATGGATGAGTTTGGATGAGCTAAAGAAATCTGTAGGGATATAATTATGATACAATTGCGGATTAATCCTATAGTTTCAGAAGATTTAAAGAAAATCAAAGAGTTTATAGCCGAAGATAATGATGAAATGGCTGGAAGAACGATTAAGGAGATTTATTCGCACTTTGAGCAAATACAAGAATTTCCACATTTGGGAGCAAATTTGTCAAAGAGAGTGAGCTTTCAAACAGATTACAAATATGTAGTGTGTGGAAATTATGTTGTGCTTTATAAGGTCGGAAGAGAAAGGGTTGAAATTTATAGAGTTGTAAATAGATATCAAGATATTACACAGATATTCTAATCTTTATTAAGTCGCATAGTATACACAAATTAGTTGGAAGTTAGAAAGTGATATAGCTAGTAATAACAGATTGGTAGAAAG
>CAZNAP010000177.1:0-3635 GCA_964571145.1 uncultured Lachnospiraceae bacterium | reverse complement strand
ATCCCGTATATAGTTTAAAAATAACCAGGCTTTCCATGAAAATCCCAAACATATAGTCACTCCTATTTTCAGTAAATTATTTAGTAACTATTTAGTAAATAATTTAATCCACCTTATAAAATAAATCCATGCGACAATAACATATACAGCAATACATAAGCACCACCGGATACACAGGTCAGTCCCGCTTTCACCAGCACACTAAACTTTCTTCGCCAGATGGCAAACAAAACAGCCAGTCCCGCAGTCAATGTCACACTTAATAACACTACCAAGGAACTGCTGGCACCGCCCGCCAAATTAATACAGGCAAGCAACAACCATAATCCCGTCTGTTTATTCGAATCAGCAGCCTCCTCAATTGGCTTAAACAACGCCAGGAAAATCCAGAATACTGCCGGAATAATGAAATTGCCGGCGAAGGATTTGCCTTGCCAGGTTCTGGTCAGGAAAAATGTCTCTGTGGTATAAATCGAAATATTTCCAAACATCTGCCACAAGGCCAATAATACCATAAACATCGGCAACAGCTCTTGTCGCTTATCAAAGAGCAACCTGCCAATTTGAAAATATAAAATATAGATCAGTGGAATCAAAAACAGCGGAATTACGCTGTGGCAAATGATTGTAGCATGAATTCCACTCATACTACCGATAAATGCTTCCCAAATCGGGAACAATGCCAGTCCATGACGAATATCCAGAGGAGCGCTCCGTCCTGTATCAGGATTGACGCGATAAAGAGAATCAATTTGCTGAGCAACAACTGCCTGTACATTATAGTACGCATCATCACCGTCAAAAGAAGCTCTGGTAAACGCCATATACATCTGAAATCCTACCATCAGTATAAAAACACCTAAAAGTATCTTTTCTTCAAGTTTAAAATTCTTCCAATTCATAAAACAATTTTCAGTAAAGATAGGCTTCATTTGCCCAGCATTTCCCTGTGAAGAGCCTATTTGCACATCCACACTATTCTTAGCCCCTGTCTTGCATCTTAAATAGGTCACTACAATTCCGGCCAGGGCCAGTGCCACCAAAATCGACGCAAACCACCACATGAAGGTGGTAAAGCCATGATAAACTACAGCAAGAACAATCGGAATGCCCACTAATTCCAATGCCGTAAACAGTAGAATATACCCGACGATTAATGTGACGCCCGGTGTCTGCATTCTTCTCGGCAAGAGTGGCAGAAATAAAAGCCCTATGCAAAACGGCACTGCCAAAAGCCATAATATCAAGCTCAGTAGTTGTAAGATTAATTGCAAAACAATCATGATGATTTCCTCCGGAACAAATAGTAAGTAAAGTCCAATTCACCTTGTGACCAAGGTTCTTCTCCTACCAGCTCATACTGCTCCCAAACCACTTCCGGATAGCTGTCCCGTGCCAGTACATAATCCGTCTGTCCTTCGCGTATGTATTCTTCTTGTACTGCCAGTACATCATCAATCGGTAGGGTTTGCGTTTGAAACCATCGACAAGTAGGGACAATATCGCACACTGTATAGAGTCCGGCATCCAGACAACCAATGTTTAATAACGTAGGATTTTCAGATTCCATCACAATGTCACGAAATTTATAGAGAAAAACATCTTCTTTTTTAACAAGCATGTGTGGAATATTGATAGAAGTTGTCCAAATAATGCCTACGCTTAAAATCAAGGATATCATACAGGAAATAAGATAAGGCCAACATCCATAACGGCGAGTTTCTAAATGATGAGAACTCTGGCTGGCGCCTTCTCGCCTTATCCATATCAGCTTGTCCAACACACTCCCCAGAAGACCAAATCCCAGTACAGTAAATACCGCCAGTGGTAACGCATAATATGGAAGTTCTGAGCCTCCTATATAAATTCCAAGAAACAAAAAGAAAAATAATACCGGAACCAATAACCGTTCCATCCACTTTTTATTCTTGCCTAATACTGACCAAAGCACTCCCGGAATCACAAAAACAAAAAAGCTTAAATCCTGGCGAATCAGCCAATATAATATCTTTTCCAAAATATAAACGCGCTCGCCAAGTCCCGGACCTTCGCCCTGTAAATTACTATAAACAAAAACATTTATATACACATATCCGTAATACCATTCTTGTAATCCATTATTGATACCAAAATAGATGAGCCAGGGCAAAAATGGTAGTGCCATTCCTAAGAGGAAAATCAAACAAGCTTTAATGGCTCCTAACAGGTCTTTTCTTACCAGATAGACAAATGCCACCCACATCATCCACGCGAAGAAAAAACCTAGGGATGTAAACTTGATGTTTGCCACCATACCCGCCAACAAACCGCCCACAAATAAATTGGCTCGGCTCATGTTTTCCTGCGGATACTGTTTCTTGAAATATCTGAGAACGATATATAACCCCCATATCAAAAATGGAAAGCAGACCTCCTCCGCACTTCCGCCCCAATAAAAACTATACGAACATATGACAACTGCCGACACAATGGGAGAAAGCGCCAATGCAACACTCTGACGCATATACAAAAGCAAAATATGAAAAATACCTACTAATGAACAGGTTGCCAATACTACTTCCAGCACAAATACCCCTGCGAATGTGGTATGTGATACCAGATATGCCAGACCATAAAAGAAATAAAGATACATGCCTTTTTGGTCAAATACATCACGATAAGGCATTTTGCCGTTAAATAATGCTTTTCCTACTGAAAAATAACTGTTTGCATCATTCCAGTCGTTGCAAGGATACAGAAACGAAGAACGGGAAGCCAATAATAACAGGAAAAAGGCAGATATCAGCAAATACAGTATGATAAATAACGTGTTTCTACCAGAAGCTTTATGATTATTTATGACCTCACATTTGTCCACCCAGGCGTCCTCCAATGTACATTCTTCCTCATCACTCGGTGCTTATCCTTTTGCAAATGATATTAATATATTCTACACTAGTTTACCATTATAAACCAGTATGTATAGACACTTTTTTGAAATTGTGCTACAATTTCTAAATATGTAAAATACGATAAATTTTAATTTCCAGATGAGAAAGAAAGGTTACGAATTATGAAAAAAGCGCTAATAATTGGTGCCGGCCCTGCTGGTCTGACCGCCGCTTATGAACTCTTAACCAAGACCAAAGATATTGAAGTTGTCATTTTTGAAGAAAGCAACCAATTTGGCGGTATTTCCAAAACCGTCGAATATAAAGGAAACCGCATGGATATGGGTGGCCACCGCTTCTTCTCCAAAATACCAGAGGTCAATGCCTGGTGGGACAAGATGCTTCCCATGCAGGGTGCTCCCACTTATGATGATATTTTGTTGAATCGCCCAATGCCGGTTCAGAAAGGTGGTCCCGATCCCGAGAAGGAAGACCGCGTCATGCTGACCAGACACCGCGTATCAAGAATTTATTTTAATGAAAAATTCTTTGATTATCCAATATCATTAAAGTTGGAAACTCTGAAAAACATGGGGTTTGTCACTACCATGAAGGTAGGCTTCAGTTATTTAGGCTCCCTACTACATAAACGACCCGAAGACAATCTGGAAAACTTTTATATTAATCGATTTGGTCGAAAACTCTACTCCATGTTCTTTGAATATTATACCGAAAACCTCTGGGGCAGACATCCCAGTGAAATAG
>CAZNAP010000176.1:0-3669 GCA_964571145.1 uncultured Lachnospiraceae bacterium | reverse complement strand
TATAGTTATGATTGTACTATAAATCTCCTTAGGTTGCAAAGCTTACTGTTACTTAATTTACAACTTAATTTACCGCAAAATTTGTTGTGTGACAGTTTTGTCATTTTTATAAATAAACAAGTAACTAATCAGTACCGTAATCACTTCCGTTACCACACCTACCAGCCATACACCCGTCATACCCCAGAGCATGGGAAATAGCAGAATACAAATCAACAAAATAACCAATCCACGCGCAGAAGATATAATTGCTGATTCCAGTGCTTTGCCAATTGATGTAAAATAGAAAGAAGTAATGGTATTGATTCCTGAAAAAAGAAACGAAAATACAAATATTATGATTCCTGAATTCGCCATTGCTGCAACAGCTTCGCTATTCACAAATACATGGCTGTACCAATTGGCACCAAGCAACATTAAAACCATAAATACTACACCTATTCCAAACACAAACAGATTTGTCTTCTTACGGATATCAATAGAAAGCCTTTTCTCCTGTGCCCCGTAGGTAAAGCTGATAAGTGGACTTGCACCCTGCCCGAAGCCAAGTAAAATCATGCTGAACAGATACGAGGCATATCCCACAATTGTGAAAGCCGCCACCCCGTCCACGCCCACATATTTCAGAATAACCCAGTTATAAGCAAACATGGAAATACACATAGACATCTCGTTGATAAACTCAGAACTCCCGTTTAGAATCATGCTTTTCAGGTCTTGCTTGGAAAAGCGGAATTTTCCGAACTTATAAACAGTTGATTTTCTAACGATATAGTAGATTAAACATAGCAATTCAAGTGCTACCGATATAAGGGAAGCTGAAGCAACACCTCCGACCCCTAGTTTCAAACACTTAACAAACACATAATCCAGAATAAAATTTCCTGCTACGTTAATCAGGCTGGCTTTCATAAAAAACTGCGGATTGCCTTCGCCTCTGATAAACATACCCAGTGCCGAATTGGCAATCATGATTGGGAATGCCAGCAGCATAATTCGATAATACTGCTTAAAGTACACCGCCACTTCTCCTTCTGCGCGCAGGAAGTTCATAATTGGATTAAAGAATACATAACATAATGTACTGAGCAGAACCGTCAATGTCATGGTGGTTACCATGGTCTGGTTGAATACATTATTGCTCTTTTTAACTTCCCCGGCTCCTAAATTCATACCAGCAATGGCCATTCCGCCAACTGCTACCATGACGCCTAGTGCCAAATACAAGTATAGAACCGGCAGTCCTAAATTAACTGCTGCAATACCTTCTTTTCCGACATAATTGCCGATAAAGAATCCGTCCACAATAGTAATCATGGACGTCAATACCATTGCAATAATTGATGGTACAGAAAATTCTAAAATCATCTGTACCATACTCTTTTTAATTCTCTCTAAATTCATTTGTAAAACCTCGCTTTCTGTGTAAAATGTGTATTTACACATACTAGCGAAAAGTATAAAAAAATTCATGACATTCTGTGCGGTTGGATGTTAGTTGCTCAGTGCTTATCCGAATTACCAGTGATGTTTCTTCTCTACGGCCACCCATATTTCACAGGCATAGTCATCCTTCATTACATCGGCTGACGGATATGCTTCAAAATCAGTTCCGCAACAAGGCTGGTATTCACTGACCGGGAAGAATTCACTGTATATTTTATGATATAAATTCACAAAAGCTTCCGGCATTTTGCCCACACAGGGAAACACAATATAGGTATGAGCCGGTATCTCTTCTACGGTTAGGCCGTCATCTACAACCGGCATTCCGTTATAATGCACTCCTATCCCATAGGGAAAATCGATATCTGTGGCATCTTGACCAAAGCTGGCTCCCACAATGCAATTCTTGAAAATATGATTTTCGGGAATGTATTTTACTAACGCATCAATTGTTCCGTCCATTTGACAGTCTCTCCAAAATTGACTAATTTCTTCTGTGGGCATTTTGTCCTTGTTAAATACCCTTTTACCTTTGCAGATAATCTGAAAAGAATCCATTGTTTCAATTCTGTAATTAATCATGTTTCCTCCGTCCAGCACTAATTTTACAAACAAAGGCGAAAACGATTTTAGCTGGGCACCACCATGTTTCGCTTGACTCGGAGTTGCTCCGTGAAACTTGGTAAAGGCTCTACTGAAACTTTCCGAAGTATCATAACCATATTTCAAAGCTATATCCAATACTCTCGCATCAGATGCAGTCAGTTCATTGCCCGCCAGGCTCAGCCGCCTCATGCGGATATAATCTCCCAAGGTATAGCCACATAAGATACTGAAAACCCGCTGAAAATGAAAGCTGGAGGAATAAGCCTGTTTCGCTACTTCTTCATAATCTATGGACTCTGTAATATGTGCTTCCACGTAATCCACTGCCCGTTGTATTCCCGTAATCCAATCCATTTGACTCTCCCTCAATGCATACATTCGAACACTCTGTCTAATCAGATAGCATGTATCTATATTTTTTCGTGTAATTACCGCTGCAAAAATAAATCCTTTACCTTTAAACCGTTCTTCTTGATACCCTGTCTCCACCCCAACTGTGCCATATATCGATACGCAAACCTGGAGAAATTAGGCTCTACGGCAATAATTTCTCCAAAAGCTCTATTTGTTATATGATCACACATTGTCTTAATGGCAAATGCGACATTTTTCTTTGGTCCGTGTTCACCCGGTATAGATACCAGACTGGCTGCCATTCCTCCGCCACCAATACCAACACCCTGTCCAAACAAAAGTCCACATCTGTGACTCCAATGTTTGATATTTTCAATCGCAAACCTATTTTGTTTTCCGTCAAAAAATCCATTGTTAACAATTGTATAGACCATAGGCTTATGCTCCAAAGGATGAGCCTCAATATACTGTTGCATCTGTACCATACAGCGAAGTAAATGGGACGGAATTGAATCAACATAAAGTGGAAAACTAAACAATATGGCATCCGCATTAAAAATACGCTGGATTATATGCTCTTCTAATTGCGTCTTATTACAAATGAATTCTTCTGTTTCTGCTTCGCCCAAATATTCTTTGGCCATTGTCAATAACATCCCGGATGCACTATCTTTAAATTTGGGACTTCCGTTTATGAATGCAATTTTCATTATAGTAATTCCTCCATCGTCTCAAAAAATTGTATATCTGCGACTTCTCCGCCGAAATTTAACGCATTTGCGTGCACAATCTGTTGTGCTGTCAGCTTTTCCTCGTCAGTACAGGAACCATAAAAACGAACGTGGTACTGCAGATGGTTAAAATACCTCAATTTGTGATGCATCTCGTTATTACGACTATACGTAAAATCCGGATTCACATAAGATAGACTACGATCCAGAACATTTTTTATAAAACCGGAAAAGGTACCATAAACACATTCACTGAGTATAATAAGTTCATTTGCATGACCCAATTTTTCTCCCATCATGTTATATTTGTCAGCTAAAACGCATTGTCCGGGAGTCTTAATCCAACAGTTAAAACAGCCAATACAATTTTTAATACTTCCGTCATCTCCGATTAATACTGCTTCTTCATCCTCTATTACATATTTTGCCCGAATTACTTCTTCCAATTGTTGACTCATATCATATATGATTACTTTCATATTTTTAACCTTTCCTTTCGCCACACTAGTCTCTCAGTGCTCATCCTCCGCAT
>CAZNAP010000175.1:0-3707 GCA_964571145.1 uncultured Lachnospiraceae bacterium | reverse complement strand
GAATTTGCTCGTTAAATATGGGAGAAGACCGATTGGCATTAAGCTGTATGATGACACTTGACCAACAAGGTACAGTTTTAGATTATGAAATAGCCGAAACTGTGATTTGCGTCAATAAACGCATGTCCTATACAGAAGTAAATAAAGTGTTTGAAAATGATGAAGAAGCTATTCGGAACAACAAAGAGCTTGTTGCTATGTTT
Source organism: uncultured Lachnospiraceae bacterium (assembly GCA_964571145.1). Lineage (GTDB taxonomy): Bacteria > Bacillota > Clostridia > Lachnospirales > Lachnospiraceae > Suilimivivens. Next base: position 3,504 of record CAZNAP010000175.1, on the reverse strand, counting down.
TTATTAATGAAAGAACTTTCTGATATCATCAGAGCGCAAAGAAAAGAGAGAGGCTCCATTGATTTTGATTTTCCGGAAAGTAAAATTATATTGGATCCGGAAGGCGTTCCACTATCAATTCAAGAATATGAGAGAAATGCAGCTACTAAATTAATTGAAGACTTTATGTTACTGGCTAACGAAACCGTGGCTCAGCATTTTTACTGGCTAGAGTTGCCGTTCGTCTATAGAACCCATGATAATCCGGATCCGGAGAAAATTGAACGACTGGCAACCTTTATTCATAACTTTGGTTATTATATGAAAGTAAAAACCGGTGTAAATGAAATTCACCCGAAAGAAATTCAAAAGTTGCTGGGCAAAATAGAAGGAACACAAGAAGAGGCATTGATAACCAGATTGGCACTTAGAAGTATGAAACGTGCACAATATACCGTGGATTGCACGGGACATTTTGGATTGGCTTGCCAGTACTATTGTCATTTTACGTCCCCAATCAGACGTTATCCTGATTTACAAATTCATCGTATCATTAAGGAGCAACTTCGTGGTAAAATGAAAGAAAACCGAATCGAACATTACACAGGTGTTTTACCACAGGTAGCGAAGCATTCTTCTGAAATGGAACGTCGAGCAGATGAAGCCGAAAGAGAAACCAATAAGTTAAAGAAAGCACAATATATGTCTGAAAGAATTGGTCAGGTATATGAGGGCGTCATTTCCGGAGTCACCGCTTATGGTATTTATGTGGAGCTTCCAAATACAGTAGAAGGCATGATCCACGTATCTAAACTGGGTGATGATTACTATTATTACAGTGAAGAAACTTATGAAATGATAGGTCGCGATGCCGGTAAGTGTTTTAAACTGGGACAAAAAGTGAAGATAGTGGTAGATAGTGTAGACCTGATGCAAAAGACAGTTGAATTTGTACTTGCACAGGAAGGAGATGAAGAAGATGGCGAAGGATGAAATGAAACTGGTAGCCAATAATAAAAAAGCATATCATGATTATTTTATTGAAGATAAATATGAGGTTGGACTTGTGCTGCACGGAACGGAAGTGAAGTCACTTCGTATGGGTAAATGTAGCATTAAAGAAGCTTTTATTAAGATTGAGCATGGCGAAGTTTTTATTTATGGTATGCACATCAGCCCTTATGAAAAAGGAAATATTTTCAACAAAGATCCTCTGCGTATCAGAAAACTTCTTTTACACAAGCAACAAATTCGCAAATTAATTGGTGATAGTTCGGAAAAGGGTTTTACCATTGTTCCGCTACAAGTTTATTTTAAAGACGGTCGTGCTAAAATGGAAATCGGTTTGGCAAAGGGTAAAAAACTCTATGATAAACGTCAGGATATAGCGAAGAAAGACCAGAAGAGAGAAGCAGAGAAGGAACTGAAAATCAGACTGAAAGAATAATGACTTAATATGTTCTTAATGTTCCTTAAGAGACTTAAGAAAAGGGGATAAATATGGAGCCTTTTGACATAGTATTTATGATTCAAATCATTGCATTGTGTATTTGCGCGGGTTCAATTTGGGTAATATGTAAACAAAAATCAAATGAACTTTCCAGACAAATGCTTTTGGTAGCATTTGCTGCGTTAATGTGTAATGCCGGGTATCTTTTGGAATTACTCTCAAAAAATAGCGGCGAGGTTATGATCGCTTTAAGATGCGAATACATAGGGGTGGCCTTCGCAATGACCTTTACATTGCTTTTTATTTCTAAGTACTGTGAGTTTCCGCTACCTATAATTTTGTATAGACTACTGCTTATATATGATTTCTTCGTTGTTTTTTCAGTTTGGTCCAGTGAATGGAATCATCTGTATTATACCAGTGTGAGTTTTGATACAGGTGGGTTTATCCCACATGCTGTACTAGGCCGTGGGCCGTTATACACCGTAACAGTGATTATTGTTGGAATTCAAATGTGTGCAAGTATCTTGATTTCTGGAAGGTTTTATTATATAACTACGGATAAACGTCAAAAGAGAAGTAGCTTATTAATTTGGCTGAGTACAATGATGCCAATTCTTGCATATTGTGTATACTTTTCCAAAACATTCGATGGATTTGATCCTATTCCGATGTCTACAGCATTTGGCATTTTACTGGTAATGGTTACTATATTTTCTCAGAAATTGTTTAATTTGGTTACGACTGCACATGAAAATATTATTCAGAATATGGATACAGCAGTTATTATTATGGATACACATTTGGGATTTTCAGAAGCGAATGTGCAGGCAAGAACCCTTTTTCCGATATTAGAAAACTGCAAAAAAGGAACGAAACTTTCTGAAGTTGAAGGAGTCGGTCATTTGTTTTCCTTCGATATTGAAGAAACAGATGAAATTTCGATTGGGAAAAGAATTTATTCGGTAAAACATACTGATATTCACAGTGATGGAATTATGCTGGGTAAATTATGCATTCTTTATGATATTACTGATGAACGTACAAGAATGCAACATATTAGGGCGCTAAAAGAGGAAGCAGATAGAGCAAACAAAGCCAAATCAGAATTTTTAGCACTGATGTCGCATGAATTAAGGACTCCGATTAATGCTATTTTAGGTATGGATGAAATGATTCTTCGTGAAAGCGAAAAACAGGAAATTCATGACTATGCATCAGATATAGGAAATGCAGCAAAAGGCTTACTAAGCATTGTGAATGATATTTTAGATGCTTCGAAAATTGAATATGGGAAAGTTACTATTGTTCCAAATGAATATGAACTGGGAACGCTTCTGAGAGATGTATATCAAATGCAAGTCGTGAAAGCAAAAGATAAAAAACTTGAATTTCTTTTAGAGGTTTCGAAAGAATTACCTACCAAACTATTAGGTGATGATAATCGTATTCGTCAAATTCTACTCAATTTATTATCTAATGCTATTAAATATACCCATGACGGAAGCGTTTGCTTATTAGTAGATGGTACGAAAATACAAGGGGATAAAATTTGCTTGCATTTTAAAGTAAAGGACACTGGAATCGGCATCAAATCGGAAGATATTCCAAGATTGTTTGAGGCATTTGAACGTATAGATTTGAAGAATAATTATCATATTGAAGGGACAGGACTTGGTATTACCATTACCCAAAAATTACTAAATCTGATGGGAAGTAATTTGCATGTTGAAAGTGTCTATGGGGTAGGCAGTACATTTTCTTTTGATTTAGTTCAGCCGATTATTATTGAGGATAAAATGGGTGATTTTTCAAAATATAATAACAAAAACAATCCACTACGTTTAGCCTCTAAAGGTATTATTCCTCCTAAATAAATTTATCATAATCCAGAATTATAAAATATTTATGGACAAACAGTTGCCATGTTATTGGTTTATAATGGTGTTATCCCTCCAAAGGAATGGCAACATGCTCCGGAGTTATAAAACATACATGGACAAACAGTTGCCATGTACCTAGCCTATAAAGGTATTAGTATTCCAAAACACTGGCAACATGCTCCAGAGTTACAT
>CAZNAP010000174.1:0-3733 GCA_964571145.1 uncultured Lachnospiraceae bacterium | reverse complement strand
AGAATATTATGAAGAACTTTGAAAGCATTCTGGCTGATGCCGGAGTAACGCTCACTGATGAGCAGAAAACAGCCATCACAAAGGAAGTAGGGGATAACTACAAGCCAATGTAAAGGAGATAGCCAAGGAAAGGATTTAATACAATCGCGCTTGATAGTGATTACGGCATTATATCTCTACTCCGGTATACGAACCTGCAGTGGAATCGTAAGTATTATGAGAGTGGTACATTTTCCATGCAGATACCACTATGGCAGTATTCAAATGACATAGCATATATATATTCAAACGATAGACCGGAACTTGGTGTTGTGGAACAAATCAACTATACAAACAGAAGCGGATATAGCTTTGTGCAGCTTAGTGGCCATTTCTTGGAGAATGAGTTGAATAAAATGGCTGTATATCCTAAAGGAACTAGCAACATCATAAATTCCCCAGACTGGGTATCTAAAGAAGATGATGCTGAAACAGTGGCACTTGCTTACTTTAATGCATTTAAGAGTGTTACATTTACGGTTAATGGAACAAGCATTACATCAGCATTGGATATTACGAGTGCCGCCGGATCAGGAAGAGGAAATATAGCCAATCATGAACGCAACGGAGAATATTTAGGTGATAAGCTATATGAAATCCTTAATCCGTCTGAAATGTCCTACAAGGTTACATATGATTTCATAAATAACCAAAAGGTACTTACAGTTTGGCAGGGTATTGATAGACGCGAGGAACAGACAGATAACAATCCGATTGTATTTTCGACAAAGTATGGAAATATCAAGAATCCCAATATTTTGATTGATAATACGAAATACAAAAATACAGCCATAGTGCAAAATAAATCCACGGTTAACAATGTGGATGTCATACATGAGAGAGCCATATCGCAAAGAGCGGAAGGCGAAACAAGTAATGACGATAAGGTGCTATTTGTTACAGCCACAGTCAATAAGGCAGATTATCTGACAGACGCGGATTTTTATGCAGCACTCGATAATTATGGCTCACTCAAACTGAATGAAAATATCAAGACAGTTAATGTTGATTTTGATGCAATCGAAGGTAGTTATGAATACATGGAAGATTTTGATATTGGAGATAAATGCAGTATTGAAATACCAGAAATAGGATTATCAGCAGAGGCACGCTTGATATGTTGTTACGAGGTAATTAAAGGCGGTGTATGGACTCTTTCATTAGAGTTTGGCACTCCAATTATTAAGAAATAGAAAGAGAGGTACAAACAAAGGATAGGATACCCATTAGGCTCACACGTTACTCACGATAGTGACGGAACTCCCGTATATGACAGAGCAATTACATCAGCTCCGCTCCGGAAGTTAATTAACAAATTATTTACGGATGGTGTATCACCAAATCCGTCAACCAATCTGCAGGTAACAGCCGGTACTGGAATGAATGTAATAGTAAGCTCTGGATTTGCAATATGCGGTGGCTGCTTAAAATTTGAAGAAACAAACAGAACGCTATCAATTACTGCTTCGGATTCCAACTATGACAGAATTGATACTGTTGTCATGCGCTTAAATGACAATGACGCTGTACGTGCGTGTGATTTGTACATAGTTGCCGGAACTCCCGCTTCAAGTCCTGTAAGACCTGAGTTAAACAGACAATCATCAGTATGGGAGATTGGACTTGCAGATTTATTTATTGCAAAAAACACACCCACAATTACCAATGCAAGAATCACAGACACAAGACTGGAAACTGCAAGGTGTGGTGTAATATCATCTGTCAGTCAATGGGATACAACTACTCTATATGAACAAATTCAAGATGATTTGGCTGGGTTTAAGTCTGGAGAAGAAGCTGAATTTTTAGCATGGTTTGAAGAGATGAAAGGCCAGCTGTCAGAGGACGCTGCAGGTAATCTACAAACTGAAATTGGCACATTAGCATCATTGACTACAACTGATAAATCAAGCATTGTAGCTGCTATAAACTGGCTTCATGCAAATATGTCTACCACGGCCGAAGATACCAGTTACGATAACGCAGCAAGCGGATTGGCTGCTACAAATGTGCAGGACGCTGTGGATGAGTTAAACGAGAGTTTAGACAATGGGAATATATCGTTCTATTCCATTAACGGCGAACCATATGTAAAGGTAGGTGCAGATGCAGGGCGCCCTTTTAATTCATTTCCCAAGCCATACGATTTATTAAATAATTTTTTTAGCATTGGCGATTTGCGAGTTGGGCATCCGAACAATGGTTATCCGCGATTTAAAACATCAAGTAATCCGATTAATCTAAGTAATTACACACAGGTCAACTTCAAAAATATATGGAACAACTATGGTAACTGCTCATTAGTAATTGCTTTTACAGATGAGCCATTAACGAGTAGTGATGAAGTTAATGAAAATGCAAACTTTATACAATCTATATCAAAATCAAGTTCTACACAGGTTGGGTACACATTTGACATAAGCGATATTTGTGGAAATAAATATATAAGTATATATACCAACATACCTTCATATTACGTTGGAATAGGTAATATTATTTTTTCGTAATTATCAGGTAACGGTAATATTTTGTATTTCAAATGTAGCGGCCGCGTTTACATTCACATAAACCAGTATTGTAATTGTGTCCAAGCTAGCAACATCATATGTCCTCGGTATGCTATCTATGTTTGTGTATTCTACTCCATTAATATTAACATAATTAAATTTACATCCGGAACCCTTGACAAAATCACCAATCGTTAATGTTGTGTAATCCGACACATCAAGTGTAAGCCTATCATAATGATAGGAATTAATACCACCACTGGGAGAAGATAACAACCATCTAGGTATAGTGTAACCGGCATTAACATTTTTCCATTCAGACCATGCCATAACTACACCTCCTCGTCATAACGGAATTGTAATTTTCCGTCAACAACTTGAAATTGTAGATTTCCATTATTTAAACTATCGTTTATGAACAATATTGTGGTGTAGTAAATTTCGATTCACAACAGAATAATCACCTTGACCGCCGGAGAAGGCAGCTGCAGTGGAACCAAAATCGATGCTCTGGTCAATCGACAAATCTGCTTTAGGGTCAATTCCGTTCTTTTCCAAAATAAATTCAAATACCATTTGAGGCATGCCGCCTGCCCTGCCGCCCAGAACGGTGCTACCCTTAAGCATAGTCCAGTCAAAGTCACTGATTGGTTCTCTGGATACCAGAAAATTGCCTGCACGCTGGGTTAACTGTGCAAAGTTGACCACATAATCTTTAGCACCACCCGCATAAGTATAGATAGTGGATTCACTTCCCATGAAGCCGATATCGGCTTCGCCGGTAAGTACGGCGGTCATCGTTTTATCGGCTCCAAATCCGGTTACAAGTGTCAGGTCAATGCCTTCTTCCGCAAAATAGCCTTCTTCGATGGCTACATATAGGGGCGCATAGAAAATTCTGTGAGCCACCTCGTTGAGTGTGACTTTTTGAAGTGATTTGTCGTTAGTTTCCTTACTTGCGCCGGCATTTCGCTGGCAGGCTGTAAGCAAGCCCAGTACCAGTGCGGCAGAAAGGGTTAGGACAATTACTCTTTTCAATATTTTTTTCATAATACCTCCTGTTTTCATTCTTAGGAAGCCGGTCGTAGATGCACCGGCAGTGAATAGTCTATACTATGCAAAATATTCAAAAAAGTCGCTTGTACAAATTGTCTTTTTTATAGACATTATATGATAAAAAATATATA
>CAZNAP010000173.1:0-3790 GCA_964571145.1 uncultured Lachnospiraceae bacterium | reverse complement strand
CGTTAATAGCGCACGTACGGTTTTGAATAGGGGCATTGGGGCGTAAGCCCCATGAACTACTAGAGAGAGGAGCTTTTCAATGGGATATAAGAAGAATCAGGAACCTACTGATTTTATGAAAGAAACAATTAAGCAGAGGCCTCTGAATAGAAGAAAACTGGTTCGACGAACAATTATTACAGCGGCTATGGCAGTTATTTTCGGAACAATAGCCTGTCTGACCTTTTTAGTTTTAGAACCATTATTCAGCAATAAATTATACCCTGAAGAGGAGCCGAAAGCAATCGTATTTCCTGAAGAGACAGAAGCAGATGAGATTCTGCCCGAAGATATGATTGCCGATGATTCTCAGATGCAGCCGGAACCCACAGAAGCACCTGTTTTGGAGGACGAACAAATAGCCCAGGTATTATCGGAAATGAAACTCGGTGCCGAAGATTATATTTCACTCTATGCAGGAATTAATGAAGTGGCTAAGGAAGTGCAGAATTCATTGGTTACGGTCATTGGGGTTACATCCGATGTAAGCTGGCTGGAAAACGAATATGAGAGCGAAGGCGTTGTATCCGGTGTTATTGTAGCAGATAGCGGAAGAGAATTGTTGATTTTAGCAAATATCAGCAGTATTGAAAATGCTGAAAGCTTGAAAATAATACTTTTTGACGGATCAGAATATCAAGCATCAATTAAGAAGAAAGACAGTAATACAAATCTGGCTATTTTATCAATACCTAAAAGTTTTATTTATATAACAACACTGGAATTGGCAGTACCCGTAAGTCTTGGTACTTCAGCCAGCAGTAATTTGGCAGGAAGTCCTGTGATTGCACTTGGAAGACCACTAAATTCGGCTAAGTCGATTTGTTTTGGAACGATTACATCTATAGGAAACAGTATTTCTTTACCAGATTCACAATACCAAATGTTGACCACAGATATATACGGCAGCACCAGTGCCAGTGGTATATTGGTCAATTTGCGCGGACAGGTCATTGGGATTGTAGATATGTCTCATAATGCCGAAGATATGAAAAATATGGTCAGCGCAGTCGGTATTACAGAGTTAAAGAAAGTCATTGAGCGACTTTCAAACGATAAAGATATTGCTTATCTGGGCTTATATGGAATCAACGTTACAAATGAAGCGAATGCCAGTTTAGGCGTACCTTTCGGTGCTTATATTACGGAAGTCAACATGGAGTCACCGGCATTAGAAGCCGGGATTCAAAGCGGTGATGTAATTACTCGTTATGACGAGACGGAAATTACCAGTTATAAAGAATTGGTTCGGGTATTATTAACGTCTAATCCAGAGGATAAAGTCAAAATTGGATTAATGCGTCAGGGGCCTGAAGGATATACCGAAATGGAAATAGAAGTAACATTGGGCTACTGGCCTGAATAAAGAAAGGTATGGTAATTTTATGAAATATATTAAGGATTATACGGACGGAGACAGAGTATCTGATGTTTATCTATGCAAACACAAACAATCAGCTATTACCAAAAATGGTAAACCTTATGAGAATTTGATTTTGCAGGATAAAACAGGAACTTTAGATGCTAAAATCTGGGATCCCAATAGTTCCGGCATTGCAGAATTTGATTCTTTAGATTATATAGATGTATTTGGCGAGGTTACCAGTTTTCAGGGTGCACTGCAAGTCAATGTAAAGAGAATTCGGAAATGTCAGGAGGGTGAATACAGTCCCGCTGATTATTTGCCGGTCAGCAAATATGATATAGAAGAAATGTATCAGGAATTAATGGAGCATATAGGCAAGGTTGAGAATCCCTATTTGCAGAAGCTTTTGCAGATGTTTTTTGTGGAAGATACGGCATTCATTAAATTGTTCAAACAATCTTCAGCAGCTAAAACAGTGCATCATGGCTTCGTAGGTGGCTTGTTGGAACATACACTCAGCGTAGTGAAGCTGTGTTATTATTATTGCAAGTCTTACCCGAAATTGAATAAAGATTTATTAATCAGCGCAGCTGTTTGTCATGATATTGGCAAAACGAGGGAGATATCCCTTTTTCCACAAAACGATTATACAGATGAAGGTCAGTTCCTAGGTCATATTGTAATTGGAACTGAAATGATAGGCGAAAAAATTAATCAAATAGAAGGATTTCCAGTATTGCTTGCCAGTGAATTAAAGCATTGCATTTTATCACATCATGGAGAATTTGAATTTGGTTCACCCAAGAAGCCTGCTATTATGGAAGCTGTTGCACTTAATTTTGCAGATAATACAGATGCCAAACTGCAGACCTTCACCGAAATGCTGGATAATACATCGGAAACGGGCTGGTTGGGCTTTAATCGTTTGTTTGATTCTAATGTCAGAGGAACCAGTTTGGAGTAGCGCATGAATTTTACGAAAAATCAATTAATTGAAGTGGATGTTGTGGATGTCAGTTCAGACGGAGCAGGAATCGGGAAAGTAGATAGTTTTCCATTCTTTATTAAAGATGCGATTGTTGGTGACAAAGCACAGATTCGTGTAACAAAATTAAAAAAGAATTACGGATTTGCAAGATTAGAGAAGGTGCTGACACCTTCTCCTTTTCGTGTGAATCCACAATGTTCCTATCATAAACAATGCGGCGGTTGTCAAATTCAGGCCATGCATTATGACAAACAGCTGGAACTGAAAGAATCAAAAATCAGAAATAATCTTATTCGAATAGGCGGTTTTTCCGCAGAACAAATCAAGGCTTGCTTACAGCCGATTGTTGGTATGGAGGAACCTTTTCATTACAGAAACAAAGCGCAGTATCCCATTGGAACCAGTAAAGAAGGACAACCTATTGCCGGATTTTATGCCGGTCGTACACACGACATTATTGCCAATACGAAATGCTTATTGGGGTGTACGCAGAACAAGGATATACTGGAGTGCATTCTTGCATATATGAGGGAAAATCACGTATCCGCATATGATGAAACCACCGGAAAAGGGTTGATTCGCCATATTCTCATTCGAAAAGGGTTTGACAGTGAAGAGATTATGGTTTGTATCGTTTTGAACTATAATTCAAATCAGCAACAGCGTTCCGGAAAAGAAATTCAGTTTATACCGACACAGGAAAGCTTGGTTCAATCTCTCAAACAGATTCCAAATATGACAAGTGTGTCAATAAATATTAATGCAGAGAATACAAATGTTATTCTTGGAAGTGAAACGTATACTATTTGGGGACGAGATACCATTACGGATACTATTTACGTAAGAGATATCGAGCATGATTTTATACGTACGGATAAGGGAATCACTTTTAGTATCTCACCGCTTTCTTTTTATCAGGTCAATCCGGTTCAGACAGAGAAGTTATACAGTCTGGCACTTAACTATGCAGGATTAACCGGGCAGGAAACCGTTTGGGATTTGTATTGTGGAATCGGAACCATTTCGTTATTTCTGGCTGCGAAAGCCAAACAGGTTTATGGAGTGGAGGTAATCCCGGAGGCAATAGCAGACGCACAGCATAACACTGAGAATAACAACATAACCAATGCGCAGTTTTTTGTTGGAAAAGCAGAGGAAGTGCTTCCTGAAAAGTATGAGAAGGAGGGTATTCAAGCAGATGTAATTGTTGTGGATCCCCCTCGAAAGGGATGCGATAGTGCTTGCTTGGAAACAATGCTGAAAATAGCACCCAAGAAAATAATCTATGTCAGCTGCGATAGTGCGACGTTAGCCAGAGACTTACGGATTCTCTGTGATGGCGGTTATGAGCTGGTGAAAGTACGGGGAGTTGATTTATTTCCGATGACTGTCCATGT
>CAZNAP010000172.1:0-3861 GCA_964571145.1 uncultured Lachnospiraceae bacterium | reverse complement strand
AATAAAAGAAAAGTACTGAGCACCGAGCGACTAGAATCAACCATTTGAATAGAAGAAAAGAGGAGAGTTCTTGTGCGTATCTTAATTGTGGAAGATGTAGTCAGGCTGGCCGAAGCGTTAGGACAGATTATGACAGAACAAAAATATACAGTTGATATTGTGTATGACGGATTATCCGGGTTGGATTATGCCATGGGAAATACTTATGATGTCATTGTCCTGGATGTAATGCTTCCAAAGAAAAATGGGTTTGAGGTAGTCAAAGAATTAAGGAACAGGAAGAACGCCACACCTGTCATTTTACTGACAGCCAAGGATGAGATTTCGGATAAAGTCATGGGATTGGATGCAGGTGCAGATGATTATATGACCAAGCCTTTTGAACCGGAAGAATTGCTGGCACGAATCAGAGCACTGTCACGTCGGCAGGGAGAAGTGGTTTATCAGAAACTTACATTTGCAGATTTAATCTTAAGTTTGGATGATAATACGCTGCACGTTGGAGCCAAATCGGTTCACCTTGGATTTAAGGAATTTGAAGTATTAAAATTGCTAATGGCGAATCCGGGAATTGTAGTTTCTAAGGATAGTTTAATCACTAAAGTGTGGGGTGTAGAATCTGAAGTAGAAGATAATAACGTAGAAGCCTACATTTCTTTTTTACGGAAAAAGATTTATTATTTGGGCTCTAAAGTCAGTATTTCGACATTACGAAAAGTTGGATATAAACTTGAGGTAGACGCATGATACAAAAATTACAGCGAAAATTTATTATCATTAATATGAGTCTGGTCAGTATTGTTTTGCTGCTTACTTTTTCTATGATTATTTTTTCCAATTATAGGATGTCTTCTAGGGAATGGAACAATATACTGCAAAGGACGCTCAATATGGAAAGCGCACAGCCGGAGCCACCCAAGGAGCGTTTTGATATAAGTAATCTGCCAAGAAGACCCGGCGAGCAGCCCTTGTCTATGGTGATGTGGTTTAGTGTTAAGGTGGATCATTCCGGTGCAATACTGAATATGCAGGGAGACCACGTGGATGTGACGGATGCTTTTTTAGAAGATGCAGTCGGCAAAGTATTGAAATCGAACAAAGCAGTAGGGTATTTGTCCGGCTATAAATTACGTTTCATGGTTGCTGAGGGTATTTCAGATACAAAGATTGCATTTATAGATATTTCGCGGCAGATACAAAGTATCCAGAAACTGACACTTATCTTATTACTAGTAGGGCTGGTCAGTCTTGTTGCTTTTTTCTTTATCAGCTTGTTTCTGGCGAGAGAAACAATTAAGCCGGTTAAGGAAGCGTGGGATAAGCAACGGCAGTTTGTGGCGGATGCTTCTCATGAACTCAAGACGCCACTGACAGTAATTCTTGCAAATAGTGGGATTTTACTTGGGAAACCTGAGCATACAATTCAAGAGGAAGAAAAATGGGTTCAATATATTAATACGGAAGCCTTACGGATGAAGAAATTGGTTGAAGAAATGTTGTTTTTGGCCAAAACCGATGTTTCAAAAGCTGTTATTGATAAAAGGGAACTATTACTAAGTGACGTAATCTGGAGTTGTGTACTTCCTTTTGAATCAGTGGCTTACGAGCAGGAAATTTCGTTAAATTATAGTATAGCAGACGATATTTGGATAGTAGCCGATGAAGGACAGCTCAAGCAACTGGTCATTATTCTGCTGGATAACGCTTGTAAATATACGCAACCCGGTGGACAAATAACGATGCAATTATCTCAAAAACAGGATAAAGTCACGTTATCTGTTAATAATACCGGAGATCCAATTCCAAAAGAAACACTGCCACACATTTTTGAACGGTTTTACAGAGCCGATGAGGCCAGAGTCAGGACAGAAGGTGGATACGGATTAGGCCTGTCTATTGCAAAGAGTATTGTGGAAGCACATAATGGTAAAATAACAGTTGAAAGCAGTGAGCAAAACGGCACCACCTTTACAGTAAGATTAGCCACTCGGTGAACAGCCCGAATTCATATACTGACATACACCTAAAACGCATCAATGATTTTGGGTGCTATAGTCGCATTTTTGCCTCCAATGCCCAAAACTCGCCAAACGATATCTTCATAACCGAGAGCCACTACTAACCGAGAGTGAGCGACCAAGTGACTAAAAATAATCTGAGAAGTAAGGCTGCTCTGCGGGAATCAAGCGCTCCAGCCAGGTCAGCATATAGTATTCGGTCTTGATTTTTTCATGGTCGTACAGATAAGTGGGTCGTTTGTAACCCATCATCATGGCAGTCAGTGTATTGACACTCAGCTCCACCACATTAATTGACTGATTGTTGTCGACCAATTCGCAGCTGGTGACACCGTCATGCCAGGAAACTTGGTAGTCACCATCATTCCAGGGTGCCATCAGGTCATGCACGCGGAAATGAATTTTGAAATCTTCCTGCGACATCTGGTAGGGGTAATTTTCCAAAAAGTCTTTTACATTCACAATTCTTGCCATCATATAAGGCGAAATCGTTTCGGTGATTTCACTGTCTTCAAAAAGATAAGCCATGGGCTCGCCGGAGTAATTATTACCCTGAACCTGCGTAATCATGGAAAAGTGAGCACTGATATAGTTCCATAATCCGTAGTTGGCTTCGATATTTAGGTAAACCATTTCCTTAATATAGAAAATATCATCTGCAATATAATAAACCACATAACCCAGCGGTTTATGGTCCTTGTTATAGTAGACCGCAACAATCATATCATCATTATCCCAGCGCCAATACTCATCCCAGGATAAACTCTCTCGAATCAGGCAACCGTGTCTTTGCAGAGAAAAATAAGCATGGACGTTGTGATAATCTTCAGAATCCAAGCTGACACGCTCTACCATACCCTCTACAGGACGCGCTTTTGGCAGCTGCGTGTCTTTTACGGTGAAGGTAAGCTTGTCGGAAACAATTTCCCAACCCATTTTTCGATAAAAAGGAATAGAATAAGGATATAAGAAGGAAATGGACATACCTCTTTCGTGGATATAGTTCAAAGCCCTTTTCATAAGGGAGTGAATTAATCCGCGACCGGTATATTCCGGATAGGTTGCAACACCGGTTATACCGCCCATTTCCGTGATGAAATCATAGATATTCACTTTCATGGTATAGACAACAATCATGGAAGCCAGCTTTTCTTTATAGAACCAACCGAGTACATAAGCCTCTTCTAAAATGGGGCGTTTGGCATGTTTTAATTCATCCGGTTGCCAGCCTGTTTTAAGTAAATCCATAGAGGTAACCTGAAAAGCATATTGAAACAATGCGTTAAACTGTTCCAAGTCATTTTTATCCAGCTCCCGCATGCGGAAGTCGCCTTTCGTTTCCAAATAAATAGGTTCGTATTTTTTGTCTTCCATATCGACCTAGCCTTTCTGCCAGATGCTCAAATAATGCAACTGACTTCATAAATAGTTTACACTATTCGAAAACGGTAGTCCATGAATTTTATTCGGGATAAGCACCGAGTGACTAAATCTATTGACAAAGAAAATCCAAACGGGTAGAATTTATATAAATTTAATAATTTGGAGGGAGTAGAGATGGCTTTTTTAGATAATATTGGGAAAAAGATTTCAGATGTAGGACAGACAACAATTCAGAAAAGTAAAGAACTTGCTGATTCAGCTAAGTACAAGTCATTAATTTCAGATGAAGAAAAGAAGATTACAAATACTCACACACAAATGGGTAAGCTTTACGCAGAGTTACATGCAGACTCTCCGGAGGAAGCTTTTTTAGCGTATATGGAAACGCTTAAAGCTGCCAAAGAGAAGATTGAAGAGTATGAGCAGAAATTGATAGAGTTAAAAGGGGTGTCCAGATGTC
>CAZNAP010000171.1:2231-3993 GCA_964571145.1 uncultured Lachnospiraceae bacterium | reverse complement strand
TATATGTTTGGGATTTTCATGGAAAGCCTGGTTATTTTTAAACTATATACGGGATTAAAGTTTCTGCTGGTGCTGACCGCACTGGCGTGGATATATTTGCTGATTAAGGAGAAGGACAAACGCGTGCGTATTTTATTTGTATATGCACCGATTTTGATTTTGATTATATTCTTGTTTCCGCTTACGCGTAAGCTGTTTGTGGCAGCTGGTTTGGATGCAGAAACTTATTATCGAATTCTCTGGACGATTCCAATGGGCATGATGACGGTCTACGGGGCTTGCAGTTGGTGGGCGAAGCATAAAAGAATTGGCCTGATTGTAACCGGAATTTTGATTATATTATGCGGCTCGCTGGTATATCGCAGCAACTATATTTCCAAAGCTGAAAATCTGTATCATATTCCTGATACGGTTGTTTCAATTTGTGATTTAATTACGCCCCGAGAGGAAAATCTGCGTGTAACGGCAGTTATGCCTCCAGAACTGATTCATTTTGTCCGTCAGTATGATGCCAAAATTAATATGCCTTACGGCAGAGAAATGTTGGTAGCCCGTTGGGACTATTATAATGAAGTCTACGAAGTAATGGAAAAGCCCGAAACGATTGTAATCGAGGATCTTTTGGAGGCGACCAGAAAGAATTATTGTCAGTATATTGTGCTGGCACCCACCCGAAAGACCGATATTGACCCCGAAAAGGCTGATTTGAAGCTTTTAGCTGTTGTTGACGGCTATCGAGTATATGAAGACCCTGTTACCTCTGAAACGGTGCGAGAGTGGCAGGTCTACTATGAGGATGAAGAATAATGTCGTTTAATTCTTATGAATTTATTTTTTTATTCTTTCCACTTGTTTTGCTGGGCAGTTATGTTTGCAAAAAAGTAGGTGAGAAAATTTATGGAGGAAGGCTTAAAGATACAATTTTGGGAGCCTTTCTGATCGTTGCGTCTCTTATTTTTTACGGCTGGATAATCCCGTCTAATGTCCCTGTTTTGCTGATGAGTATGGCAATTAATTATTTTCTCGGCTGGCAGATGGAGCGGATTGGTAAGTCAGCAACAGGGCAGCGAACCACGCAGGATAATAGTCGAAAGGCTTTGTTGATTATAGGACTGGCCATTAATCTGGGCTTTTTGGCTGTGACCAAGTATGCATCGGTAGAGTTTGTTCCACTTGGCATCAGTTTCTTTACTTTTACCCAGATCGCGTATCTGATGGAGTGCTATCGTGGAAATATTAAGGGTGTCCGAATACTGGAATACGGCTTCTATGTGACATTTTTCCCTAAACTGGTACAGGGTCCCATAGCGTTACCGGGAGAAATGCTTGCCCAGTATCGAAATCTGGGCAAACGTCTAAATTGGGAAAAAATATTTCGTGGCTTTTTTTTGTTTGTGTTAGGCTTATTTAAAAAGGTCTTGATAGCGGATACTTTCGGACGGGCAGTGGATTATGGATACACGAATCTTGCACAGTTGAATTCTGGAGATGGACTGCTGCTGATGTTATCCTTTACCTTGCAGCTGTATTTTGATTTCAGCGGTTACTGTGATATGGCTATGGGAATTGCAAGCCTGTTTGGAATTGAACTTCCACTCAACTTTAATTCTCCCTATAAAGCAGTCAATATTATAGACTTTTGGAAACGTTGGCACATCACGTTGACCACTTTTTTTACCAAATATCTGTACATTCCTCTGGGCGGAAACCGCAAAGGAAAAAGCCGTACAGCAATTAACTGCTTGATTGTATTTTTCCTCAG
>CAZNAP010000171.1:0-2131 GCA_964571145.1 uncultured Lachnospiraceae bacterium | reverse complement strand
TTCTTGTATGTCAACATTGCGTGGGTATTTTTTAGAGCACCTTCCGTTCAGGAGGCACTTAGCGTATTTAAAATAATCGGAAGCTTGAACTTTGGCAGAATTAATTGGGATTTAGCCGATTGCTTTAATTTGGATGAGTTTTGGTACATTATCAAAATTTTGCGACTGGACAGCTGGCAGTATGCACATTACATTCTTTTAGTAGTCATTGTGGCAGCAGTTTTGATTTTAGTTTTCTTTGGCAAGAATGCAGTAGCTTATGTGAAAACTGCCAAACCATCCCTATGGAACGTCTTGCTGATGACAGTTTTGCTTGTATGGAGCGTCATTTCACTTTCAGGCGTCAGCTCATTTATTTATGTGAATTTTTAGTAGTTATCAGAAATTGATAACTATGGATCATTAAGTATTAAAATTTTTGTTCAGATATGTAATAAAACAATAACATGACGATATAATCTGTGTAACGATAACGAAACATTTCTATTGACATAAGAGTTATTAATGTTATGATTAAGATACACTAAATGGAGGTGTAATCATGAATGAACTATTAGGGGGAAGAATTAAGGAATTAAGAACCATACATGAAATGACGCAAGAGCAATTAGCAGATGTATTAGGTATAAGCAGGCAAAAACTTGCGCGTATTGAAAATGGCAACAATAATGTATCCTTAGATATTTTAATGAAAATTGCAGATGCGCTGGATGTGACGGTGAATGATATAACTAAAGTTTTAAATGAGCAACCAAGTGTGGTATTTAGAAATAACGAGGGCCACTCCTCTGCGGATGAAATATTTGCAATGCTGGATTTGTTCTATGCGAATAAACATATTTATCAAAGATTACAACCGGACGAGGAGTGATAAGTATGGATGAGAATACCAGAAGAAGCATTAGGCGTAAGGCTGAGAATTTCAGAGAAAATTGCAGAAATAATAAATATGGAATCATGGATATTTTTGAAGAATGTAATCGAAGTGGCTATCGATTACTACGATATCCAATCGAGGGAGAAAGTGCCTTGGGCTTTGCCTTGAAAAGGGATGGAGATTACATTATTTTTACTAATTCTGCAGTACGTTTATCTAGAGAAATATTCACATTAGCACACGAAATTGGGCATGTTATTTTGCATCTTAATAGTGGGAGAGCGTTTATAGATAATAAGCAGACGTTAGACGATTCGGAGAATAATGAAGAAGAACAGGAAGCAAATTATTTTGCCGCATGCCTTTTAATGCCGGAAGAAAGTGTACGGAAATTTTTCGATATTGAGTTAAATAACATGCGTGCAGATGAACTGGCTGCTTGTGATATAGCCAAACTGATGTCAGAATTTAGCATGAGTTTTGAGGCTGTATTGAATAGCTTAGAGGATTTTGGAATAATTAATTCACTGCAGAAAGCACGTTTAAACAGTGAAAAAAATAAAAATCGTGTAGGCAATCTATTAAAAGTAATTGGTGGTAATAGAAGATTAAATGAGGTGAGCAATGACAGAAATCTTCCATATCAATATTTAGATTACGTGATATTTAATTATAATCATAATGCAGTGCCAAGAGAAACTCTGGAGAAGGTTCTTGGCGTATATCAATTAACAATAGAAGATGTCAGCGATAAATTGACTGTACCTAAAGAAACTGGGGAGTTTAATCTAGATGAACTTATAGGGGGTATAGATGATTGAGAGCATCACTTGATACAAACGTGATCATCCATTTATACCAAGCAAATCAAGAACATATTTTATTTGATTTTTTTGAAGATGGGGTAATTATTTACGAGCAAATAAGAAATGTGGAACTGCAAAATCATGGCCAAAGTGTTGTTGAGCGGATAGATCAAGATATTTCTTTTGGAAAAATCAAAGTATATACAAGACAGCTTTTAAAAGAACGGGGAGTATTGTTGATTTTTGAGGAGCATGTTTGTGATACAAAAAATGCTTATGCTCCCGGAGATATGGGAGAAGTATATGCAATTGCTCTGGCACAAACTCTTGGTACATATGCGTTAGTAACTGATGATATCAAACAGGGTGGTCCATATATGTCCTTACTGCAGTTTATAGATTATGATGTTATGCCATTGACCTTTGCAGATTTGTTATTATTGAGATT
>CAZNAP010000170.1:0-4015 GCA_964571145.1 uncultured Lachnospiraceae bacterium | reverse complement strand
AGAGAATAATTGATGCATATTTTGCTATTGACAAATAAGATA
Organism: uncultured Lachnospiraceae bacterium; assembly: GCA_964571145.1. Taxonomy (GTDB): domain Bacteria; phylum Bacillota; class Clostridia; order Lachnospirales; family Lachnospiraceae; genus Suilimivivens. The sequence continues at coordinate 3,973 of CAZNAP010000170.1, read as the reverse complement.
ACCGCCGTTATAATTGTTTGATGTGTGATAGTTTGTCAGTTTTTATAGGAATTGATGCTACATACATGATTCATAGGAGCTTGAATATGCTGATTAATCTGACTGATGTATTTACATCCGATGGAAAAGTAAGAAATGAAAGTCTAGCTTACGAGCAAGATTTGATTTCTTACATGGGAAATAATTATAAGATTATTACTAAATCTCCGTTGGAACTTTCCTTTAGTAATATTGGAAAAGGGAAAATACTGATGAAGGGACAACTGAAACTTGAGTTGGAAATGCCCTGCGACAGATGTCTTGAATTTATTACTGAATCTATCGAACTTGAGATAGAGGACGAATTGATTTCTCCTGATGTCTTTGCTGAAAATGAACAGACTGAAGAAGAGAAACAAGACTATCTTATAGGTTATGAATTAGATACAGAAGCTCTGATGAATAGTGAAATACTGATCAATATGCCGGTCAAGGTTTTATGCAGTCCAGATTGTAAAGGAATTTGCAAACAATGCGGTCAGAACCTAAACGAGGGAAGCTGCGAATGTGATACATTTGTACCGGACCCCAGAATGGCGGCTATTAAAGATATCTTTAACGCGAATAAGGAGGTGTAACGATGTCTATTTGTCCTAAGAATAAAACTTCAAAAGCCAGAAGAGATAAAAGGAGAGCCAATTGGAAAATGAGTGCTCCCACCTTAGTTAAATGTAGTAAATGCGGCGCTCTTATGATGCCTCACAGAGTATGTAAGGCTTGTGGTTCTTACAACAAGAAAGAAATCATCAGTGCTGAATAATTGAATGATTATGTAACAGATGAGCCGTTGTTTTATAACTGAGTGATTGGTTGTGAAGCAAGGGCTCTTTTTGTACATTAAGGAGAAATATCGGGGATGGAAAATACTACAGATAAGGGATATCAAGTTAATCTTGAAGCAGCAGTAGAAAATTATGCTGATATGGTCTATCGTATTTCTATGACGATTGCCAAGAATACAGAAGATGCAAAAGACATTTTTCAAGAAGTGTTTTTGCGTCTTGTCCGAAAACAGTCAGATATTCAAAGTGAAGAACATTTAAAAGCATGGCTGATTCGGGTTACTTAAAATTGTGCCAAAACAATGGTAACCAGCACCTGGAATAAAGTGACCCAAGGAATGGTTAGTGAAGAGGATGCAGTAAGCCAATCAAATCCAATGGAAGAAAACGAATTATTAAAAGAACTGCATAAGCTGCCGGAAAAGTATTCTTTGACTCTTTATTTATATTATTATGAAGGGTATTCCGTTAAGGAAATTGCTGATATCATTAAGAAGAGCGAAAATACAGTAAAAACATTATTATCCAGAGGCAGAAATCATTTAAAGAAGCATCTTGAGGAAGGAGGCTATCAATTATGAATAATCAAAATGAACAAAATCAATTCAAGGAAGCCTTTTCCCAGTTAAAAGCACCTGAAGAGCTTAAAAAAGACATTTTAATAAAAATGCAGGAAGAAAATATTGCCTTACAAAATAATTCAATTTCGGAAATAAGAAAACCACAGAAAATTTCAACTAAGAACATTCTAATGACAACTTCGGGATTAGTAGGACTTGCAGCTGCAGCATTTTTATTCGTTATTTTCAGTTCAAAACAAGCCACTTATATAACGCCAATAGAAGCAGGGGAATTTTATGACAGTATAGAGCTGAAAGACGGCGAGATTCAGTTTATCAGTGATAGAACTGTAATTTCAATCACACCCAATGCGGGATTAGCCGGTGATTCGAATCATGCAGAAGAAACAAATGATGAGGAAGCCAAGGAAGACGGAACCATAAAGCTACGTCAAGTTGATAGCAATCTTTTAGACACTGTGAAAGAGGAAGACTTATCCTATATTGGAAAACAGGAAATTTATGTCTCGGTTTTAAAGACAGAAGGTTATAGATTTCAGGCAATTTATGAAAAAGATGGCAACACATATGAAGTCATTGGAACCAATGTTTCACAAAAAGAGTTTATTGATTATTTGTATCAAAAAATAAAAAAATAATTTTTTTTATTATTGTGAAACCTTTTTTGCTGTTCACCAGTATTAAGGGTAGAAAGCAAAAGGAGGAAGTAATTATGAAATTACAAAAAATAGCGACTAAAGCAATGGCTGCAATTCTTGCAGCATCTATGTTGATGACAGGATGTGGTGCCAGCCTAAGAACTACAGAGGAAACCTCTGCACAGGAAGAAGCAAAAGAGACAAAAGAGGAACGCAATAAAGAGAACGATGACGAAAGTGCTAAAGATAAAGCATCTGCAGGAAATGCACTGGCAGAAGATTTACAAAAGAAATATGCAGGTGCCGGAGATACAGCAGAATACAGTGGAAATGTAATTAAGGTAGGAAGAACAGATTCTTTAGAAATAGAACTGGGCTATAATCCATGGGATACAGAAACCAGTATATTTGACAGCTTTATCATTTATCAGGATGCAGAATTACAATATCCTGTTGAAGCCGGCAATTTTGATTATAATGCTGAAACAGGGATTCTGACAGTAGAACCTCCGTTTTTCGGCATTGCAGAAATGGGTTCAAGCGATGATGTTGATTTAAGTAATTGGTCAGGCAGTTATTTGAATGATGATGAAAGCACAGGCGGTTGGGGAACTTTGCCTCAATACTATTTCGCAACAAATGTAGATGTAGAAACAGGAGAACCTTTAGATAAACCGGTTATTACTGTAATCAAAATCAAAGCAGAAATTCCCAACGCACCTCAGGTTACTTTTGATCAGACAGAAGATGGATTGGCTAGATTCTCATGGGATGAAGTACCTGGTGCTGATGGTTATTTAGTGTTCACAATTAATAAAGATGAGAAGGGTTTTTGGGAATATACAAACGTATTTGCAGATACAACAGATACAAGCTGGGTGAGTGAACAACATGAATTTGAAGGTGAAATTCTTTCTATGAATTCACGTTTTCGTCAATACTACACTTCCGATGACTCAGAAGATTGGATAGAAGATAATGCTAGTTCCTTATTGGATTTATCGGATGATGTTGCCTATGATGAATATTACAGCGAATGTGGAATATGATTTCAATCAAGAAGAAACAGCCGAAAAACAAGAAGAAATAATAGAGAAAGTAGCAGAAATTACAGACGAGATTATTTCCGACGATATGAGTGATGTGGAAAAAGAAATTGCTATTAATACTTATCTATGTGAAAATGCAGAATATGATAATGATGCACTTGAAAATGCAGAAGAAAATAATTTTGCAAAAGTAGATGAATCCTTCTACGATTCATTTACGGCATATGGTATTTTAGTAGACGGTGTCGGCGTTTGCGCAAGCTATGCTGCATCATTTAAACTTTTAGCTGATGCAGCAGGATTAGAAAGCGTAGTTGTAACCGGTTATCTAGAGGGAAGCGTACCTCATGCATGGAATAAAGTGAAATTGGACGATCAGTGGTATATTTTAGATAGTACCAATAATGACAATGACATGATTGAAAATGCATTGCTTAATTTATCAGACGAAGCTGCAAGTGATACGCTGGTTGAAGACGGACGTTTTGCCATGGATGAGACCTTGACTCTTTACAACGCCACTGAAGATAGCTTAGAATATTATCGTTCTACAGGTCGTTTTTATGATGTAGATGAAGTGTCTGGAGAATTGGTAACCTTATTAAAAGAAGATGGAAAAGCGGTTTTACGTACAGATTATAGTATAAACGATGAGACGTTTTATGATATTGCACATACAGCAGCTGATGAATCTTCAAAGGATATCAGTGGATTCTATTGGATGGGCGTGATTCGCTTAGAAGAACAATAGGAGGATTCTAAATCAAATTATGAATAAAGTGGAACGTAGTATCACATTTTCAGGAGCAGCTTTATTAATCTTAGGAGTTGTAGCATTAATTATAGGAGCAGTAGGCCCGGTTACCGGGTCTGCTGCTTTGATT
>CAZNAP010000169.1:0-4042 GCA_964571145.1 uncultured Lachnospiraceae bacterium | reverse complement strand
TGAGCTGTTTAACCTTATCCTGTACAGCAGGAATACGTGTAGAACCACCTACTAATAATACCTGACCTAAATCAGAGTTATTCAGGCCTGCATCTCTCATAGCGTTCTGAACAGGAACTGCGGTTCTCTCAACTAAATCATGTGTTAATTAATCAAATTTAGCTCTGGATAGATTCATATCAAAGTGCTTAGGGCCTTCGGGTGTTGCTGTAATGAAGGGCAAATTAATATTGGTTGTAGTTGCAGAAGAAAGTTCTTTCTTTGCTTTCTCAGCTGCTTCTTTTAATCTCTGCAAAGCCATCTTATCCTTCGATAAGTCAACACCTTCCGCTTTCTTAAATTCATCAATCATCCATTGCGTAAGCTTGTTATCAAAATCATCACCACCAAGATGTGTATCACCGTTGGTAGCCAATACTTCGATGACACCGTCACCAATTTCAATAATAGAAACATCGAAGGTACCACCACCTAAGTCGTAAACCATGATTTTCTGTTCTTTTTCATTATCCAAACCATAAGCAAGTGCTGCTGCTGTAGGTTCGTTAATAATACGTTTTACATCCAGACCTGCAATTTTACCTGCATCCTTGGTTGCCTGACGCTGAGCATCGTTGAAGTAAGCGGGAACTGTAATAACTGCTTCTGTTACTTTTTCTCCTAAATAGCTTTCAGCATCTGCTTTCAGTTTCTGCAGAATCATAGATGAAATCTGCTGAGGTGAATACTTCTTGTCATCAATGGTACAACCCTTGTCTGTACCCATATCTCTTTTAATAGAAGAGATTGTTTTCTCTGAGTTGGTTACTGCCTGACGTTTAGCAGGTTCACCAATCAATCTTTCACCTGTTTTTGTAAATGCTACTACAGAGGGTGTGGTTCTTGCGCCTTCTGCATTAGCGATAACGGTGGGTTTACCACCTTCCATAACTGCTACGCAGCTGTTTGTTGTTCCTAAGTCGATACCAATTATTTTACTCATTTTTATTTCCTCCTGATTCATTAATTTGATTAGTTGTATCTCTATGGTTTACTGGTTTTCCTGATTTGATTCTTTTGCATGATCAGCCAACAACTGCTACCATGCTGTGCCTTACTACGCTGTCTCTGTAAGTATAGCCCTTCTGTAATTCCTGAGCGATCACACCGGATTCATACTCTTCACTTTCCACTTGCATTACTGCATTATGGAAATCCGGATTAAATTCTTCGCCCACGGCGGGAATGGCTTTTACATCCATTTTTTCTAATTCCTGCATTAACTGCTTATATATCATTTCCATTCCTTCTAAAAAAGCACTGCCTTTTTCTTCTTCGGGAATGGCTGCAAGGCCTCTTTCAAAATTATCAACTACCGGTAAAATCTTCTCAATCACACTTTTTGCACCGGTTTCAAACATAGTGGTTTTTTCTCGTTCGGAGCGTTTTCTAAAATTCTCGAACTCTGCCATTTGGCGGATTACTTTTTCTTCCAGCTCGCTTACTTTTTCTTTCAACGCATCCTGTTTCTTATCAACCTTCTGTTTCTTCTTAAAGGCTTTTTTATCTACTTTAGAGGTATCTGCTGCTTCCTCCTCCGCTGCTTCCTGATTTGTTTCAGTAGATTCAGCGTTACTTTCTTCCGTGATGTCGCCTTCTATATTACTTTCTTCTGTGATATTGCCATCTGTTGTTGCTTCATTATCTTCATCCAGTACTGTATCTTCTTGCACCTCTTTTTGATTTTCCATATCCATTGGTCCTCATCCCTTTCTAAGTTTATGCCTTACTTATGTCTTTTTCTTATATAAATCATCCAGCTGATGGGTTATAGTCTTAAGAGTTCCTACCACCTTGTCATAATCCATTCGCTTAGGCCCGATAATTCCGATTGTGCCTCGCATACCTTCTCCCAGTTCATAGGTTGCTGTGACCACACTGCAGTCTTTCATGGACGAAATAGGTGATTCGTCTCCGATATAAACCTGAATGCCTGTGTTTGTATCCTCCGAAAGTGAATTTTGAACCAATTCTGTGAGTAACTGCTTTTCCTCGAATGTATTGATAATCTCACTGGCTTTTTGCTGGTCTGCAAGCTCTGGATACTTAAAGATGTTATTTGCACCGCTGGTGTAAATTTCCAAATCTTCATCCGCCTTAATTGATTCGGCTATGGCGTCGATTACATCTGCAATCACATCACTGTGAATACCTGCCTTTTGCTTTAATGCTGAAATCAAACCCAAGTTAATTTCTTCCATTGCAAGGCCATTTAAATGTGTATTCAGCAAAATGTTCAATTTCAATATGGTTTCGTTGTCCAAATCTTCGGAAGTCGGAATGATGTTATTCTTAATCACATTTCCTTCGACCACTACAACTGCTAACAGTTGATTGACATCTACTTTGGATAACTGTATAAACTTTAATTTATTACCATGAATTGCCGGTGCTGAAATCATGCTTGCATAATTTGTATTGGTAGCTAACATTTTAGCTACTTGCCGAAGAAGATGTTCCATGCGGTCTTCTTTCTCCAGCATCATTTCTTTCAGTTCTTCCAGCTCTTTATCTTTTTCTTCCATCATGGTATCTACATATAAACGATATCCTTTATCGGATGGAATTCTTCCGGCTGAGGTATGAGGCTGTACGATAAAACCCATCTCCTCTAAGTCCGACATTTCATTTCTTATGGTAGCAGAGCTTAAATTCAAATCCGTGTACTTGGAAATGGTTCTACTGCCTACCGGCTCGCCTGTTTCTAAGTAATTACGGATGATAGCCTGCAATATTTTGACTTGTCGCTCATTTAATTGCATCTGCACCATTCCTCTCTATTAGCACTCGACTCTTTTGAGTGCTAACACCTTCTTTACATAAGATATCACTTACACTTTTTGTTGTCAACATTTATATTATAAACAAATTATAAAATAATCTCCGTGTTGCATTGTGACTCGTCACTCGTATACAAAAATAAATGCTGTGTCTACTGACACAGCATTTACTAAAATGGTTATTTTTATTAATCGTACTATAATAAGGAAATTAAATAGAAAAGCTTCCGGTAATGTCACCGTTAATTACATAATAAGTAGTATTTTCTTCCGGTTTCACATACAGCTCGATACTCTTCAGATCTGCATCCTTGCCATTTAAATCATATTTCCATACATCCTTGCAAATATTCATTAAATCTTCAGGTGTATAAGATTTGCTACCAAATTCAAAGTTAACCTTTTCTTTAACTGCGGCCTTTTTAGCAGGTGTTTTTGCTGCTGCCGGTTTCTTAGTAGCTGCTTTCTTTTCTGCCGGTGCTTTAGCTACTGTTTTTTTAGCAGGTGCTTTTGTTGCTGTTGTTTTAGTTGTTGTTTTCTTTTCTTCTGCCATATTAATAGCTCCTTTCACACAAAAATCCATCGCTGGATTCCTCTCCCCAAAACGCTTTACATGTGGAAAGTGTACCCTATATTAGCGGAAAAGTCAACTTTTTGCCGAAGCGGTTGTTATTAACTTATGATAATGTCACCTTAAGATTCTCTTGAGAAAATGTCACTTTTCATTAAACTATAAAATATGAAAGAAGGATTACGATTGTTCAACAAGTGAATGCATCATATATTCAATCATATTGACAATAACACCTGTATATTTGGAATGGAAGCTACCGGTCACAATTGGTATTCTATTTATTCTTTTCTAAAATCCAAAGGTTACACAATCTATGTCATTAATCCGATTTGGTCAATTCTCCACAACTGCACTTGCCGATGAGAATCTGCTTGCAATGCGTCAACTATGCCGCTATCATGATTCCGTCATTGCTTCACGTACAGAAATCAAACTTCGCATTCATACAATTTTGGAGCAGATATTTCCGGAATATGATAAATTATTCTCCTCTATATGGCAAAATTCCGCTATCAGTGTGATAGAGAAATACCTCTTGCCAGAGGCTATTGCTAATGCACCAATAGAGGAACTCTTTGCCTTACTAAAAGATAAAAGTCACAACAGACTTACCATGGCAAAAGCCATTGCCAAACGAGGTTCACCATAT
>CAZNAP010000168.1:0-4055 GCA_964571145.1 uncultured Lachnospiraceae bacterium | reverse complement strand
TAAATAATATCTTATGGTACTGATGATGAAATTGAAATGAAAGTGATGAGATCGCGTATGAAATGTTTAATTGTTATTCCGGCATACAACGAGGCGGAAAATATTGAAAAAGTAGTCGAAAATATTATTCAAAACTATCCGCAGTATGATTATGTAGTAGTGAATGATGGCTCTGTAGATGCTACTCGTAAGATATGTATCGAAAAAGGTTATAATTTATTGGATTTACCTGTCAATGTAGGACTGGCAGGAGCAATTCGGAGCGGAATTAAATATGCCAATTTCTATCAATACGAATATGCCGTTCAACTTGACGGAGATGGTCAGCACAATCCGGCTTACATTGAGGACATGCTAAAGGCGATGCAGGAGAGCGATGCAGACATTATTATCGGATCCAGATTTGTAAGTCAAAAAAAGCCTTTTAGTTTAAGAATGTTTGGCAGTCATATGATTAGTATTGCCATTAAGATAACAACAGGAAAGACGATTAAGGATGTTACCAGCGGTATGCGACTCTTTAATAAAAATATGATTAAAAAGTTTGGCTATAAAATGAATTATGGACCAGAACCGGATACCTTGGCTTTTCTCATCAATTGTGGAATTAAAGTAAAGGAAGTACAGGTAGAAATGCAGGAGAGAAAGGCCGGTACAAGTTACTTGACGATTGGCCGTTCAATTAGCTATATGATTTATATGCTCTATGGAATCTTTATTTTTCAGTGGTTTAGAAGAAAGGAAGGATAGTCCTATGTCAATTGTATTAAGATGTGTCTTAATAGTAGCGGCGTTATTCAGTGCTGTTTGGATTATACATCGAATTAGGAAGAGTAAGGTTAAATTGGAGGATACGCTTTTTTGGATTGGTACTGCGTTTATTTTGGCACTTCTTGGACTTTTTCCGCAGATTTCCTATAGCATGGCCGTTGCTTTGGGCATCCAGTCACCTGCTAATTTCATCTTTTTGGTTATGATTTGCTTATTATTCGAGAAACTGCTTACATTGTCCATTGTTCATTCTCAAATGGAGGACAAATATGTTACTATGGCAGCAGAGATGGCATTACGGTGTCAGAATTTGGAGAAACAGTTGAGTGAACTGCAGCAGGAAGTAAACAAATCTAACGCTACTGAAGGATAATGCTAAATGGATAAAGTTTCACTAATTTTAACGACTTATAATAGTGCTGATAATCTGGCGAAAACACTCGCGAGTATTGAAGAACAGGATTATCAGAATATTGAGGTAAATATTAAAGACGGTGGTTCCACGGACCGTACTATTTCGATTATTCAACAATATGCTAACGATAGTCACAATACGGTAAACTGGATCAGTAGTCCGGATGTGGGTATTTATGATGCCATGAATCAGGGCTATCAATTATCTGGTGGTAATATTATACTTTTCTTTAATGATTTATTTGTGGATTCTCACGTTATTTCCAATATGGTTAGTTTAATAAATGAACATCAAGATTGCATTGGTGCACATGCAGACCTTGTTTATGCAACAGACGAGGCAATAGTAAGACACTGGAGAATGGGACGACAAAGAAGTGTCTACACAGGCTGGATGCCGGGACATCCGACACTGTTTCTGAAGCGTGAAATCTATGAACAATATGGACTTTTTAATACTGATTATAGAATTGCAGCAGATTATGAATTTATGCTCAGGTTTCTGAAAGACCGACAAAAAAATATGTTGGCGTATTATCCGGAAGTAATTGTGAGTATGTATTATGGAGGAACAAGTACGAGCTCGTTTAAAAGTTATGTAGCTTCATTCCGAGAGGGCTGCAGGGCACTTCGAGATAATAGGATTCACTTTGGATTGATTGTAAACCTACTGCGAAGCTGCAGGGTATTGCTACAATTTAGATAGTATCTTGTGTATAAATACTTGAAGAGGAAGGAATATCATGCAAACTACAATGACAACAAAAGATAAAAAATTGAATTTTATCATTAGCTTTATTGTATTGTTTATTACCTGGGGTGGAATGCTCAGACGTAGCTTCAATGCAGATACCATGTATCATATGGTGAGCGATGGCAGCGACATGTGGAACAATATTCGCGACGGGAGATTTATGTCGGCATTGGTCTATTTTGTGTTAGACCTTTTCGGACTGGATACCACAACCCATACCGGTGTGACTGCCTTAGTGAGTATTGTAGTATTGGCAGCGGCAGCGGTGCTCTTTCAATACCTCTTAAGTTTATACTTCCATGCTGAGAGTTTGGTTGACAGGATAGTGATGCTTGTTATATCCTTACTTCCATTTGTGAATGTTTTGTTTTCAGAAGTATTTATGTTTGGCGAATGTACTTTTGGGTTTGCAATGACGTATTTTTTGGCACTTTTGGCATGTGTACTCTTTGCAAAAGGGAAGTATGTTACTGCTTTTATATGCATGATTTTATCAACTATGTTTTATCAGGTTGGTTCTGTTTTTGCCGTCATGATTTTATCAGCGTTTATTTTTATTAAGTATCAAGAAGAATTGAACTGGAAAGCTGTTAAGGAAGAATTGCTGTGTATTGTAGTGACGGTTTTGCCCGGCGGAATTAATCTTCTGACCAGTAAACTGTTGGAATCATTCAGCGATATTGGGAAATATAACAAGTCGGTTGATATGACCAATCTAAGGGATAAGATCGGCTATATTTTTGATATTAATATACGAATGCTAAAGAACAATCTGGGTATTCTGCCTGATTTCTACATACCGGCAATATTCTTGGGAATAGCAATAATCATAATCTTAGTTAGAATGATTAAGGCGAAAAAGTATATGAGTATCGTCTATTTAGTTCTGCTATTCATAGTGGAAAACCTATCTCTATATGGAATGTCACTTTTGCAGTCCACACCGGCACTGTACCCACGTATGGTATTTCCCTTTTATGCGATGACAGGCATGTTTGTGTATATTGCATATAAAGAGTTAGATATTAAATGGTCAATGCGCTATTTTTATCTGATTGCAGTATTCTTTATTTTCCAAATCTGGTTTATCAATTTGATTGTAATCGATCATTACACAAGCAACACATTGGATGAAGTGTATATCAAAATGGTCTGTGATAAGGTACAGGAGTATGAGGAAGAAACAGGAACTCAAGTCACTAAAATCGCAATTGAGCGCGATGTAGACAGTCATCTTTATTATGATCAGATTTCCTTGCATGCAGATCAAATCAATGAGCGAACTATGGGGCTTGTCAATTTATCTCTATTGGAAGTTTTTGGAGGCAGAGAGTTTACGAAAGTTAGTATGCCGGATGACATTTATGCCACCTATTTTGAAGGGAAAGACTGGGAGTATCTGGATTTGTCGGAGCAACTGCTCTTTGTTGATGATACTGCTTATTGGATCATTTTCTAAAACGACTTGCCTTAATTGCGTTAATATACCTCAATTGTGTTAAGTTGTAACTCAATAAGGAATGTGTTAAAATACTATCGTTGCGAAACTGTATCAGTAGCTCTTTACAAGAGCATAGAGTATGGGGTTAGGTAGAGCATTGGACAAGAAAAGGTACAGAAATGAATGGAAGTACTGTGAGAGGGATGTTGACTTACAGTTAATGAAGGAAAAAATTGAAAATGTTCTGATGCGAGATTCCCATGCTGGACTGAATGGCAAGTATACAGTAAACAGCCTGTATTTTGATGATTATAAAGATTCCTGTGCCAGATACAATGTGGCAGGAGAAGGAAATCGATTTAAGTACAGAATTCGTTATTATGGTGAGAACGCAGATCGACTTTGGCTGGAGAAGAAGGAAAAGAAGAATAATTATTGTCATAAGCGGAAGTGTGCAATCAGTACAGAGGAATATTTGGCAATTTGTAACGGCAATGCAATGGATGTATTTTGGAATTCAAAGGAGAAGTTGATACAGGAATTCTGTACGGATATTGTTACCAAGCGATTTCTGCCGCGTGTCATAATCAGCTATGAAAGAGAAGCGTTTATAGAGCCGATTACCAATATCAGAATTACATTTGATTACAATATTACGGCTTCTGAGCAGGTGGA
>CAZNAP010000167.1:0-4146 GCA_964571145.1 uncultured Lachnospiraceae bacterium | reverse complement strand
TAGTTATTATTTATTTTGCATTTATTAGTTTGGGATTACCGGATTCTCTGCTTGGCTCGACTTGGCCTGCTATGAGACTGGATTTGAACGCACCTTTGTCTATGGCAGGCGTTCTATCTATGTTTATTTCCGGTTGTACGATTATCAGCTCGTTAAACAGTGTTCGTTTGATTAGGCGATTTAAAACAAGTCGTGTTACATTAATCAGCGTTTTTTTGACTGCTGTTGCATTAATGGGATACTCCTTTTCGCCGTCTGTCATATGGCTTTTTGTACTTGCACTCCCTTTAGGGTTGGGAGCAGGTGCCATAGACTCCGGGCTAAATAACTTTGTGGCTTTACATTATCAGGCAAGACATATGAGTTGGCTGCATTGCTTCTGGGGTATTGGTGCAACAACTGGTCCTATAGTTATTTCTTATTTTCTGAATCATGATAACAACTGGAGAGGTGGGTATCGTGTTGTCTCTATATTTCAATTTATTTTGGTAATTGTTATGGTAGCAGCTCTCCCAAAATGGAAAATAGTAGAAAATGATTCAGATAATGAACAAAAAGAAGAAGAAAAACTGATTACAAATAAAGAAGCTTTGAAGATTCGTGGTGCTAAATGGGCACTTTTGACATTTATTTGTTACTGTAGTGTTGAGATAACAGCAGGACTTTGGAGCAGTACTTACCTTACTGAAAACAGGGGATTAAGTGCTTCTACAGCAGCAGCTTTTGTTTCTTTATATTATGGCGGTATTACAATTGGAAGAGGACTCAGTGGATTTTTGACGATGAAATTTAAAGCCAACACATTAATTCTGGGTGGCTGTATTTTAAGCTGTATGGGTTTATTCCTGTATATACTTCCGTTACCAGCAGTATGCTCTGCAATTGCCCTGATTATGATGGGAATTGGCCTTGCTCCCATTTTCCCAAATACATTACAGGAAACACCGGTGCGATTTGGGAAAAAAGCTTCACAAACCATGATGGGGTTACAAATGGGCTTTGCTTACATAGGAAGCACGTTCATTCCTGTAATTTTTGGATTCTTAGCCGATAAAATAGGTTCTTTTCTACTACCTTATTTCTTATTGGTATTCATGATATTATTAATTGTGGCAACTGGACGCGTGGCACGTGTGAAATATCAGTAATCATTAACTCTCAGTTATCAAGATATCAATTAGCGAGTTTTGGGTAGTAGAGTGCATTTTAGCTCCTGACATACCCAAAGGAAGCTGTCCAACACGTCGACATCATATGCTTTGGGCACAGTAGCAAAAAGCAAGCTCGTGCTGCCCACGCTATAAGGAAAACCATGGGCATAGCGATAGTAAATTCTATTTCTGCGCCCAATGTAGTTTGTTGAATGAAACCAGCAAGTCATTTTGGGTATTTAAAGCAAAAATGTGTCTAATATACCCAAAACTATTTTGAAGGTTCGGATTAGCACCGAGTGATTAAAATAGTGACTAAAATAGGGGTTGAAAATTGTGAAATATATGGTATACTGGGAATGTTTCAAATATATTTATCGGTATATAGCGGCGTGTGGCTCAGCTTGGTAGAGCGCTGCGTTCGGGACGCAGAGGTCGCAAGTTCAAATCTTGTCACGCCGATTTAAAAGCATTATGAATACGGAGTGTTCATGATGCTTTTTTGAGTGGCACTTCGGTGGCACAAGCTATGTTATAGTTAATTTCGTAAAAGGGCTATAACAGAAGCATAGCTTGTACTATGTTTCTACAACCGATAGATATTAAGTGAACCCCATCTCACTTACTATCTATCGGTTTTTAAGTTACTGATCTATAAGCACCGAGTGACTAATCATTCAAATAAATAAGCACCGAGTGGCTCGTATAAAAGAGTCAAAGAGAGAAGGATGGAAATGAATATGGGAAAAATGGATTACCAACAGGAAATTGAAAATATCTTAAAGCAGATGACTTTAGAGGAAAAAACTAAATTGATACATGGGGCGGGGTTTTTTCGTACAGAAGGTATAGATAGACTGAGTATACCGCCTATTAAGTTTTCGGACGGGCCAATGGGTGTAAGGGCAGACTTTCAAAATGCAAAATGGCTGCCGGCAGGAACAGCTGATGATTATGTATCGTATTTGCCAAGCAACAGTGCGCTGGCTTCTACCTGGAATAAAGAGATGGCTTATCGAACAGGCCAGATTCTCGGATGTGAAGCCAGGGGAAGAGGCAAGGATATGATACTGGCACCGGGTATTAATATCAAAAGAAGTCCTCTTTGTGGCAGAAATTTTGAATATATGAGTGAAGATCCTAAATTAATCGAAGAAATAACAGTACCGTTAATTCAGGGAATACAGGAAAATGATGTATCAGCCTGTGTCAAACATTTTGCAGTTAATTCACAGGAAACGGATCGACTGATGGTGGATACATTAGTGGACGAAAGAGCAGCCAGAGAATTGTATTTTCCGGGATTTAAGGCAGCAGTTCAAAAAGCAGATGTTCTTTCAGTTATGGGTGCCTATAATAAGCTGTGGGGTACGCATTGCTGCGAAAACAAGCGGTTATTAGATGAAATATTGAGAAAGGAATGGGGTTTTGACGGAACCGTTGTCAGCGATTGGAGTGCCGTACACAGAACCAAAGAAGCGGCAGAGGTTTCTTTGGATATTGAAATGTCTGTTACAGATGATTTTGATGAATACAAACTGGCCAATCCATTAATAGAAGAAATTAAAGCAGGCAGAATTTCAGAAGAATGTGTGGATCAGAAGATTAGAAATATTCTTCGTATGATGTTCCGTCTGAAAATGATTGGACCTGACAAGGCTAATAGAAAAAGTGGTGAATACAATACTCCAGCCCATAGACAGGGAATTTATGAGGTTGCAACAGAGTCTATGATTTTGTTAAAGAATGAGCAGGAGACATTACCATTATTAAAAGCCGCGGAGTTGAAGAAAGTGGCTGTTATCGGACAAAATGCAGACTTCTTTCATGCATTAGGAGGTGGAAGTGCAGAAATCAGAGCTTTGTATGAAATACCACCGCTTATGGGATTGGAAATGAGACTTGGAGGTAATGTAGAAGTATGTTTTGCTCCGGGTTATTATGTTCCGACTAAGGAAGAGCTGAAGGATGAGAACTGGCAGAAAGACAGTGCAAATGAAGTGGATTTATCCTATAAGGAGCCTGTGAAGATACAGATTTCACAGCATGAAATAGAAGAAAGACAGAAACGACTGGATGAAGCCATTAAGCTTGCGAAGGAATGTGATAGCGTTATTTTCGTAGGTGGACTGAATCATGATTATGATGTAGAGGGCAAAGATCGTGAAGATATGAAGCTTCCCTACAATCAGGATGAGGTAATAGAAGCGCTGTTAAAGGTTAATCCAAAGACGGTTGTTGTTATACATGCCGGTTCACCGGTGGAAATGCCTTGGAGAGAGAAGGCGAAGGCAATCGTATGGAGTTATTATGCAGGCATGGAATATGGCGTTGCACTGGCAGATGTTTTACTGGGTAAAGTGAATCCTTCCGGCAAACTGGCTGAAACATTCCCGATTTGCTATGAGGATACTCCTACCGCGCAGAATGGACAGTTTGGATTGGTAAAGAGTGTCACACATACAGAAGGTATTTTTGTGGGTTATCGTTATTATGAAAGTCAAAACAAGAAAACTGCTTTCTGTTTCGGACACGGACTTTCCTATACCGATTTTGAATACGACAAATTGAAAGTGCAAGTCAGTGAGGAAAACAAGCTGTCTGTTGAGGTAAAATTACAAGTCAAGAATACCGGTAAACGTGCAGGAGCAGAAATTGTGCAGCTTTATATAGGTGAAAGCACTCCTTCTATCCAGCGTCCTATCAAGGAACTAAAGGGCTTTTGCAAAGTCTTTTTACAGCCGGGCGAGGTGAAGGAAGTCAAATTCGAGCTGAATGAGGAAGCCTTTGGCTATTATGACCAGAACAGAAAGAGCTTCTTTTCCGAAAAGGGTATATACAATATTTCTGTGGGTGCATCTTTAGAAGACATCAGACTAAAGGGCGAATTGACCTTGAAGAATACCTATACCTATTCATAACTCTTGTGCTATAATAGCTAAAAAGGTGCGAGCTGCGAAATCAGCATAGCTGATTTCCCCTAGCGAGTGGAAGA
>CAZNAP010000166.1:0-4167 GCA_964571145.1 uncultured Lachnospiraceae bacterium | reverse complement strand
AAATGAAAGAGTGGGGGAGAAGATTTTTCTCCCACTTTTTTGTGTAAAAATACATATTAATGTATGAAGAAGGATTAAGAAGATGAAAGTTTTCCTGAAGGACATACCTTCTTTTCCGTAGGTTCACAGAAATTTTTCGCAGCATCTGAAGGAAATCAAATAAAGATTTATTCAGCAGGTCAAGTAATCTGAAGAGTTAGTCGCTTTGGGTTCGAACACGCGTAAATTGTTTTGGGTGTTTTAGTCGCATTTTTTCTTCCAATACCCAAAACAGCTTGCTTATTTTTCGCTAAAAATGACATTGGGCATAGAGACATATTTTGCTATCATAGTACCCATGGTTTCCTTCATAGTGTGGGTAGCATACGCTTGCTTCTCGTAGCTGTGCACAAAGCATATGATACCGACACGTTGGTCAGCTTCTTTTGGGTATGTCAGGAACTAAATGAACTCTACTGCCCAGTCTCCGAGAATGACGGGACTTAAATTTAGAATATCATTCAACAGTAATCAAATGCCTCCGCTTGGGGGCATTTGATGTATATGGGGATAAAATGAGACTTGTTAAAGTGAAAACTGAATTTTTTAAGAAGTGCAAAGATACGGGTGCAGACCCTAGTAATTAATTGCTACATAATGAAGCAGGAATACCTTGCGTTTTAATTGTAAAATTATTATATAAAGGCAAGCTTCTAGATTTTGTAGTACCAATGAAATCAAACATTACATTAGATACAGACTCAAGTTTGTATTTTGCTTTACCTCCTAATAAAAAAACGAAAGATGGCTATCATCATGGGATATTATATATTAAGCTGTTTCCAGCGAATAGGAAGTACATATTACCGTACCTTATAAAGGGCGATACTTTTTTGGAAAAAGTACAAGTAATTATTAATAGTAATGAACAAAAAATAATTGATGCTTGTCAAGAATATTTAGAATTATATGAAAATAGTCAGGGGAATAAGTATACTTCAAATATTGATTTGATTCTAGACAATATGAAAGATTAATCCAGCAAGCAAATGGGAATATCCACTTGCTTTTTTAGTAGTGCAATGTTACTATAATTAAAGCATTTATAGGGAAATATTTAGCAGGGAGAAAATAATATGAGTGAAGAAATGAAAAAAGTATATTGTGTACAATGTGGTGGAGAAAATACAGCAGGGTTCAAATTTTGCTGCAATTGTGGTGCACCTTTAGAACAACTTGAGAAAATAACAGATGCAGAAGTAATTCCTCCGGTTAATGAGATGCCTCAGGTTAATGAGATGCCTCAGGAAGATATTCAAATCAATTACGGAGCAACAGACAATACTTATTCCAACAGTACTTATTCAAATAATACTTATTCGGATAACAATACTTATACAAGTAACAGTACCTATTCAAGCAGTGCTGATTTACAGCAGCCTCAATATTATACCGATCAGGTACCTGTAGCAACTAAAACAACCAATGGTAATATTGGTTTTGCAATTGCATCTATGATTTGTGGTATTTTATCTTTATTATGTTGTTGCTTGACTTTGTTCAGCGTAATTTTGTCAATTGTTGCAGTAGTACTTGGTATTGTTGCAATTGTTAATAAATTTGATGGAAAAGGAATGGCTATTGCAGGTATTATCACAGGCGGACTTGGAGTGGTAATTTGTTTAATTTACTATTTGGCTTTAGGCACAACCCTCTTTACTGCAATTGCTGAAGAAATGCAGAGTGAACTCTACTAAAATCAAGGAAAATAGTAACAGAAAAATTAGGGAGGATGAAGTCTTTTACCTATTGGGGAAGATTCTTATACTCCCTTTTTGTTTAGTGGGAATATGGTTTGTTCAAATTGGATATTCTCGCTATGGTGATTTGCTGGCTTGTGCCTTTCACCGGGTAACAGGTTTCCCCTGTCCAGGATGCGGTGGAACCAGAGCCTTGTATTTATTACTACAAGGTGATGTCATTCATAGTTTTTTGATGAATCCAACCGTATTGTATGGTGCATTAGCTTATATGCATTTTATGATATTGTTCTTTGTTCGTAAAAACATAACCAAAACCATTGTAACCAAGAAGATCCATATTCAATATTATATGTATACTGCAATTGCTGTAATTTTAGGACAATGGATAGTAAAATTAATAGTAATTATTTCCCATTTATTAACTTTTCTTTTTTAACCTCTCTAATTGAACCTCTCTAATTGAATCAAGTATATCTTGACGTTAAGTATTATAATATATTAAACTATTTTAGTTTGTTATAATATAAAAAAATATATTTTGCAATAAATGTGGACATAAATTATGATTTTAATATAACGTATAATAATTTAAAGTGTGGAGGAATACAAATAATTTGTCAAAAATGCGGAAATCAATTAAATGAAGGCGCAGCTTTTTGCACAAAATGTGGAAATAAAATAGAAAATGGGTCTAATGGTATTCAGATCCAAACTACTAATTTAAAAAAGAAACCAAAAAGATGGAAGGCAGTTCTTCTGTTAATTATTGTAATTTGTGGAGTTGGATTTATGGCTTGTTGTGTCATTGGTCCCAATTACAAAAATAGTATATTTGCTTTTTTAAACGCTAACTCGAAAGCGACAGATGAAGTAATTGGATATCTTGATCAGGCGGAAGCTATTGTTCAACAATGTGATGATGATTATCATGCAATAAATCAAGAAGACAAAGCAGGTGTTCTTTTCAGGGAAAGAGCAGATATTATGCAAACAGCATATACTGAACTCGAAGAACTCAAAGAAAAAACCTCCCAAGTTCAGGGAGCGGATTCAAAACTAAAAGAAGCGGTGAATCAATATTTCGAAATGATTATAAGCTCAAAAAAATCACTGTATGAAGTAACGGATTTTTATTCTACTTATTTCACCCTGATTTGCAATCCTATTGTTGATACAAAACCTAAGTTGGATGAATATGGCGGTGATATTTCTAAATATTATAATGACTTAAATACATGGAATCAGTCTGCAATTGAGGGATTTAATAAAATTGAGTCATATCCTGTTTGTGTAGCAAGTGAATGGGAACAGTATAAGAAAGTGTTTGAAATCAATAATACTATAGTCGAAAAGGGGGAAATAGCTGATAAGTATAATGACAATCTGAGACATTATTCTGCTATTTGTTTATCGAATAGATATGATGTTTTAGAGGAAAATGCATACAATAAATTAGATACATGTGTAAAAGGCGAAGTTGACTATGCACATGCACAGGGTAAAATTGCAGCAAAACTTATGGAAGAAATCCGATCTTACATAGTTATGGATGAAGAAAGCAGACTGAACTATGAATTCCAATATAATCTTGAAGACAAAATTAGTATTCAATATGAGGCAGTAGATACTATTTATCCTTCACTTTACAATACTTATGATGCTTTTGTTATTGTTAAGACAGGGTGTAGAAGTGGAAACAGACAGATTGTTATTGAAGCTGAAATCCCTGGATTTACACAAAAATATAAACAAAAGTTTACGATAGATGCATCATATCAAACTATAAATATTAAACCAGCTGCCCTAACCGAAAAACTAGACTTGTCAACTGCTAAAGATGCACAAATTAATATATCTGTGTATGAAAGCGATGATTCTACGCTTATTGATGCAAAAACATTTCCCCTGATTATAAAGAGTAGAAATGACTTTGAATGGGTAAGCGATGAATTTGAACAGGCAACAAAGGATAATATTTTATGTTTTCTTACGCCGGAGTCTGATTCAATAGTAAAATTAAAGAGAACAGCAATTGATGAATTATCTGCGATGACAAGCGGACGAATGGAATCATTTGTTGGATATCAATTAAGTAGCTTTTCAAGTCCTTATGTTATGACCTATTTACAAGCAGCAGGTATTATGCGCGCAATGAATACGATGGGTGTTAGATATAACATGGATCCATTTTCAGTCAGCGGAAGTAATCAGCATATTCAACTACCGGAGGAGGTCTTGAATAATAAAAGCGGGTTGTGTATTGAAACGTCTTTACTGGTAGCCAGTGCTTTACAAAGTGCAGGAATGCATGCTTTTCTTGTGTTTCCACCCGGTCATGCTCAGGTTGCTGTAGAAATATGGGATAACGAAACCAATGTTGGAAAAGGAGAGTATTTTTTAATAGAAACAACGGCTGTTGATGATA
>CAZNAP010000165.1:0-4245 GCA_964571145.1 uncultured Lachnospiraceae bacterium | reverse complement strand
CAACACGCCTCTCAACGATGCGGACCACGTTGGGTCTTTTAATTTTAAGGAGAAAATGAATGCGTGAGTTAAAACAACATAAACCATCTATGTCAATTAGGGAACAGATTGAAAATCTGAAGAACATTGGTCTAATAGTAAATGATGAACAGTATGCTAAAAAAATATTGAATGATATATCTTATTTTAGATTGATTAAGGCATACAGTTTGAATTTAAAAGTTAAGAATGGCAGATATAGTGAAAATGTTACGTTTGAGCATTTAGTTGAGCTTTATTTATTTAATGCAAACTTTAGACAGTTATTATTTCCAGAGATAGAGAAAATAGAAATAAATATGCGATGCAGAGTCTCAAATTATTTTGCAGATAAATATGGAGTATTGGGATATAAAGATAAAATGAATTTTAGAGATGCAAATTACCATAATATGTTCTTGAAAGATATAGAAGATGAGATAAAAAGAAACTCGAAAGCTCCATTCATAAAAAACTTCCAAGAAAATTATGTAGGTGGAGATTTACCCATGTATGCATTAACTGAAGTGTTCAGTTTTGGAACTTTGTCAAAGTTCTATAAAAATATGAAAAATTCTGACAAGAAGGCAATAGCGAGTAGCTATGGTGTTGGATATAGTTACATAGAGAGTTGGATTGAAAGTATATCATATGTAAGAAATATTTGTGCACATTATGGAAGATTTTATAATGCTAAGTTATCAAAAACACCTGTCTTATATAAAGAGTATGCGGAACAAGGAATAGGAAATAATCGCATTTTTGGGATATTAACGTGTATGAAGCATTTATTGCATAATGATACTCATTGGGATTTGTTTGTGGATAATATTGAAATGTTATTTGATAAATATGAGAATATTGATAAAAGCACCATGGGATTTCCCGAAGATTGGTATGCAATTTTAAAAAGATAGAGCTTTTAACGAATTACTGAATTTTAGATATGAGGAAAGATTGTATGGAAATCATCAAATGAATGCCCTCTATGAAAATGTAAATAGAAATGAAGGAAAACGTGATTTAATGGAGGTTAAACTAAGATAGTAATATACATATAGTGTACAAAAGAAGATGAAATCCTCCAAATGAGAGGTTCCTCGTGCAAAGGCTATGACAGCACAGGGTATTGTATAGTAGAAATTTTTAATTATTAAAATATTATCGAAAGGTACTATAAACGTCAAGTTTATAGTACCTTTCTTTTTGATTGGATAGTAATGTGATAAGATGAAATCAATTTAAATATATATAAATTTTGGCCGCACATAAGAGGTGGCTGACATCTATGGACAAGAATGCAGATTTAGCAATGCAATACGACAGAATATACCGCTACTGTTATTTCAAAATGCATAACCGGGAAACAGCAGAAGATATCACGCAGGAAACCTTCCTTAGATTTTATGAGCGGTACGGTCATTATGGCAACGAATGGACTTTGCAGTACTTATATACGATTGCACATAATTTATGTATTGATGTGTATCGAAAGCCGGTAATGGAGCAGATTACAGATGAAATAGAAGAGGGAAGCTATGAGGATGAGGCAGTAACAAGAATTATAGTTACAAAGGCAATGGCAGGGCTTTCAGAGGAGGAAAAGAAATATTACTTCTTCGGTATGTAAATGAAGTTTCGGTCACAGTAATATGCAAAATATTTCATATATCAAGATTTGCATTATATCGAAAAATCAAAAAGGCAATCAAAGCGTTACAAGCTGAATTGGGAGAGGAGAGCTCATTATGAAAGCTGATATGAAAAACTTTTTAAAGGAAGCATTTGCAGCACCTGTGCCAGTACATAAAAAGGATTTTTTAAAGAACGTAAGACAACCAGGAATAAGCACGTTTTCATTTATTTTTGCACAACTTTCTTATATTAGGAAGAGAGTTTGGATTATGTCTGGTTTTATATTTATTTTAGCTCTTGTCTGTGCTGCTTATTTTGGAGAAGACAGCATTTGGATGATTTCAGCAATGATACCTTTCATAGAGTTATTTACAATTACTGAAAGCGTGAAATCAACAATATATAACATGGCTGAGCTGGAAATGTCCTCAAGGTTTTCCCTGAAAAGTATTGTGCTTGCAAGATTAAGTGCTATAGGTTTACTGCATTTGGTAATACTCTGTGGGTTGGTAATTTTTACACAGGAAAATGTATCATTCTCAATGATACGAACAGGGGTGTATCTATTTGTTCCGTACTTGCTGACTTCGGTATCAGGACTTATAGCAGCAAGAAAGGTGCAGAGCAAGGAAGTAATCTATATTTGTATGGGTATCTCCATCATGGTCAGTTTCCTGATCTTTGTGCTAAAAGAAAATATTCCGTCGTTATATGGAGAAAAACAGTTTATATGGTGGTGCTTTTTTGCAAGTTATTTGACTGTAAAAACATGGAGTGAGTATAAAAAAACAATTTATCAAACGGAAGAACTGGTGTAAAAGGACTGTCATATAGTGCAGAAAGAAAGGGATAATAAAATGGAATTAGTAGTAGACCGGTTATCAAAACAATATAAAAATAAAATAGCAGTAGACAGAATTTCGCTGAAACTCGAAACTGGTGTCTATGGATTGCTGGGAGCAAACGGAGCCGGCAAAACGACCCTTATGAGAATGATTTGCGGTATTTTGAAACCTACCAGTGGAACGGTTACCTTTGATGGAAAAGATGTAAACACGGAAGAGTATCGTTCGAATATAGGCTATTTACCGCAGGATTTTGGGTATTATCCGGAATTTACAGGAGAAGATTTTTTGCTCTATATGGCAGCATTAAAGGGATTAAATAAATCATATGCAAAAAGAAAGGTAAACGAACTAATGGAACAGGTAGCATTGCAGAATGTAGCAAAAAAGAAGGTAAAAACATACTCAGGAGGCATGAAGCAACGCCTTGGAGTAGCACAGGTATTGCTCAACAACCCTAAAATATTGATTTTAGATGAACCAACAGCAGGTCTGGATCCCAAAGAGCGTGTGCGTTTTCGAAATATGATAGCGGAACTTGGCAAGGAAAATATTGTATTACTTTCTACCCATATTGTTTCAGACATTGAACATATAGCAGATAAAGTTTTACTTATGAAGGATGGACAATTAATTTATCAAGGTCAGTGGAGCGACAAAAACGGAGATTTAGAGGAGTTCTATTTGAAACAGTTTGAAGAGGAGAGTCGCAATGAATAATTTTGGTACCTTGTATTTGTATGAATTGAAAAAAATATGTATGCGGAAAATTGCCTGGATCACAATGGGAATCTTGATTATACTGACTTTATTTATGGGAATTATTGTACCTGTTACAGACTCACATTCATTAACAATCGGGCAGGATAATGTAACCATGGATGGACTTGAATATATAGCATATGAGAAGGAAAATGCTGAAAGTTTGTCAGGACAAAAAATAGATGATGTCTTGTTGCAGGGAGTAAAAGAAGCTTATCAAAGACTTCATACAGTATCTGCTGAAGAACGTCAGCAATACAAAGAAATCTACAGCTATGTATATGACATTATGGGAAATTATGAAGCACTGGATACGATAAATGAAGAGATATTATACCAGACAAGATTAACCAATATTCAAAATAATTGGATACGACAAGGATTATCGGAAGCAGAAAAGGAATATTGGCTGGAAAAGGAAAAGACAGTGGAAACGCCTTTTGTATATGGTTATGCAAAGGGCTGGGAAATTATTTTAGAAGAATTCTTAACCTTGAATTTTATGCTTATGTTGGCAATTGCTGTATGCTTGTCAAATGTTTTTTCGGATGAACATTTAAGGAAAACTGACCAGTTAGTTCTTTGCAGTAAAAACGGAAAGAAAACTCTTTTTCCAGCCAAGATAGCTGCCGGAGTAACGTTTGGAATGGCATGTGGTATAATTTTACTTTTGCTGGTCATTATTTCAACCTTGTGTATCTATGGAACCGAGGGATTTGATGTGGCAGTACAGGTCTATTTATCGAGATGCTCGTGGATATATCAATGGGGCAGGCTGTTATGATGATGAGTGCAGTTTATATTGCAGCCAGTATCTTTTGCAGTATTATTACCATGTTTCTATCTGAGGCAATACAAAATGGTGTGGCAGTAATGGGAATTATGACAGGAAGCATGATTGTTACCATGTTAATCAGTATACCCTATCGGTTTAGGGTAATATCGCAAGTTTATGAGCTTTTACCAACAGTATTATTAAAAGTCT
>CAZNAP010000164.1:0-4265 GCA_964571145.1 uncultured Lachnospiraceae bacterium | reverse complement strand
GACAAAATATTGACCCTCTTGGCCTGCTGCTTGAGACCGATATGCACTTTGAACAATGATAGTATCACCTTCTCCATATTTGATTACAAGGTTATATCCCACACGCTCCAGTTGCACATTTTCTTTACTAATGCCTTCTCCAAATACAATCTTATCCACATTGGTTCCGCTTTCACCATCAAAAACAGTATCCTGTCCGTCTCCTAAGTTAAAGATATAAGTATCATCGCCGATTCCTCCCTGCAGTGTATCATTTCCTGCTTCTCCATAAAGCATGTCATCTCCGTTGTAAGCATTAATCGTATCATCGCCGGTTCCTGCCATAAAGGTTTCATCCTGACTGTAACCTACTGTTGATGCATAGCCACTCATTACATCTGCTTCATCAGTTCCTCTCCTAACCTTTGCATGCTCCGCAATTGCAGCTGTATCCCATACGGTTCCATCTGCAAATTCAATGTTTTCGACAAAGTATTGACCCTCTTGACCTGCTGCTTGAGACCGATATGCACTTTGAACAGTGATAGTATCACCTTCTCCATATTTGATTACAAGGTTATATCCTACTCGCTCCAGTTGCACGTTTTCTTTACTAATGCCTTCTCCAAATACTATCTTGTCTGCATTAATTCCATTCTCTCCATCTGAAATAGTATCCTGACCATCTCCCATGTTAATGATATAGACATCATTACCTGTTCCGCCTTGTAGCTTATCGTTCCCTTTGCCTCCTAAAAAGGCATCATTTCCACCCTGTCCCATTAGGGTATTATTTTCACTATCACCAACTATTACATCATTATGAGTTGTACCCACAAGTGGAGAAATCCCCTTAGCAAGCAAATCATCATTTGTCATTGCAGAAATAATAGCAGCTTCTAACGGCTTGGTAAGATAATAGACTCTAAAATCTATATATCCTTCTACCCCGCAGTTATTCAGGTGTTTCATATAGATTGCCATATCCTCCAACACTTCTTGTTTGTCAACACCCTCCTTTGCAAATTGGGTCATTAATCGATTGAAGAATTCTGTATTTGCATATGTCTTTCCTCTGTCATCCTCTTCATACATAAGTAGACACTTATAATTTTTTAAACTTGTCTGCAATGCCATTTCACTATAGTACATGTCGAATAACTCTTGATAGAGTGGTTTCAAAATATTAGCCGCCAAAGGATTAGGATTGGCACCATTTTGTCCGTTAAAACTTCTGCCCATTATTTTTTCTATAACTAATAAATTTTTGGCATCAATGAAGCCCCCACGGCTTTTGTTGTCTGTTTCAACCGCATCACACATAAAATAAAGCATGGTCTCCAGTATCTCTTTTTTTTCATTACCATTATGGGATGTAATAAAAGATTTCACCAATTCTTTCAGTTGTCCGGTTTCATCTAATGCCATAGCTATCTGCAAGGAATGCATATTTCCAAAACTTCTAACATTAGGAAGTTCCTTTATTTCGTCAGATATCTCCACCTCTGTTGTGTCCACAGTATTATAGGCATGTGTGGTTACCCATAAATCTCCTATTTCCCCCTCACTTCCATCTTCCCACACAAAAGTTGCCCTTCCATCTATGAATGCTTCTTCATTGACTTGCAAAACCTCATCCGTGTAATCCAAATGAATTTCCTTTACACCCGCTTCACTCAATGTACTCAATTCACCATTGCCAGATATTCCATCTCCATCAGCATCAAGCCATACACGTAAGTCAGAAAATATCTCGTCATCTGCTGTAATCATACCATCACCATTTACATCATGTTGTGCAAGTGCCTCAAATCCATTCTTTGCATATTCTCCCGATTTTAATAAGGTATAATTACCAAATAATTCACCGCCATTTTCTATCACCCCATCTCCATCTAGATCAAGAGCTAAGAAGGCATCCTTGGTTGACCAATTAATCTTTTCCCGAAACTGATTATTATTTAAATCAAAATAAGCTCCGTTTTCAACAGTTTCTATATCATAACCATTACCATCCAAATCAAAAATTAACGGACTTGCTGTAAAAACAACAGTCTCTGATTTTTCCATTTCTTTTTCTCTTTTAGCAAATGCAGCAAGAAGGTCGTCTACTGTTTTAAGGGTTTCATCTTCTGCAAGTCTCTCTAGTACTGCCCTTTCTTCTTCACTAAAACGATCCCCATATTCCTTTAGAACCGCTTCAATATATGTTGACATGGGAATATTTTTATATGCATCAATATTTACACTTTTGCCACTGTCTGCATGTACTTCTCCATCATCCCAATAAATAACAACGTCATTGGGGTCATCCCAACTATTTCCAAGTTGAACATTATATCCCAAGGCCAAATCAACTGCAAGTGTTTCAAGTATTCTTGCAAAATCAGCACATATGCCACGCTCTGCAAAATCAGATATTACATCTGAATGAAGAGGTGATGAACCATTCCAATCAGCTACAGAACCAATAACCCCAATGTCTTGTGAATAGTCTGATACTACTTCTCCGAATTCAGTAGTAGCCCCCATTGTTGCAGTATTCACAATTGATAATATCAAGTTAGCAGTACTAATCGATGTGCTAAGCATTTCGTTGCCACTATTGTCTGCATTATGTTCAGCAACGAAAGAAATTATTGACATAGTTCTAGAACCCAGTACCTCTGCAGCAGCACTTGCCAACTCTTCATATTGTGTTTGATTACTTCTACGAAATTCTTCATCCACATAACCACAACCGACAATTACATTTTCATATTCTACTAGACCCACGTCTCCTACAAGCTTAATTTCAATCATTTTCGGCGGATTTTGTCCACCATATAAATGTGTGGTTAACTGTGTCATAGTAGATATCTGACCGATTGTTTGACTTTTTTCATTTTTCCAAATAGTACAAGTACCAGAAAGCTCATCCACATCAACTTTATATCCTTGAGCTTGATACTTTAATATCTCCGAAGCCATGATGGTATTACTTTCTAATTCGTCTCTATTCGGGTTTTCTTGTAATCCCTCTGTAGTATTACTCATAACTATTCCCTCCTTGCACTACCTTTTCAGAAATAATTGCTGCATTAATATCCCAATTTTTTAGTTCTTTTTTTTCAATATCACTCAATAAATATTCACGGCATTTATCTATATTTTCATTTTCTGTATAAAAACCTGTTTCGGGCTTTAACGTAAACTCTAGTCCAAAAATATCTGTTATAATTTGTTTTGATATATACTGCTCATAATTTTCATCCATAATAAATGACATGTAGTCAAAATAATTACTACCGATATGCTTTTCTTCAATTACAGATTTCATATCTAACGGCATATATATTACGAAAATACTCCCCCACAATATCTCGTTTTGCGCGTACATTTTATCCCAATAGTTCACTATTTTCTTTTGTTCGCTTATTCTATCTACTGTTTCATCAGTAAACACATATACACAATCAACTAAATGCCCTATCGGCATACCAAACTGATTTACTTTTAGCATGGCTGGCTGAACATTCGAAAGATTATAACATTTAACTATAATATTTTTCCCAAAACATTCATAGAATATCTCTGGATATTTAGCAAATAAATTTGTATCAATGCAGTAATATTTTTGATCCATTACTATAATATCAGTTTCTCTTAATTTATAAGCATATGCTATATATAGTTCATCTATTTTACCTTCTGGAATGCAATTATAGTAATAACAATCAGTTTCAAACAATTTATCATTTCTATATGGAACCAATTCTACCTCTTCTCCATACTTTTCTTCTAAATACTTTCTAGTTGGTTCTTCAAAATATTCAAACTTTTCTCTTAACTCATCATTTTCTTCAATTTCCAGTCTTGTTAATTCTTGAATAATTTTAGAAGGATATGCATGGACAGTATTGGTTACCATCCCGCCTAGAGCTGCTATTTCCTCTGGTATCGGTTCCGTTCCAACCTGAAAATCATACACATACCCTTCCGGTGGATTAAGATAATCAATTTCCAAAGTATCTGCTTCTTGCTCTACCATACTTTCACTGATTGTGGCTGGTGTGGTCGTTGCTGCCTTTTCCTCTGATTCCACAGGTTCTATTTGAGAATCTTGCATTGTACTTGAACCACATCCTGCATTTAGAAACAAAAACAAACATAGTAGTACCAGTAACCATTGTTCTTTTCCCCTGAACTTACTATTGCGCATTTTATACTCCTCCTTGTTATGATGTTATACTAGGCGTTTGCGAAACGCCACATGCCGCATAATTACGGCATTTTTTGTTACAAAA
>CAZNAP010000163.1:1738-4315 GCA_964571145.1 uncultured Lachnospiraceae bacterium | reverse complement strand
ATAATATAATCATATAACAATGTTAAAATTTTGTCACTATAATTTATCCGGGCAAACTATTAAGTTTTAGCTTATAAAGTTTCAAAAGTATCTCTGATTGCCTTAATAAAATCAAGACTATTTAAAATTACTGGATGTTCACAAGTAGAAATCAGAGAAAGACTCTTGGTCATTTTGCCATTCTCCACTGTTTTAACACATGCCTTTTCCAGTTTGTCAGCAAAATCCATTAACTCTTTATTTCCATCCAGTTCACCACGTTTACGAAGTGCACCGCTCCATGCAAAGATAGTCGCAATGGAATTAGTGGAAGTTTCTTCACCTGCCAAATGCTTATAATAATGTCTTTGAACTGTCCCATGAGCAGCTTCATATTCATAAACACCACTGGGAGAAACCAATACGGAAGTCATCATGGATAAATCACCATAAGCGGTTGCCACCATATCTGACATTACATCTCCGTCATAATTTTTACATGCCCAAATAAAACCGCCTTCTGAACGAATAACACGTGCTACTGCATCATCAATTAATGTATAGAAATATTCAATTCCCAGTTTTTCGAATTGTGTCTTGTACTCTGCGTCATAAATTTCTTGGAAAATATCCTTGAAGGTATGGTCGTATTTTTTCGAAATTGTATCTTTGGTTGAAAACCATAAATCCTGTTTGGTATCTACAGCATAACTAAAACATGCTCTTGCAAAACTGGATATCGATTCTTCTGTATTATGGATACCCTGGATGATACCTGCTCCTTTAAAATCATGAATTAACTCTCTGGTCTGTGTTCCGTCTTCATCTGTAAAAACAAGCTCTGCTTTGCCTTTACCCGGTACTTTGATTTCAGCATTTTTATATACATCACCATATGCATGACGTGCAATTGTAATTGGTTTAGTCCAGTTCTTCACATAAGGTACGATTCCATTCACTAAAATGGGTGCACGGAAAACAGTACCGTCCAGAATTGCTCTGATTGTGCCGTTAGGACTTTTCCACATTTCCTTCAGATTATACTCGCTCATTCTGGCACCGTTCGGTGTAATTGTTGCACACTTAACAGCAACTCCATACTTCTTTGTTGCTTCTGCACTGTCTATGGTAATTTGATCATTGGTTTCATTTCTGCTTGCTAATCCTAAATCATAATATTCCGTCTTAAGATCAATATAGGGCAATAACAGCTCATCCTTAATCATCTTCCACAGAATTCTTGTCATTTCATCCCCATCCATCTCTACCAGGGGTGTTGTCATTTTAATCTTTTCCACTTTATTCATCCTCCGCCGTAAATATATTGTTTAAACCACTTTTAACCATATTATCATAAGCATTTTCCATATGCAGTGTAGCAAATTTCTCTGCATCATCCGGTTTCCCGGATTTAATTGCTTCCATAATTCTGCGATGTTCTTCGTTGGAAGCCATGCCTCTTTCCTTTGTTGATAATGTCTTTCTTCTGATTCTGATTACATATTGATGGAAATCCTGTAATAAATTTTCCAGCATTTTTGAAGCACAAGCTTCATAAAGAATATGATGAAACCGATTATCTAGCTCTGCCATTTGTTCCATATGTCCTTTGGATGCATGAAAGCTTGCCAAATATACATTTTCTTCCATTTCTTCTAATTGTTCAGGTGTAATATGTTCTGTTGCCAGACGTGCACACATGCCTTCCAATGAGGAGCGAATCATATAAATATCTTTCACATCTTTCGCTGTAATCCCCGTGACATAGGCCCCTTTATTGGGTACAATCTGAATCAGGCCTTCCAGTTCCAACTGTCTGAAAGCTTCCCTAACCGGTGTACGGCTGACGCCCAGTTCTTCTCCAATGGCAACTTCCTTTAATTCTTCGTTTTCTTTATATTTTCCATTTAAAATATCCTCACGCAACTTGTGAAACACTCTGCCTCTTAAGGAATATTTGTCAGTGACTTCCTGTTTTACATCATATTTAGTCATTTTAATCCCCTACCTTTCTTGCTGACTTGAACTGTTAACCAATCGTCACATTTAAGTGTTTACAAACCAAGACAATTTGCTCTATCAATTCAGCATCTGTCATAACGGTTACACGTCCGTCTTCGTATTCCTTGTCTACCCATTTTTTAACCTCTGCAACTACAGGATTGGACTTATCTAATTGCTTGTCTCCCTTTAGCTTAAAATAGGTGTTAATCCAATGTGCAATACCGGAAAGACCCGATGTATTGGAAACAGCACATAAAACAGGTCTGTTCAGGAATTTATCAGTATCAAAGATGTTATAAATTTCTTCATTCTTTAAAAGTCCGTCGGCGTGAATACCGGCTCTGGTCACATTAAAGTTTTTACCTACAAAAGGAGTTCTGTCCGGAATATGATATCCGATTTCGCTTTCATAGTATTCAGCCAGCTCTGTAATAACCGTTGTATCCATACCGTTTAAATCGCCTTTTAACTGGGCATATTCGAACACCATTGCTTCCAATGGAGTATTCCCGGTTCTTTCGCCTATTCCAAATAAAGAAGTATTAATTCCTGAACAACCATAAAGCCATGCTGTTGTGGAATTGACTACTGCTT
>CAZNAP010000163.1:0-1728 GCA_964571145.1 uncultured Lachnospiraceae bacterium | reverse complement strand
CTGTAGATGCATTTACAACACCTTTATAAAAATCATTATGTCCATGCCATTCAATTAATTCATGAGGTACACCGGCATGCGTATGTAAAGCATATATAATTCCCTGTACACTTCTTGGAATAACTGCACCCGGATAGTTTACGCCATAGCCCATGGTATCACAGGCCCGTACCTTAATCGGTATTTTATACTGATCCATTAGTTTCATTAGTTCCAAGCAAAACGGCACTACATAGCCATAAATATCCGCTCTTGTAATATCCTCTAAATGACATCTAACACTGATTCCTTCTTCCAGACAATCTTTAACAATACTCAGATAATGCTCCATTGCCTGCTTTCTTGTCATCTTTAACTTTAGGAAAATATGATAATCAGAACAACTTACTAAAATTCCTGTTTCCGGCATTCCTATTTCTTTTACAAGCTTAAAGTCTTCTTTGCTTGCGCGGATCCAGCTGGTAACCTCAGGAAATTTATAGCCTCTTTCCATACATTTATAAACGGCATCTCTGTCTTTCTTACTATAAAGGAAAAACTCGCTGGCACGAATCATGCCATTAGGACCACCCAATTTATGCAAATAATCATAAATTTTTACAATTTGCTCTGTGGAGTAAGGTGCTCTGGATTGTTGGCCGTCTCTAAAGGTTGTGTCAGTAATCCATATATCTTTTGGCATATTATGTGGTACAATTCTATCATTAAAAGGAATCTTTGGTACCTCAGAATAAGGGAACATATTTCTGAATACATTTGGTTTCGCTACATCATCCAAAATATACATATGTTCTTCTATTTCTAATAAATTATTCTTTGTATTTAGTGACACCGGTCTGTCCATAAAAAGCTTTTCATCTTCAGCCATCCTGTTTTCCTCCATTTATACATGTTGCGTTGTATTTTTAAAGTTCATGTATTATTGTATACATTTGCCATTTGTATGTCAATATTCAACTCTAATATTTTATTCTATATTTAACATATTATTTTTCGATATTAATATACTATTTTTCTCGATATTTATTTTAGTAGTTTATTGATTTGTATCATTCCCCAGCCTTGTTTATTCCATGGTTCATTCAAATCTTTGGCTGTATGTTGTAATTTATTTTTAGCTTGTTCATTTGTATACAAGGGATTTTTTTGTAGTAATAATGCTATTCCTCCGGATATAATTGGAGTCGCCATTGAAGTACCGCTTTTCGTACTATATGCTTTTCTATAATGCGTACCACGCCTCTCGATTCCTGCATTGCAGGAAATAATATCTGTTCCAGGAGCAACAATATCCGGCTTTTTAATTGCATAAGGGCTGGGACCTCGTCCAGAATGGTTTTCACAAAGATGTTCTTTATTTCCAAAATAACCACCTTCATGGCAACCCACTGTAATTACATGCATGCTTGCACCAATTGGAGAGATTGACATAGGCTTAGGCCCTGTATTTCCTGCTGCACATACAACAATCAAACCACTTTTCCATGCAAGATCAATCAGTTCCAAAAGCTTGCACATTTTGTCTGCATCAGCTTCCTCGTCTACTCCTATTGAAATATTAAGAATTCTAATATCAAACTTTCGTTGCGAATCTAAAATCCATTCAATACCACTACACATGTGTTCAATGATTCCATCCCCTTTATAATCCAACACTTTTCCTACAAGCAGTTTACTTTTTGGCGCAATTCCCTTGTATTTCCCATCAGATAATCTTCCACTACCACA
>CAZNAP010000162.1:0-4326 GCA_964571145.1 uncultured Lachnospiraceae bacterium | reverse complement strand
AGAAGAAATTATATAAATTATAGTTATTGCAAAAACGATAATGCTTCGTTATCGAATGCCTAGGCATGTAAATGTTTTTGCAACAGAAACAGTGCGACTACATTTGGCAATACCATTAGTGCGTTAATCAAATCAGTACATTCCCAGACTAAATTCAGCGGTAACACGGCACCAATATAAATCATGACAATATAGGCTGTCTTGTAAAGGGCAATTCCCTTTTGATTGGTCACATAACGAAAGGCCTGCTCCCCTAGGTAAGACCAGCCAATTAAAGTAGTTATGGCGAAAGCAACCAGGCAGAGGGATAAAAAGACATTTCCGAATAATGGGAGATAGGAAAAGGCGGCATCGGTCCAGCCGGCTTCATTGACACCCATTAGAGAAGCCGGGTGCAAAATCATGTTGGTGACAATGACCAGACCACTGAGCAGGCACATGACAACGGTATCCCAGAAAACAGCCGTCATGGAAACATAAGCCTGATGTGCGGGCTCCTCTGTTTCGGAAGCAGCAGCTGCTATAGCAGATGTACCAATACCGGCTTCATTGGTGAAAAGTCCTCGGGCAATTCCGTAGCGGGCAGTAATCATCAAAGAGGAGCCAAAGGCACTGCCTATGGCAGCTCGTGGTGCAAGTGCATGTGAAAGGATAAGATTCACAGCAGGCAGAAATGCTTCCCGATTGATAAATAAAAGAAAAAGACAACCTACTGTATAGAGTATCGCCAACACTGGTACAATTTTAACACAGACATTCCCAATCGAACGAATCCCACCAAGAATTACTAAACCGGCAACAATAGCAGCCAGAAAACCGGCGATATGCGGGTTGAGACCAAAACTTAACGAGGTTGTTTGCGTGATGGCATTGGCCTGTGTGGTGCAGCCCACGCCAAACGCAGTCAATAAAGTCAGAAGACCATACAATTTGCCTATAGGAACATTATGTAAACCATTTTCCCATACATACATGGGACCACCCTGATAGGTACCGTCACTTAATCGGTTGCGAAAGCGGACACTTAAGAAGCATTCCGCATAAGCGGTAGCCATACCCAGAATGCCAGTAATCCAGCACCAGAAGACGGCACCCGGACCGCCCAGGGCGACGGCAGTGGAAACACCAATAATGTTTCCAGTTCCAAGTGTAGCCGCTAAAGTGGTAGAAAGTGTGGCAAAGACCGATAAGTTCCCGCCTTCTTTATTTTCAGGTGGAGTTATGGACATTCGAATTGCTTTTAGTATATTTTTCTGTGGAAAACCAAGTTTTATGGTAAAATAGAGATGTGTTCCCATTAATAAGAAGAGGAGCGGGCCACTCCACAGAAATTGATTAACTGATAAAAGTTTAGAAAACAAGGGGTTCATAGGAGTTCTCTTGACCAGGAGGCTTTGTATTAATATAGTACTGTAGGAACTATGTTATGAATAAATTTGAGTTGTGAAATGATTAATTGACTATTGGTGGAGAAACTTAAATTGAAAAAGTGGAAATTATTAGTGCCGTCTGTATTATTAGGATTGGCAATCTTACTGAATATAGTTGGGCGAATTTGGAAAACGTTTAGCGAGTATTATGTAAACCACGTTTTTCCTTTGTGGGTAGCAACATATGGAAGAATAACCGGGTTATTTTCCTTTTCCGTAGGGGAATGGATGCTTTATTTGGCAGTTGTCTTACTGATTGTGTTGATTTTCTGGGGAATTGTGTACGGACTTTTTAGGAAAAGGCTTTCCAGCAGTAGCAAGCGTTGGTATAGAAAATATGCATTGGTTATTTACTGGATTTTTGGAATTGTCTGTATGATTATGACGTTGAACTGTTTTCTTTTGTATCAAAACCCGCCTATTACAGAACGCTTTTCCATTGGTGCAGGTCAACAGGAAAATTATGGACTGGAAGAAATTACGATTTTGCGTGATTATGTGGTGGAACAGGCCAATGCACTGGCACCCTGCTTCCAGCGAGATGAAAAAGGGTATATTATTTATGACGGAGACCTGAAATCACAGGCAAAAGTGCAAATGCAGCGTTTGGGAGAGCAGTATGCTAATTTGCAGGGGTATTATCCAAATCCAAAGGAGCTTTTAGCATCGGGATTCTACAGCCAGCAATACATTATGGGTTATTATTTCCCCTTTTCCATGGAGGCAAATTATAACGGACAAATGTATATCACGAATATGCCGGTTACCATGTGTCATGAATTGTCTCATTTAAAAGGGTTTATTTTGGAGGACGAGGCCAACTTTATTGGATATTTGGCTTGCGTGGACGCAGAAGATGAGCTGTTTCGGTATAGTGCCTACCTGAGTGTAATCGGCTATCTAAACTGGGATTTCATGCAGGCACTTGGCGAGGGCGGAGAAGAAATATATTACGCACATCCGCAAATTAGTCAGCAGGTATTCGAAGATACTCGGTTTTTAACCGAGGAGGCATGGGAAGATGTAGAGGAAAAAGCGGTATTGGACACAGAAACAGTGAAGGCGGCTGCCGACACCTTCTTGGAAACAACCTTAACGTTAAACGGCGTGGAGGACGGTATGGACAGTTATAGCCGAGTAGTGCAGTTATTACTACTGTATTATGACGGAATTTTGTATTAGAGTGATAGTTATATTAGTATGGTAAATATATTAGTTGTATTTGTATCAAAGTAGGATTTTGAGGAAGGAATGGTTGTTAATATGGGTAATATTATTGATTATGTAAAAGATTGGGGAAAATACAGTATGCTGGAGCGCCCACTGAATGAGGTGGACAGTTTAGTTTTGTCTCAGCTGGTTTATCTGCATTATGAGAAGTTTGTGCCTGGACTGGAAGAACGCAATTCACCGGTTAGTATCAAAAGTATATATGAAAGTCCGGATTGGGAAATCATTCTGGATAATTACTGGTATCGGGAAGACAATACATCTCTATTTACAGAAGCGGCGAAATCAGTGCGCTTTGGCAGCCTGAAAATGAATTATTATGTGAATATCATTAATGAAGG
The DNA here is from genome assembly GCA_964571145.1 of uncultured Lachnospiraceae bacterium. Lineage (GTDB taxonomy): Bacteria > Bacillota > Clostridia > Lachnospirales > Lachnospiraceae > Suilimivivens. The sequence goes on along the minus strand of CAZNAP010000162.1, from coordinate 1,325 downwards.
CGAGGAAACTCAGTTTTCGGCCATGACCTATATTTTAGAGGATAAGAACATCTATATTGCCTATCGCGGTACGGATGCAAATATCATCGGCTGGAAAGAAGACTTTAATCTGGCATTTTCAAAACCCCTGCACAGTCAATATCTGGCAGCAGAATATATGGATCGTGTAGCTGGATATATTGGTGGAGACTTCTATGCCGGCGGCCATTCCAAGGGTGGAAATCTGGTAGTTTATGCAGCTATGAACTGCAAGCCGGAAGCCAGAAGAAAGATATTGCAGATTTTTAATCATGATGGCCCGGGATTTCGTCCTGAAATTCGTGAAAAAGGTCATTATGAGGAAATAGCAGACCGCGTACACAAATATATTCCTCATTCCTCTATTGTTGGCATGTTATTAGAAGACCACAGCGATTATGAAGTGGTGGAAAGCAAGGGAATTGGTCTTTTGCAGCACAATGCTTATAGTTGGAAAATAGACGGTAATGCATTTATTCGCTCACAGGGTATGACAGAAGGCAGAAAGATACGTGATGCGGCATTGAATGAGTGGGTTTTATCCATGTCGGAAGAGCAAACACATGCTTTCGTCGATACGCTCTATGAAGTCGTGTCAGCATCAGAAGCTTCTAATGTATTTCAGTTTGGTGCAGAATGGAAAAAGAGCTTGCAAAATGTTTTTGAAGCCGCAAGAGGCATAGATGATGAAACGAAAAAGGCAATCCTAAAAATCGTCAAATCGCTTTTTGATATAACAGGTGAACGTACCGTGAAGGAGATACAGAAAAAATTTACAAATCATACTAAAACTGTTGACAGAAGTCATAAAAACAGATAAAATAACCTTTGTTCGCAGGAATGGCGGAATTGGCAGACGCGCACGGTTCAGGTCCGTGTGGTAGCAATACCATGAGAGTTCAAGTCTCTTTTCCTGCATCAAAAAAGGAAGGTAATAATGATTTTTGGCTCACAAAGCCAGTAACCATGCGCCTTTCGGGGGCTTTCACTTGAAAAAGTGGAAGCCCTTTTTTCATAGATGTTTTAGGGCAAAATCTTCAGTCAGACATGACTTGAACTCGCAGGTCAGAATCGCCTGCGTAGCGCCCTTTTTATAACCCCCTCTCGGTCATCGAAAAACCACAACACAGAAAACAAGAATCAGCGCCGTTTTATCCGAGCAGACCATGACAATCTATGTTACTGTCTCAGGACCCGGTAGCACCACCAAAACCACTATCAACTGTAAGATTGTTGACCTTGATAAAAATCCGCCGCCAAACCCGGTTGCCGATGACCGCAATAATAGCTTCCAATCCGCTGCGATT
>CAZNAP010000161.1:0-4379 GCA_964571145.1 uncultured Lachnospiraceae bacterium | reverse complement strand
AACGGGTGCCTTTTCATGTACAAAAAAAAGGTATTGTGATATACTTATTGGCGGGAGAAATGACAAATTATGAATACATTTGAATTGATTGCACCGTGCCATTTCGGCTTGGAAGCTATTTTGAAACGAGAAATTACAGATTTAGGATATGATGTAAGTTTAGTAGAAGATGGAAGAGTTACTTTTCTGGGTGATGCTGAAGCTGTTTGTCGTGCCAATATTTACTTGCGGACAGCAGAACGAATTTTGCTGAAGACGGGAAGCTTTAAGGCACTTACGTATGAAGATTTGTTTCAGGGGACTAAAAATATTCCATGGGAAAATTATATACCCGCAGATGGAAAATTTTGGATTACAAAAGCAGCCAGTGTGAAAAGTCAGCTTTTTAGTCCGTCAGACATTCAATCAGTTATGAAGAAGGCCATGGTTGAACGTTTGAAGGAAATTTATCATGTAAACTGGTTTGCAGAAACCGGAGCATCTTTTCCGATTCGCGTTTTCTTAATGAAAGATGAAGTGACGGTAGCACTTGATACTACCGGAGAATCATTACATAAAAGAGGATATAGAAAACTGACTGCCAAAGCACCAATTGCAGAGAATCTTGCTGCAGCGTTGATTATGTTGACACCTTGGAAGGGAGAGCGAATTTTAGTTGACCCTTTTTGCGGAAGTGGTACGTTTGTCATTGAAGCAGCAATGATGGCGGCTAATATGGCACCCGGCATGAACCGAGAATTTACGGCACAAAGCTGGAAGCATTTAATTCCTGCTAAAGAATGGTATGAGGTATCAGATGAAGCCAGAGAACAGGTTGTACTGGATCCTTACACAGATATTCAAGGCTATGATATAGATGAATCCATGGTAGCAATTGCCAGAGAAAATGCCAAATTAGCAGGAGTAGAGAATCTGATTCATCTTCAAAAAAGAGGAATTGACCAGCTTAGTCATGCAAAAAAATACGGATTTATTATTACCAATCCACCTTATGGTGAGCGATTAGAGGAGAAAGAAAATCTTCCGGCTCTGTATAAAACAATTGGTGATCGATTCAAGCAATTGGATGACTGGTCACTTTATATGATCACAGCCTATGAACAGGCGGAAGAAGTGATGGGCTTGAAAGCTGCTAAAAACAGAAAGTTATATAACGGAATGATGAAAACCTATTATTATCAATTCCCGGGGCCTAAACCGCCGCGTAAACAGGCATAGAAACAAGGCAAGGAGCAGCAGAACAGTAAGTTTTGGGAGACAAGTAAGGTGTATGAGACAGAAGTAAAAAGCAATTTAATGAATATAGCTACGATTTGGAGCGTGCTTTTTTTCCTGGCAGCTATGGGATTGATTTTATATACTTCCAAGAGTAAAGTAATTACAATTTCGGATGTGGCACAGGACGAAGTGCAAAATGAAGTGCAAAATAATGCTACTGAGGAAGCTCAGAATGCAAAACAACAGGAGAATGTTCTGACCTTTGTAATCGGGGAAGCGAATACCAACTATCTACGCATTCCTTTACCGGAAGGGTGTAAGGCAGAAAATGTTGCAATTGAAAACCATTATATGGATCAAGAACTCTATGTTCAAATAGCAGGAGCTGAAGACCTTTTTTATAGTACCAATGCCATTTCAGGAAATAGAAATAATATTATGCAAGGCACTTACGAAACCATTCCTGAAGGTGTTCGCTTGCGATTTGCGTTAAATGGTATATTTGAATATCGTACAATTTTGGAAAACAACGATTTATATATTAGTTTTTTAAGCCCCAGAGAAATGTATGATCAAATTGTGGTCATTGACCCGGCTTGCGGTGGACCAAATGCCGGATATGTAGCGGATGAGTTACAGGAGAAGGAAGTCAATCTGCAGATTGCAAAAAAATTAAAAGAAAAACTGGATAAAACCGGAATCAAGGCATATTATACCAGAATGGATGATGTGAATCCCAGCGAAGAGGATCGTATTCGTTTGGCAAATGAGACGAAGGCAGATATGTATATTCGAATTCAAACGGATGCAAATGATGATACCGGCCTGTACGGAACCACGGCACTTTATAATGGAAACTATTTTATACCGGGCTTTGGAGGTGTTGAACTGGCTGATTATCTGGAGCGTGAGGTGGTAACGGCAGTGAAGGGCAAAGCATTGGGCTTAGCGGAAGCAACGGCCGAGGATTATGCATTGTTACACATTACCATACCGGCGGCTGTCATTAAAACCGGCTGTATCAGTAACAAGCAGGAAGCCACACTGCTTGGCAGGGAAGAATATCAAGATAAAATTGCGACAGGAATCTATAATGCAATTATGAGCGCATATGAAGAGAAAATTGGAAAATAAGGAACCAAGAGAGCAAAATGGAAATAAGGAGAAAGTAGGAAAATAAAGTTGAGTAGAAAGATTATTTTTGCCACAGGCAATGAAGAAAAATTAAATGAAATTAAAATGATATTAGAAGATATGCAAATAGACGGCGAACCGGTTGAAATATACTCCATGAAGGAAGCGGGAATTCAAGCAGATATCTGTGAGGACGGCACTACTTTTCGGGAAAATGCTCTTATTAAGGTCAAAGCAGTGGCGAAGAAAGCGCCTGATGCCATTGTGCTGGCAGATGACTCCGGCTTGGTGATTGATGCACTGAATGGTGAACCCGGAATCTATTCAGCCAGATACATGGGCGAAAAGACCTCATATCACATTAAAAATCGAAATTTAATTGAAAGATTGAAAGATGTACCTTGGGAGCAAAGAACCGGCAGATTCGTCTGTGCTGTTGCAGCTGCGTTGCCTGACGGGCAGTTACTTACTTGGGAAGGCATCATGGAAGGTTTGATTGACTATGAGGAAAAAGGGGAAAATGGATTCGGATATGACCCGATTTTCTTCTTGCCGGAATACCAAATGACTTCAGGCCAGCTGACGGAAGAACAAAAGAATGCAATCAGTCACAGAGGCAAAGCTTTGCAGTTAATGAAGACTGAGTTGAATCGGATTTTTTGTAATTTAAATAAATAACGATAGGTGAAATAACGTATGAAAATACTGATTGTCAGTGATACCCATCGTCAAAATGGAAACTATCTGCACGTTTTGGAGCAGGTGACGCCGGTAGACATGGTGGTTCATTGTGGAGATATAGAAGGTGCCGAATATCTGGTGAAAGAAAGCACCGAATGTCCGGTGCATATGGTGTCGGGTAATAATGACTTCTTTTCGGATTTATCCAGAGAAAAGGAGTTTACAATAGGAAAATATAAAGTATGGCTGACCCATGGGCATAACTATTATGTGTCGATGGGAAATGAATTTATTAAGCAGGAAGCCAGAGAAAGAGGGGCGGATATTGTGATGTACGGACATACGCACAGACCTCTTGTAGACACTTCTGACGGCCTTATTGCCATTAATCCGGGCAGCCTGACATATCCCAGGCAGGAGGGGAAACGTCCCTCCTATGTCATCATGGATATCGACAGACAGGGAGAGGCTCATTTTACGATTAATTTTTTATGATAATGAAGTAGAAGACTCTTTATATATTGCTAAAAAAGTGAAAGATGTATATAATAAAGGTGTAGAAAGAAATGACACTATATAGGGTAATCTTTAGATTCGCAGATGAAATAAAATAGGTCTTCTGCGAATTTGTTAAACTATAGGGAATGTGCTGTTTGTACCAATAAAGGAGGACGCATAATGGATACGATTAAATCCACTGTTTCTGTATTACATTTATTGACAGAAGATAATAAAAAGACGGTAGAGAATTTTGCAGAATTTTTATTGTGTCGTCAGGACAATATTGTGGAAATACCTAATGCTGAAACTATTGCAGCTATTGAAGAAGCCGAAAATGGTAACGGGTTGAGCGAGCCTTTCAGTGATGTTAAATCTCTGATGGAGGCGCTGGATGCTTAAGATAGTTTTTACGAGTAAATTCAAAAAAGAATATAAGCTCGCAATAAAAAAGGGATGTGATATAAAGATATTAGAGAATGTTATATCCTTGCTCCAGAATAATCAATCATTGCCAGAAAAATATAAGGAACATAGTCTTTCAGGAAAATATGCTGGATATAGAGAATGTCATCTTGCTCCAGATTGGTTATTAATATATAAAATTGACAAAAAAATCTTAATTCTAACGTTAATCAGAATGGGATCTCATAGCGATCTTTTCTAATTATATTATAGTTAAAAAAACAAATACCGGTTGCCTTAATGGTAGACAGTATTTTTGAAATTAGTATAAAATAGTATGAAAAATCGGTTGACAGAAATTGTACCATATCATATAATATATTTTGCGTTGTGTGAATGCATTTAGGGATAAACCAGCGGGGTGTGGCTCAGCTTGGCTAGAG
>CAZNAP010000160.1:0-4420 GCA_964571145.1 uncultured Lachnospiraceae bacterium | reverse complement strand
AACATTAAATGATTTAGATACTTTTTATGGTGCCTATGCAAGCACGAGCGATGAAACAGTATTGTCAGAAGCACTGATAGATGAGTATACAAATGGTGTTTATCCTACGGTTGTTGCTGATTTATTTAGTACAGTTTCGTCTGTAGTCAATCTGGAGGTTATTCATTTTGTAAATGAAAACAAATATTGTTTTGATTTCAGCAGAAATCAGTATGATACATCCGCCGGAGTGGATGATGATGATGCACCTTTTGACAGCAATATCATGAATTTGGCATTTGGGGATCAGTTTGACTTTAGCTCAGATGTGATTAAGAATAATTTTCTGGAAGTGTTAACTGATATTGAAAACGAAAATTTATTACGTGAAACAGATGGTGGAAGAACCCCGATTCCGACTACGGTATCAGAAGCAACTACCATTAGATATATTATCAATTTTGCCAAGAAAAAAGTACAGGCTAATAAGGAAATTATTAACGTACTGGAAATCCAGCCTTGTGCTGCTTATGATTTGTCTTGTTCCAATATTGCAGTAACAGATCCACAAGATTCCAGTAAGACAGTAATTGAAGGTAAGTTAATCTATAAATTAGGCGATTCAAAAGAGAAGACTGTAATTGATCAGATTGGAACTACAATAAATATTAAAAGAATGACAACCGCTGAATTAATAGGTAAAAATGAAGATTTAAATGCGAAATATGATTTGATTTATATTGGTTTAAACACAGGACTGATGCATCGAACATGGGATGATGCTACTCAAAAGTTCTATACAGACTATAATGATGACAGTATGGATGGAATGGTTTATACCAATGTCGGTGATACAGTGCAGGCAAGAATCGAACTTGCCGGTCTGTTGGATTCAGATTACGTAGATGGAAATAGGGCTAATAATTTGATTGATACAAATGGTACCTATCGTTTTCCCGGTAATGATATTAATGCAGAAACAAGAGAAAAGTTAGAAGATTATGTACGCGCAGGATATCCGATTTTAGTAGAAGATGAGATACTGAATGTAGATGCGATTACGCGAAAACGTACTCCTAATGCAGCAGTTTTAGACAATTCTTCTTATATGTATGATTTCTTCGTCAATGTAACAGAACCGGACAATGGTATTTTCCCAAATGCCTCTTCGGATTTATTAAATGTGATACAGGTAAGCAATAGTACGCAGCAGTTATTCAACTGGTATTTAAATCTGTCGAAACCACAGCTTACGCTAAGCGGATTGGCGCGAGATGCAGAGGATGCACAGGTGAAACTATCCAAGTTGGGGGATGGATACTATCATTTGGATTATAATTTTAGTTTGACCAATACTGCGGCTGCAGATCATTCAGCCACCTTTGATTGTAATTTATACATAGATATCAATGCAGATGGTAAGTTTTCGAAAACCATGGAAGAAATTGAGGATGTTGTGATTTATAACAGTGTGGGTGAGATTCAATATCCTACAGATGGGCATTATTCCTTAGCCACAGGACAAGATTACATGCTCAGTAAAACGGTATCAAACGAGTATGCAGGTATTATTCCATGGAATATCGAGGTTATTCAGAACGGAAACAGTAGCAGACGTACGAGTAAATCAGGTTATTATGTAATTCAAAAGAGCGAGCGAGAAAGAATTAATATTTTACAGATATATTCACCTGTATGGAATACTCTGAATTTGGAAGATTCAATGAAGGATACCAGCTCTTTATTCTATAAATATATTAAAGATGTAGCAGATTTTGATGTCCAATTTACGTCCATTGATTCAGATACATATAAGACACAATATGACTTGGATCATAAGTATCTTGAACAGTATGATATGATTATCCTTGGATTTGCAGATTGCTATAAAGAAGCGCCTAATGATACAGGAGCCATGACAGCGATTCGCGACTATATTAAAACCGGAAAAAGTATCTTGTTTACACATGATACAACATCATTTATCAATGCACCACATGCTAAATATAATGGCAAGTTGAATGAAACCTACTGGGGATATTCTTTTAATACCCTAATCAGGGATAAAGTAGGGTTGGATCGTTACGGAGTCCTGAGCGGAAGCAGCGAAAATAAAGAAATCGCCTATAAACCGGGCAGTAACAGACAGGAGAGGGTTTCGGAGATACAAGGCATCACATATGGAAACCTAGGTCGTTTCTCCGAATATCCAATGTTGGCAAATATGGATACTGGGCTCCAACAGTATAATAATAATTATGTTAGCCAGGTAAATCAGGGACAAATTACCATGTATCCTTACAAAATTGATACAACCATGCATGTTGCTAAAACGCATCAGCAGTATTATCAGATTGATTTAGAAGCAGATGATGATTTGGATGGAGAAACAGATATTGTTGTTTGGTATACATTAAGTGGTCAGAAAGCTTATACCGGAAATGAAGCAAACAGTGAATTCGCAAATACAAATGATGCTTATTTTAAATCGCCCAATGATGTCAGAAACAACTATTACATCTTTAATAAAGGGAATGTAACTTATTCAGGTGTAGGACATTCTAACATTGATACTCCTGGAAATGACGGAGAGGTTAAACTGTTTGTTAACACCATGATAGCAGCCTATAAAGCAGGTCTTCGTGCACCAAAGGTTGTCATTTTGGAGAACAAGGAATTTACATCCAGACGTATTAATAATCTTTACCTATCCTATGATAGCAAGCTTAAGGATTACAGGCTTTCTAATGGGGTTGCTGAGGATGATATAAATGAAGGACTTGTAGAAGAAAAACATGATATTTTCTTTGCCACAGAAAGTGTCAATCTGGTAGAAGGCAATCAGACAATGTCAGTTAAGTACTATATTGAAGACCCTGCCGGTACGAAAACATTGGTTGTGGATGAAGTAGAAGTGAAAGCGCGTGAAGTGACCAGCTTATGTCCGCTTCTTGCAGCAGATACATTGGCACCAGCAGATGTTAACAATATTGAATCAGGTAAGGTATATCAATTTAGTGTACCAACCGGTTTGCTGAATATGGAAGGCAAGAATAGAGTGCGAATTTTCGTGGAAGTAACGGCAACATTGCAAATGGCGCATATGCCAGAACCTCAGGAAGTGACTTCTGTCGCCACAGTTGCCATGGCTCGAATACCGATGTTTGAGTTAAATTAGTCAGTTATGAATTTAATAAATTAATTACAGGGTTGTTTAGTTGCGGGGATTCGAAATCGAATCCCCGTTATTTAGTCACTCGGTGTTCGAACACGCGCAGATTTTTTTGGGTGCTATAGTCGCATTTTTGCCTCCAATACTCAAAACAGCTTGCTAGTTTTGGCCCAAAATGTTTTTGGGCATAGAGACATGATTTGTTATCATAGTGCCCATAGTTTCCCTCAAAGTGTGGGCAGCACAAGCTTGTTTTAAGCCGCTGTGCCCAAAGCATGTGATATTGACGCGTTTGGCAGCTTCTTTTGGGCATGCCAGGAGCCAAATGAGCTCTACTGCCCAAAACTCACAACATGATATCTTGATAACCGAAAGTTAATACTACTTGAATGTGTTCGAATCACGAGTGACTAGTTATATAGTTATTTAGTAGGGGTACCTATGGTGCATTTGTCGGATTGAAAAAACTCCCTATTCGTGCTATCTTAGTAGAAGGAAAATTTAAGTTGTGGAGAACGAAAGTTGTCCACGGCAGAAGGCTTGAGGTGTTTATGTTTCAGTGTGAAGAATTACTCAAAGGATTGACCTATGAATGTACCAGAGGAGAAATTAATCGAGAGATAGATGAAGTAGTATGCGATTCGAGAAAACTAAGTAGAAATTGTCTTTTTATCTGCATCAGTGGTTATAAAGTGGACGGACACAGTTTTGCCATGCAGGCGGTAGAAGCCGGAGCAGCAGCATTGGTAGTGGAAAAGGATGTAGACATTCCGGAAGATTGTAATATCACAGTGATTCGTGTGGAAGATACCCGATATGCCATGGCATTTATTGCAGCAGCTTATTTTGGACACCCCGCTGATCAGCTAAAAGTCATTGGAATTACCGGAACCAAGGGCAAGACTACGACGACCTATTTAATCAAGTCTATTTTGGAAAAGGCCGGTTATCGTGTAGGATTGGTCGGTACCATAGAAACAATTATTGGGGAACGTCATATTCCGGCGAACAACACAACACCGGAATCCTTTTTGTTACAGCAATATTTCAAGGAAATGGTTGATGCCGGATGTGACATTGTTGTAATGGAAGTGGCATCGCAGGGTCTGAAGCTATTCAGAACACAGGGCTTTACATTTGAGATTGGTATTTTCACGAACTTGGAGCCGGATCACATCGGCCCCAATGAACATGCTGATTTTGAAGAATATTTAACTTGTAAAGGCTTATTATTCAAGCAATGTAAGCTTGGAATTGTAAATAAAGACG
>CAZNAP010000159.1:1608-4501 GCA_964571145.1 uncultured Lachnospiraceae bacterium | reverse complement strand
AGAAGAAAACCTGAAGGCACAAAGTCTAAGGGCATATTGTAGAAAATTTGAACCTAAAGTTGCAATACGTTCCTCCATGTCCCGTTTTCGGAAAGAGGAATGGATGACAAATGTACCGATATACATGATTGCAGAGTATCTGAATGAAGTAGGCATTTATACAGACGGAGGAAAAAATAAATGAATAAAGAGTGGTCGGATTTAAACAAACTAATGCAGACACAATTAAGGAAATCAGTAACCTTTGAAGATGGGATAAAAACTCTTTTAGAATTGAGAGAACAATTAGCAAATACCTTATATCAGTTCAAGGCAGACTTAAGCCGCGAGGAATTCGACGCGATTCCATTTATTAGTGCTGACGGATATCATAGTAAAACTATAGCATATTCCATATGGCATATTTTTCGGATTGAGGATATTGTGGCACATACCCTGATTAATCAGGATGAACAGATTTTCTTTTTAGGAGATTACCGAAAGAAGATTAATGCACCAATCATTACAACCGGAAATGAACTGGTAAAACAGCAGATTTCTGATTTCTCGAAAGCTTTAAATTTGGAGGAATTATATCGATATATTACAGATGTAAAAAATAGTACCGATGAAATATTAAGAGGTTTGTCCTTTGCGGATTTGAAACGAAAAATTTCTGATACAGATAAAGAAAATTTGAAAGCATTGCATGTTGTGAGCGAGGATGATAAGGCCTATTGGCTGATAGATTATTGGTGTGGAAAAGATGTATGTGGGTTAATACAGATGCCTTTTTCCAGACATTGGATTATGCATATTGAAGCGTGTTTAAGAATAAAAAATAAATTTTTCAAACGCACCTTGTGCTTGCAGGCCCAAAGCGCCCGCTGAGAGAAAGTAATGGGTATTAATATGAAACTTGAAACAGAAAGATTATATTTAAGAGAATTGACCGAAAATGATTTTTTAGCACTTTATAATGTTTTGGCTGATTCTGACATTATGCAGCATTATCCTTATACATTTGATGAAAATAGAGTAAGAAATTGGATTACAAAGAACATTGAAAGATACAGTATTTACGGTTTTGGACTTTGGGCTGTTGTTTTGAAAGAAACAGATGAATTGATTGGTGATTGCGGATTGACCATGCAAAATATCAATGGAACAATTAAGCCAGAGATAGGTTATCATATTCGCCATGATATGCAGAGAAAAGGGTATGCAAAAGAAGCTGCATCTGCTGTTAGAGATTGGACATTTCATAATACTCCTTTTCAAATGATTTTCTCGTATATGAAATACACAAATGAACCTTCTGAAAAAGCCGCTATATCTTGGGGATGCCGTCAGGTAGATGAGTTTGAAGATGAAGCAAATGAAATTACAAAGGTGTATGCGATTACAAGAGACAAATGGAGTCTGATGGAAAAATGACATTCTTTCAGGAGCCAGACGGGTTGCCCCTGGAGATTCATGAGTAATAAGATAGTATTCTACGTTAGTCGGAATTTGTGGAGGAGAAAGGATTGAAAACGGTTACACTTTGTGGAAGCATGAAATTTGAAAATGAGATGAAAAGAATTGCTTTCATTTTAGAAACAAAACATGACATGAGCGTGCTACAGTGCGTATATAATGAAGATAAAGTGCAACTGAGTGAAGATGAAATAAATGCTTTAAATTTGGCGCATTTTAGAAAAATAGAGCTTGCAGATACTATTTATGTAGTCAATCTTCATGAGTATATTGGCGAGCAAGTAAAGAAAGAGATAAAATATGCAAAAACTCTAGGTAAGGAAGTTATCTTTCATACCGAATATTTTGCCAATTACTAATAAATAACTTTCCGTTTATCAATCAGATTGACTGGAATATATCACAGTATGGACTAATGCCAATAATGTACATTTTTATCGCAGTGACAGTTGTTGGTCTTGCTATTGCAATAGGGGGGTTATTTGATAATAAGGATAAATGATAATTCTAATTTGCTGGGAGGTTGAATATAGTCGCAAATCGGTATTTGCTTTTTGCGTGATAAGATGATAATAAAAATGAAAGGACTGAAGAAGTGAATGATAATAAAAAATTATAGAGTAAAATTATTGCTGGGTATAATGACATTATCTTTTTTTGTACGGGCTGTACAAAAAAACTTTTAAATGAACTAATTTTTATTGTGACAGATGGCGTATATACAATGGAGTCCATAGAAGATGAACAGAGTGATGCACCAACCATATCATTTGATACGCATGATAAGACATTTCAGTTTACTTATGATTTATTGTCATCGTATTTGAATTATGGAACATACTTAATTCAAGATGATGAGGTTATAGCAACAACATCTGATGGCAAGTATACTTACACCTTTAAAATTGTTGATGATGACACTATTTCTTTTATTGCAGAAAAATCTGATTCAACAGATACTGTGGAAGGAGTAACAGTAGTTCCAAATAAAGCAATATTTAAAAATCCAATCTTTGAGGCGGAGACACAAGAGGATTCAGAACAATTAGATATTTCGTTAAATATCAAGGAGTACTATATTTCGAACACAGGAAATCCTTCCAATCTCTATTATATTGATGAAAACAATATATTATGGGGAAGCGGAAGAAATGAATATGGGCAATTAGGTCAGGGAACACAGGATTATGAATTTTACAGTGACATGATAAAAATTGCGGAAAATGTCATTCATGTAGATTATTCACAAACAGGATTTACTATTTTTCTCACAAAGGATAACCAACTTTATGGTATGGGAAACGCAGGGACAGGTGCTTTACTACAATATGGAGGATTTGACTGGACACGTTATACAAATGGGGAAAACTATGCAGTAACAACACCCATTTTGCTTATGGAAAATGTAGCCTATGCACGTTGTGGTAGAGATGAC
>CAZNAP010000159.1:0-1508 GCA_964571145.1 uncultured Lachnospiraceae bacterium | reverse complement strand
GTTTGGACTTGGGGGGATAACAGTGCTGGCAATTGCGGTGTTGCAGACCTTTTTGTTGTTAGTAAACCAACGATGGTGGCAGAAGATGTTGCAATGGTTTGGACAGATTTAGCTATAGATAGTTATCCACAGCCAAATGAAGAAGATATTGCGATGGCTTGGACTGGAAAGTTAAAATATAATTCAGAATATAATCATATTGCAGAATTTAACGATATATATCCAAAATATTTAAACAATACGGTAATTCGCAAAACAGATGGTTCATATTGGGTATGTGGTGAAAATGTAGGTACGCAGGAGAAGCTAGTATCAGGTATAGAGGGCGATTATTCTATTGTTTGTACCGATCAGTTTACTCTATGTGAATAAAAGCAAAGTGTAGAATCCTATGAGGCCTATAGTCTTGATGAATGATAATCCATTTGCTTATGGGAGTGAGAAAAATGAAGAATAGAAAAGTAAAAGGATGTCTTACTGTGTTTTGTCTATGTTTATTGTTTTCAGCATGTAGCAAGGAAGAGAAAATTGTAGAAACACAACAAGAGACAATACAGGTGAGTGAAACAGAAGATGCGATAGAAGATACTCTGGATGTGGATGAAACGAATGATACCCATATTCCTTCCAAAGAGGACGTTCTTGCCATGTCTGAGATTGGTTCTTTTGACATGATTATTACAGATGTGAGGATGCCGGTGATGGATGGGATTGAAGAAGTGCGCCAAATAAGAGCGTTGAAAAGAACGGATGCGGCAACAATCCCGATTATAGCATTAACAGCAGATGCTTTTAATTCAGAAAGAGAAGAGGCTGCTGCAATCGGCATGACCACTTGCCTGATTAAGCCGGTCGAGCCGGAGTTACTGTATGCCACAGTTTCCGGTATACTTAAAATGCATAAACAATAAGCATCTTGTAAAGATACAGCAGTAAACAATAAGCATCCTGCAAAGATATAGCAGTAGAAAATGATAAGGGGTATAGGATGGAAATTCGTGTCATACAATACTTTCTTGCAGTAGTCCGTGAGGAAAGTATTACAAAAGCAGCGGACGCTTTGCATATTACACAGCCTACATTAAGTCGCCAGATTGCTGCACTGGAAGAGGAAACAGGTGTAAAGCTATTTGAGCGCGGCACGAGAAAAATAACATTGACAAACGAAGGGCTTTTGCTCAAACGAAGGGCTGAAGAAATTTTGCGGCTTGTTGATAAAACGCAGCAGGAGTTGGTAGAGCAGGAGGATCAGATTGAAGGAAAAATCACCATAGGATGTGGGGAGCTTGCTTCAGTCAGATACTTGGCAAAAGTAATTGAAGAATTTAGAAAACTATATCCAAGAGTCACCTATGATCTTGTGACTGCACCTGCTGATTTAGTGAAGGATCAAATTGAAAAAGGCTTAATTGATATAGGTCTCTTATTGGAACCGATTGCGGTAGAAAAATTTGATTATAAAAGACTCCCAATCAAAGAGCGGTGGGTTGTGATTATGAAAGCGGATG
>CAZNAP010000158.1:0-4530 GCA_964571145.1 uncultured Lachnospiraceae bacterium | reverse complement strand
TTGATTATAGCGGCAGCAGTGCTTTTGTCACTGTGGCCTTTTCGTATTTGGCAGGAAACCGTTACAAGCTCCATTTCGGTCGAATCCGGAACCACCATGCAAGTGGATGAGAACATGACTGTTTTACAGAGCTTTGTAGCCCAATATAACCATATGGATAGCATGCGCCTGTATCTGGGAGAAGCAACAGAAGGCGAGAGCTTTACCGTCCGCATATTAAATGAAGGACAGGTAATGATTGCAGAGGAAGAAATTGCCATAGAGGCGGCCAACCTACCGGGATACGTGGACGTTTTGGTGGATGCTGATATGGAAGTGGGCAAGATGTATCATTGCATCGTTGAAGCAAGTGATGCCTCGGTATCCCTCGGATGCGAGACAATTCTCATGACCGACCAGCCGAATGCAGGGGCATTGTACTATGATAACCAGCCTGTTGAAGGTAAGAATCTGGTAGCAGACTATAACTATAGTGTTCCGCTTCGCAAAGGAAAAGTCCTTTTATTCGGTGGTATCGCTGTTTTACTGGCTACTTTGTGTATCACATTGGTTCGGAAACTATATAAAAATGATAAACTGATTACTGTAGAACGTGCTTTTAAGTTTACGCTGAATCCACTGGTAGCCATTTTGACGGTTGTTGGTATCGTGTGCATTCTGACAGGCACTTTTGGTTCTTATGTGTTAGACAATACCGTTTTTCTGATTAGTATTTTATTGCT
The DNA here is from genome assembly GCA_964571145.1 of uncultured Lachnospiraceae bacterium. GTDB lineage: Bacteria > Bacillota > Clostridia > Lachnospirales > Lachnospiraceae > Suilimivivens. The sequence continues at coordinate 3,808 of CAZNAP010000158.1, read as the reverse complement.
GGGCGGTATTTTGTTTTATGGCATTAATCATAATCGGGATGGACAGAAGCCGATTTTTACATCGGAATATTTGGGTGCTCATTTACCCGATTTGTTCCAGTCTGTCTGTATTGCAGGTGCCTTGGTGGCATGTTGCGAATACATGAATGGACTGTATGACATTCATCATGCAATGGCAGAACGCAAAGAAATGATTTGGTTTGCGTTGGCAGTGATTGCTATGTTTAAGTGGAAAGAAATCGTTAACCTTTACAATCTACTCTATGTGGTTGCAGCCGGAATTGGTGGATATTTTTATTATCAAAACAGTGTGTTGAAGCTGGCAGAGCAGACAATCAAAGAAACAGAAATTGACTGGCATCTGCAAATTATCAGAAACACCGTCATAATTGCTATTTTATTAGGCTTGATTGTAATCAGAACAATTATTGGCCTTTGTAAAAAGAAACTGAGCAAAGCTGACATTTTCTACTCGGGATTATTATTAGTATTTTTTGCCGCTATTATTATCTTCCGTAATGGCAGATGGTGGACTGTCACACTGGCAGTGGCTTTTACCTTATTCTATTTGACCTATGGAATGTGGGACAAGAAGACGAATCTTTTGGTCAATATTTGCAGAGGTATTGTGTTACATTTTGGTTATGTAGTTGGCTATTCGCTGTTACATCGCCCTTATGTGACCTATAAAACGGCCAGGTATCCCATGATTTTCCATACAGTTACCATGACTGCTTACTACCTCACACTGGTAGAGTGTGCAGTAATTGTGTTGTTATTAATGAAGTTTGCTAAAAGTCAGAAGTTAAAGGACATTTGGAAAGAACTGGTTTTATTCGGCGTGGTATCTTCCTATATGATTTTCACCATGGCCAGAACCGGATTCCTAGCTTTGGCAGTTACCTTAGTATTTGCTTTGATTATATTGGCAGCTGGTAAGGGAAAAGAAAAACTGTTGAATATGCTGAAGGCAGTAGGCCTTATGATACTTGCTACAGTAATTTGTCTGCCCGTTACTTTTACGGCACAGCGTACAATCCCGGCACTGGCAAGTGACCCGATTTTGTTTGAAATAGAAAGCTATCCGGATGATGTAATGCGAGGCAGGAAACTTGACTCCATGCAGTTCATGCGAGTAGGACGATTTATAGATGTATTTGGGGAAAAGATATTTAATTTGCCCGAGGGCACTTTTGATGTTTACGGTGAGATCGCAGAATATCGCAGAACCCATGATATTACAGGCGCAGATATTGATCCATCCGATACAGAAACCATTACGATGGAAGATGTTTTCACTGGCAAGGTGACACTGGAAGAAGCGCAGGAAGCTGTTTTAAAAGCACGAAAAGAAAAGTTGGATGCAGAAGCAGCACAAGAAGCAGAAGCAGCAGAACTGCAAGCTGAGGAAACAGATAGCACAGAATTACAAGCCGAGGAATCTGGAGAAACAGATAGTGCAGAGACACAGGTCGAAGATACAGAAGTGACAGAATCTGAAGATTTGAGTGTATTGATGACATCCGGTGAACGAGAAGCATTAGAAGGGGTTTACGAGTCCGAAGACATGTTGCCGGAAGGTGATTACACCAACGGACGTACAGATATATATAAAGCTTATATTGAACAGCTGAATATGACCGGCCATGCAGAGATGGGAGCACTTTTGCCAAATGGTGAAATAGCGACTCATGCCCATAATATATACCTCCAGGTGGCTTATGATCATGGTATTCCGATTGGATTGCTTTTCCTCCTGTTTGGTTTCGTGAGCTGGATTAAGGCAATGCTTTACTATAATAGAAATAAAGAGAAAATTTCCTGCGCAGCACTGCCGTTAGTTGTTATTACAGCAGTAGCAGTTGCCGGCATGGTAGAATGGCTTTTCCACTTAAGTAATCCCTGTGGTCTGATTTTAATGCTTGTTATTACACCACTTGTATATTGCAAGGAGCAGCAAACAAATGAACAAACCCATTAACTACAAATTGTTTTATAGAAGGACATGCCTGATTGTATATGATATTATCAGTGTTATTTTGTCTGCTTACTTGGCGATTCTGATCCGATATGGATTTGAAATTTCGCAAGTACCAAGACACTTTGTTGACCCTATTAATAAATTTTTGCCAATTAATATTCTGCTTACATTAATTATTCTGTATTTTTTCCGTATGTATAACAGTTTATGGGCATTTGCAGGTGAAACAGAACTCCAAAATCTGGTTTTAGCTTGCGTGCTATCCTCTCTGCTGCAGGCAGTGGGTATTCAGTTCTTCAGACAAGCAGGACAACAGGCAGTTCCCAGTAGTTATTACTTCCTGTATATGTTCTTGATGATTAGTTTTATTTTTGCCAGTCGTTTTTCTTATCGCTTTTTCAGAAGCCTGAAACACAAACAGCAGAATAAAAATAACAGTATTTCTGTTATGGTAATTGGTGCAGGTGAAGCAGCTAATCTAATTATAAAAGAAATTGTGAATAGCAATTTTTCCACCATGGTGATTCGTTGTATTATCGATGATGATGCCGGAAAATGGGGGAGATTTATTCAGGGAATTAAAGTAGTTGGTGGCAGAGATAAGATTATTGAATGTGCCGACATCTATGGAATAGATGAAATTATTGTCGCTATGCCGTCCATTACTCGGACGGAAATGTCGGAGATTTTGGACATTTGCAAGGAAACCAGCTGTAAGCTTCGTGCATTGCCGGGTATGTATCAGTTAGTGAACGGAGAAGTCAGCGTCAGCAAACTGAGAGACGTAGGCGTTGAGGATTTACTGGGACGCGATCCCATCGAGGTAGATTTAAATTCAATTTTGAGTTATGTACAGGGACAAAAAGTATTGGTAACCGGTGGTGGTGGCTCCATCGGAAGCGAACTATGTCGCCAGATTGCATCACATCAACCGGCACAGTTGATTATTTTGGATATCTATGAAAACAGTATTTATGATGTACAGCAGGAACTGCAAATGCAATATCCGGAACTGGATCTAGTTGTTTTGGTAGCTTCTGTACGAAATACCAATCGAATGAACCGCATATTTGAGGAATATCAACCGGATATTGTGTACCATGCAGCTGCCCATAAGCATGTACCGCTTATGGAAGTCAGCCCTAATGAAGCAGTGAAAAACAATGTATTTGGTACTTGGAAGACTGCACAGGCAGCAGCAATGAACGGTGCAAAACGCTTTGTAATGATTTCCACAGATAAGGCAGTCAATCCCACCAATATTATGGGAGCCAGCAAACGAATCTGTGAAATGATTATTCAGATTTTTAATAAACACTATGACACAGAATTTGTGGCAGTACGTTTTGGAAACGTATTGGGAAGTAACGGAAGTGTTATTCCGTTATTTAAGAAGCAAATACTGGCTGGTGGACCTGTTACGGTTACGCATCCGGATATTATTCGTTATTTCATGACAATACCCGAAGCAGTTTCTTTGGTATTGCAGGCAGGCGCTTATGCAAAAGGCGGAGAAATTTTTGTTTTGGATATGGGCAAGCCGGTTAAAATACTGGAATTGGCTAAAAATCTCATTCGTTTATCCGGTTATCGGGTGGATGAGGATATTAAAATAGAGTTTACAGGACTTCGACCTGGGGAGAAATTATTTGAGGAGCTCCTTATGGAAGAAGAAGGATTAAAGGATACAGCCAATAAATTAATTCACATTGGAAAACCAATTGAAATTGACGAAACCGAGTTTTTTGTTCAACTAAAGAATTTAAAAGAAGCTTCTAAAAATGAAAGCAATGATATTCGTTCCATCGTTCAGAATATTGTTCCGAC
>CAZNAP010000157.1:3518-4545 GCA_964571145.1 uncultured Lachnospiraceae bacterium | reverse complement strand
CATCAGGGTTCATGATTGTAAGCATAGCAGCTCTGTCAAGCGTACCATCCGGATTAAATTTAACGCCACCCTTGGTATCGGGTACCTGTTTAATACAAACAACAATTTTCATTGTATATTCTCTCCTTATAATTTATTCTTTCTCGTTAGCCGTCTTACTTAAGCAGTGCACCGGAGATGACCATACGCTGTACTTCAGAAGTACCTTCGTAAATTTCAGTAATCTTAGCATCTCTCATCATACGTTCAACATCATATTCTCTGATGTAACCGTAACCACCATGAAGCTGAACTGCCTTAGTAGTAATTTCCATAGCAACTTCTGCTGCATATAATTTAGCTTTAGCTGCTTCTAATGAATATACTTTCTGTGTAGCTTTCGCCATAGCTGCTTTATAAACAAGGAGCTGAGCTGCTTCTACCTTAGTGGCCATATCTGCAAGCTGGAACTGTGTATTCTGGAATGCACCGATTGCTCTGCCAAACTGTTTTCTTTCTTTAACATAAGCAATAGTTCTTTCAAGTGCACCTTCAGCCAGACCAAGTGCCTGAGCTGCAATACCAATACGTCCGCCATCCAACGTGTGCATAGCGATACCAAATCCCTTGCCTTCTGCTCCTAACAAGTTTTCCTTAGGAATACGGCAATCTGTAAAGATTAATTCATAAGTGGATGAACCACGAATACCCATTTTGTTTTCTTTGGTACCAAACGTAAATCCAGGTGTTCCTTTTTCAACGATAAAGGATGAAATGATTTTCTTGCTTCTTCCTTTTGCATCTGTGGAAACGCCGGTAACCGCAATAATAACATAAATATCAGCTTCTTTACCATTGGTAATGAAGATTTTAGAACCATTTAATACCCATTCGTCGCCATCTAAAACTGCTTTAGTCTGCTGTCCCTGTGCATCAGTACCTGCACCGGGTTCTGTTAAACCGAAAGCACCAAGCTTTTCACCTTTTGCAAGTGGAACCAGATATTTCTGCTTCTGCTCTTCTGTACCATAAGTCATAATAGGATCAC
>CAZNAP010000157.1:0-3508 GCA_964571145.1 uncultured Lachnospiraceae bacterium | reverse complement strand
TGTGCAGAAACGATAACGCCTGTAGTACCACAAACTTTGGAAAGCTCCTCAACACACATAGCGTAGGTTAAAGGATCACAACCCTGTCCGCCGTACTCCTTGGGTACAGGAATACCAAGAAAACCAGCCTTAGCCATTTTCTCAACAGTGCCTCTGGGGAACACTTCTGTTTCATCAACCTCTTGTGCAAGAGGCTTTACTTCTTTTTCAGCAAACTCTCTAAAAAGAGTTCTTGCCATTTCATGTTGTTTGGTTAACATAAAATCCATGATTTTAATTCCTCCATATACTTGTATTAGTTAGATAATTATTCATTTTACTTTGAATAATCAAAAAATCCTTTTCCTGTCTTCTTACCAAGGTTACCGTCAGCAACCATCTTCTTCAAAAGCGGAGCCGGTGCATACTTGTCATCAGCTGTTTCAGCATGAAGAACTTCCATAATTGCAAGAACGATATCCAGTCCAATCAAATCGCCCAAATGTAAAGGACCCATGGGATGTGAAGCACCAAGCTGCATAGCTACATCAATGTCTTCTGCACTTGCTGTACCTGCTGCAAATACATTAATTCCTTCATTAATCATAGGAATCAGAATTCTGTTTACAACAAATCCGGGAGCTTCCTTAACTTCTACGGGAGTCTTGCCGATTTCTGTTGCAATTGCTTTGATTTTCTCTACCATATCGTCCGGTGTATTTTCACCTTTGATTACTTCTACTAACTTCATTCTGTCAGCAGGGTTAAAGAAATGCATACCAATCATAGGACGATCTAAGCCTTCGCCGATTTTGGTGATAGATAAAGAGGATGTATTGGAAGCAAACATACAATCCTTCTTGCAAATATCCATTAAGCCTTTGAAAATGCTCTGTTTAATTTCCATTTTCTCTAATGCAACTTCTACTACTAAGTCACAATCTGAACAAATATCATTTAAACCTGTTTTAATTCTGCCAAGGATTTCATTAGCCTTATCCTGTGTGATTTTTTCTTTGCTAACCAGGAAATTCATGTTCTTCTGGATTTTAGCCAAACCACCTTCTGCATATTCTGTTTTGATATCGCAAAGACGTACTTCATAACCGTCTGTCATTGCGAAAGCCTGTGCGATTCCTGAACCCATTGTTCCTGCACCGATAATTCCTACTATCATCTTTCTTCCTCCTATAAAATTAATATTAGTTGCTATATTTTGGTTTTTTTATTATTTCTACTTATTCTGGAAAGGTTCTTTTACTTTTTCTTTGTTTTTGTCAAGGAAAAATGCCATTCCATATTTCTGGTCCTCTGTTTCGAAGCAATCACCAAAAAGCTTTTCTTCGATTACAATTGCCTGATCCATATCAGCATCTAAACCGTCGTTAATTGCCTTCTTACAGTTGCGAACTGCAATAGGTGCATTTTTAGCAATACCTGCTGCCATTTTCTGTGCTGCGGGGAGAAGTTCTTCCTGTGTATAAACAGCATTTACAAGTCCGATTCTGAATGCTTCATCTGCTTTGATGTTTCTTGCTGTATAAATCATCTGTTTAGCCATACCTGCGCCTACCAGACGAGCAAGTCTCTGTGTTCCGCCAAAGCCGGGAGTGATTCCAAGTCCTACTTCAGGTTGTCCAAATACTGCATTGTCAGAACAAATTCTGATATCACAGCTCATAGCAATTTCACATCCGCCACCAAGAGCGAATCCATTAATTGTAGCAATTACAGGAAGGGAGAATGTTTCTAATTTACGGAAAACATCGTTTCCTTTCTTGCCGAAAGCTTCGCCTTCTGCTTTGGTTAATGTGCTCATTTCGCCAATATCTGCACCTGCTACAAAGGACTTCTGTCCTGCACCTGTTAAAATCAGGCATCTTACTTCATTTAAATTAACTGCATCCAGTGTTTGATTCAGTTCATCTAAAACTGTTGAATTCAAAGCATTTAATGCTTTTTCACGATTGATGGTGATTGTGCCAACGGCACCGTTTTGCTCGTATACAATAAATTCCATGTGCTTTACTCCTTTTTGGGTGAATTAGTAACTTCGTCTATACGCTCCAATAAGCAGACTTAAAATCAAGTCTGCTTATTGTGTATTACGTTATGATTAATCTTCAATTTTAACAACTGTGGAGCAGCCCATACCACCGCCGATGCAAAGGGTTGCAAGACCTGTCTTAGCGCCTCTTGCCTGCATCTCATGAAGCAGTGTTACCAGGATACGACATCCTGAAGCTCCAACCGGGTGGCCGATTGCAATTGCACCACCATTAGGATTCAGTTGTTTATCCACATCAATTCCTAAATCTTTGCCTACAGCAACGGACTGTGCTGCAAAGGCTTCATTTGCTTCGATAATATCAAAGTCTTCAATCTTCATGCCTGTCTTAGCCATAACCTTCTTAGTAGAAGCAACAGGACCAATACCCATCACTTCGGGTCTGACACCTGCAAGAGCGCCTGCTACAAAAGTAGCCATAGGCTTAATGCCTAATTCTTTCGCTTTTTCTTCACTCATAACAACAACTGCTGCTGCACCGTCATTAATACCGGAAGCATTACCTGCTGTTACAAATCCGTCAGGATTAATAGGACGAAGTTTTGCAAGACCTTCTATTGTAGAACCGGCACGAGGGCCTTCATCTACTTTGAACTCAATCATTTCTTTTTTCTTCTTAACCATTACAGGAACAATTTCTGCGTCGAAAGCACCGGACTTCTGTGCTGCTTCTGCTTTTAACTGACTCTTTAATGCGAATTCATCCAGTTCTTCTCTGGTAAGTCCCCATTCTCTACAAATGTTATCAGCTGTTGTAATCATGTGATAATCATTGAAAGCATCCCATAAAGCATCTTTAATCATGGTATCTACTAAAGTGCCGTTGTTCATTCTATAACCAAAACGTGCCTGCGGAACTGCATAGGGTGCCATGGACATATTTTCCATACCGCCTGCTACTACGATGTCTGCATCGCCTGCCATAATCATCTGTGCAGCCTGGTTAACACAGTTAAGACCTGAACCACAAACAACGTTCATGGTAACTGCAGGTACTTCAATCGGTAAACCTGCTTTAATTGATGCCTGACGAGCTACGTTCTGTCCAAGACCCGCTTGGATAACACAACCCATATAAACTTGATCTACAGCTTCAGGTGCAACACCTGCTCTGTTTAATGCTTCCTTAATTACAATTGCTCCGAGCTCTGCAGCGGGAGTTGTGGAGAGTGTTCCACCCATGGTTCCGACTGCTGTACGACATGCACCGGCTAAAACTACTTTTTTTGCCATCTTTTTTTTCCTCCATTATATTTTAAATGTTCTGTTTACAAAAAGTTTCACTAAAAATGTTTATCTGGCTGTAATTCACTAGCATTATTCACTAGTCCTAAATGATTGTTAATTTTTTATCATTGCCACGATTCTCATTATAACATAGCAACTTTACTTTTGCAATCAGAAACTAATAAAACAGTTGTGCAATGGGAGAAGTCTCGTCAATAATCAAAGTTTTGTTAT
>CAZNAP010000156.1:0-4593 GCA_964571145.1 uncultured Lachnospiraceae bacterium | reverse complement strand
GAGGCCTTTAATATCGGAGCAGGCGGAAGAGAATATTTGATTGATGTTTATTATGATTTGTGCAAAGCATTGGGAAAAGAAGTCGAACCTAATTTTGGCCCAGATCGTGCAGGCGATATTAAAGATTCCAATGCAGATATCAGCAAAGCAAGAAACCTGCTTGGTTATGATCCTGAATTTGATTTTAAAAAGGGTATCAACCTTGCAATTGACTGGTATAAGGCAAATCTGTAGTTAGTGAAAGTGTTAGTTGCAGTATGACAGGACACTCAGTATGAATGATAAAATCAAGATAGCAGTGAGATTAGACGACATCACCCCGGATATGGACTGGGAGCGTTTTCAGACGTTTAAAACTCTCTTAGACAAGTATGGAATAAAGCCATTAATTGGAATAGTGCCGGATAATCGTGATGACAACTTAAAAGGTACGGAAGACATAACTCATCCTGAATTTTGGAGCTACGTGAAGCAACTTCAGAAAGACGGGTGGGCTATTGCTATGCATGGATATCGCCATACATATTCTACAAAAAAGGGAGGTTTATTTCCCCTTAATAATTTTTCGGAATTTGCAGGTATACCTTATGTACAGCAGGTCGAAATGATTACAACAGGCAAGAAAATTCTTTCAGAAAAGGGAATTATAACGGATCTGTTTATGGCACCAGCGCATTCCTATGATGTTAATACGTTGAAGGCATTAAAAGAAGCTGGCTTTCGAGGGCTAACGGACGGCTTTGGAGACAAGCCATACTCTTGGAAAGGCTTGATTTTCTATCCCATATCCTTTAGGTTAAAGAAGACTTTAGAGCAAAAAGATGGCTTTTCAACTTTAGTTGTTCATACGGGTACTATTTCAGATGTTGATATGCCAAAATACGAAAACTATTTCAAAAATACAAATGTACAGTGGATATCATTTAGCGATTACTTGGCACAAGAGCCTGTAAACAGAAATGCCTTTGGAAGAAGTAAAGAATACTGGATGGCCAAGGGAAAACATTTGCTTTCACAGCTTGCAATGCTAATGAAAAGGAGCTGAGCTTATGACAGAACCGATACGCATACTGCATGTATTTGGCAAAACCAATCTGGGTGGAGCCGAAAGCCGTACCATGGATTTATATCGGCATATAGATCGTGACAGAGTACAGTTTGATTTTCTGGTGCATACGGATGAAAATTGTTTTTTTGATCATGAAATACAAGAACTGGGAGGACGGATTTATCGTGTTCCCCGTTTTAAGTTATACAACATTTTTTCCTATCGAAAAGCGATAAAAGCCTTTTTTAAGAAGCATCATGAGTTTAAAGCAGTACAGGGACATATGACCAGTACTGCCTCAATTTACTTGCCAATAGCGAAGAAGGAAGGAATACCTATTACAATTGCTCACGCCAGAAGTGCAGGCGTAGATCAGGGAATCAAAGGCAATATAACCAGGTTCCTTAGAAAAAATCTTTGGAAAAAGGCAGATTATTTATTTACCTGTTCGGAAATAGCGGCCATTTCGGTATATGGAGAAAAAGCAGCAAAAGAACTGGCTATTTTTATTCCCAATGCAATCGATGCAGAGAAGTTCGCATTTAACGAGGAGATTCGCAGGAATCTGCGGAAAGACCTTTGTTTAGAAGATAAATTTGTTATTGGCCATGTGGGACGTTTTCACTATGCCAAAAATCATGAATATCTAATAGACATTTTCCAAAGACTTTCAGAGAATAAAATCGACGAACAGGAACCTGTTTTGCTTTTAATTGGCGAAGGTGATGGCATGCAGGCCATTAAAGATAAGGTAAAAGAATTGAAGCTGGATGATAAGGTTCTGTTTTTGGGAAATCATGCAGATATTTGGAACTATTACCAAGTATTTGACTATTTTGTTTTTCCATCTCGTTTCGAGGGATTGCCGGGAACTGTTGTGGAAGCGCAAGCCAGTGGCTTACGGACAGTTATGTCTGACACCTTGACGAAAGAAGCTGTTTTTTCTGATTTGGTGCATACGCTCCCGATTACTGCAGAACCCAAAATGTGGGCAGATTATATAGTGCAGACTTGCCAATACGATAGAATGAATAACACTTGGTTGGTAAAAGATAAAGGATTTGATGTTAATGCACAGGCACTGAAAATGATGAAGTTCTATGAAACTGGAAGTGTGGAGGGATTAAAGAGATGAAAGACAAACTGATGCTCATTGTCCCTATGCTTCACCAAGGTGGTTTTGAAAGAGTATGCGTGACTACAGCAAGACTACTGGAACCTTACTTTGACATAACGATTGTTATTTTTGATTCCGCTGATATAGACTATGATGTAGAAGGCCTTAATATTATAGACCTTCAGTTGGGGGTTCAAAAAGGAACGATACGCAAACTTCTGACAATGCTTCGCAGAAGTATCAAACTACGTTCTATCAAGAAGCAACTGCAGCCAAAGGTTGCTTATAGTCTGGGGTTAACAGCGAATCTTGTAAACGCATTGTCCAAAACAAAAGAAACAAAAGTTTGGCTGGGATTGCGTAGCTATGGAGACCTGGAAGAAACTTCTAAAATGAAATTGTTTGTTAAGAAGGCTGATTTGATTATATGCTGTTCTAAAGTAATCGAAGAACAGCTTAGAACCAACTTCCACACAGATCAAACAACCACTCTCTATAATCCGTATGATATAGTGCAGATGAAAGAAACTTCCTTAAACCATGAACCTGATTTTCCGTGGGATTGCAGCCAGGTTCGCTGTTTAATTTCTATGGGCAGAGAGGATGATGTGAAGGGTTTTTGGCACATGTTGAAGGTGTTTCATGAAGTGCATCAGAAGTTACAGGATACCAGACTGGCAATCCTTGGCGCAGGTGATTTTCGAGAATATCGTAAGTTGGCTGAAGAACTGGGGATTTCCGAACAGGTATATTTTGCGGGAATGCAAAAAGAACCTTATTGCTATTTACGTAAAAGTGCAGTGTATCTTTTGACCTCTTCTGTCGAGGGCTTTCCAAATGCCTTAGTAGAAGGCATGGCGCTGGGATTACCGGCCGTCAGTACAGATTGCTTGACAGGTCCCAGAGAAATCTTGTTGGAGGGCTGTAATGCAAGCGACAGCACACAACAGAAACAGATTATGTGGGGTGATTACGGCATACTGGTACCTGTTATGGATGCAAATAAAGATTTAAGTACCGAGATAACGGCTTCAGAATCCGATATGGCACAAGTTGTCATTACATTGCTGACAGATGAGGAACAATTCCGACAGTATCAACAGGCAGCACAGAATCGAGCTGATTATTTTGGATATGAAAACTATGTACAACAGTTTATAAAGTTGGTAGCGGATCAGATATAGGTATCAGACATAAGCAGACGTAAGCAAATAATTTTGCTTGACTTAACAGAATGTGGTACAATACCATAAGCAATATAGCGGCATATTTTATGCCGGGTTTCACTGGACGGAGAATACTTATGCATAAAATTATGTTTCATTTGAATTGCCTGGAGCTGGGCGGTGCAGAACGTGTTGTAACGAATCTGGCCAATCAATTTGCAACAGAAAACTATGAAGTAGTCGTGGCTACACAGTGGCAGGGTGAACAGGAATTCACACTGGAGAAACAAGTGCGTCGTATTCATGTCGGTTTGCGCCCGGAAGATGAAGGAAAGAATCGATTTACGAAAATATTACTTCGTATGAAATACCTGCAAGACCTAATTGAGCAGGAACAGCCTGATGTGGTAATTGCATTTGCACATAATGCAATCTACAGAACCTTATTGGCAGTTAAAAAGAATAAAATACCAACCGTTATCGCAGTGCGAAATAATCCGGTTGGTAATTACGATAAGCCTATAGACAAGATTCTGATTCCGTTACTGTATGGACGTGCTGATGGCAGTGTGTTTCAAACAGAAGCACAGAGAGATTATTTCCTAAAATATATTAAACCGAATGCAACGGTGATTCTTAATCCGATTAGCGATAAATATATTCATGCACCAAAGGTCGAAACCAAGACGAAAACAATAGTGCATTCCGGAAGAATTAAAGATTTTAAGAATCAAGCTATGCTCATACGTGCTTTCTCTAAAGTACATGAGAAACATCCTGATTACGACTTGAAGATATATGGCGGCGATTCCCATGATGGTACCTGGGAAGAACTGCTGCAAATCATTTTGAAACATAACCTCCGACCCTATGTTTCATTAATGGGTCAGTGTGATAATTTGGAGCAGGAATTGCCCAAGGGTGAGGTTTGTGCTTTTTCTTCAAATTATGAGGGGTTGCCTAATGCGATGTTGGAGGCAATGGCTTTAGGTTTGCCGGTTGTGGCAACTGATTGTCCACCAGGAGGACCAAGGTCGGTCATCACACATGGTGAAAATGGTTTGTTGATTCCTGTGGGGGATGAGCAGGCCTTAGCGGATAGTATTAATCAGTTGATTGAAAATCCGGAGCTGGCTGCTAAATTAGGTGAGAACGCACGTAAAATTAGTGAACGGGCTAATATACAGACAATTCACGAACAGTGGAAGGCCTATTTAGAGCAAGTGATTCAAGAAGCAACATTACAGGCATAATGAAGGATA
>CAZNAP010000155.1:0-4711 GCA_964571145.1 uncultured Lachnospiraceae bacterium | reverse complement strand
TTTTAGAGAAGACTTATCTTCTAAAATAGAATATGTTTTTGAAAGAAGACTGTGATTTTGTTATCACAGTTTTTCTTGACTTCATAAAGATATATGGTATAATATTTTTATGGCATATGTAATCATCCAAAGGCATATTTAGAAGTACGTAAAGAGAATTATTAATAGGGAGGTTTGTTATATGAAATATTATATTTGTGAGCATTGTGGAAATATCATTGAATATGTGAAGGAGTCGGGTGTTCCGGTTATGTGCTGTGGTCAGAAGATGACAGAGATTGTACCGGGAACCAGTGAGGGAGCGCATGAGAAGCATGTACCTGTTGTAATAGTGGATGGAGACAAGGTGACTGTTGAAGTTGGTGAAGTAGAACATCCAATGGTAGAAGCACATTATATTCAGTGGATTGCTATTGAAACAACAAGAGGTAGTCAGAAAGTGAAATTAGAATATACAGATAAACCAAGAGCAGAGTTTAAACTTGCGGATGGAGAAGAATTTGTGGCAGCCTATGAGTACTGCAATTTACATGGGTTATGGAAGAAATAAGATATAGCAAATAGAGGTACAAATTTCAGTTTCACGAACTAAATAAAATATTGATTATATAAGCACTTGCTACGGCAGGTGCTTTTTTCATGGAGTCTGAAAAGGGCTCCTTTTTTATCGCCATAAAATGGAGGTGAGGAGAGTGGCGTCAAAAAGAATACAAGGCATCACAGTTGAGATTGGCGGAGATACCTCCAAGTTGACTGCGGCACTAAAAGATGTAGATAGGTCACTTTCTACGACCCAGGGAAATCTTAGAGATATAAATAAACTTCTTAAATTAGATCCCGGTAACACGGAATTGTTAGCACAGAAACACAGATTGCTTGGTGACGCTGTAAGGGAAACTAAAGAGAGACTGGAGACCTTGAAGAATGCAGCACAGCAGGCAAATGAAGCACTGGCACGAGGAGATATTACACAAAATCAGTATGATGCCCTAAAAAGGGAGATTATCGATACAGAGCAGAAACTAAAAAACTTGGAAAACCAAGCAAATCAGTCTTCCGTTGCTATTCAGAAGATAGGACTGGCAGGAAGTAACCTACAGTCCCTTGGAAATTCCATATCCAATGTAGGCAGTTCTCTTATGCCGATTTCTGCAACGGTTACGGGTATTGGTGTAGCCGGACTTAAGGTTGCGACCGATTTTGAAAAAGCCATGTCCAGTGTACAGGCTATCACGGGTGCAACAGGAGCGGAATTTGAGGCTTTAAGAAATACAGCCATTGACCTTGGAGCCACCACAGCCTTTTCTTCCGGAGAAGTAGCAGAAGCTATGACGGAGATGGCAAAAGCAGGATGGTCTACCACACAGATTATTGAAGGTATGGCAGGAGTCCTGGATGCCACAGCTGCATCCGGTGAAAACTTGGGTTCAGTTGCAACCATTGTAGCCGATGCCATTACCGGATTTGGTTTAGAAGCAAGAGACTCTGCAAGAGTAGCAGACCTTTTAACACAGGCGGCTAACTCCGGTACTATCGGGATTACTGATTTGGGTGAGTCTTATAAATATGTGGCACCATTAGCACAGTCAATGGGTCTTTCTATTGAAGATGTGACTACGGCTTTATCCGCTATGTCCATGTCCGGTATTAAAGGTTCACAGGCAGGTACTGCTCTTCGAACCGTGCTTACCAATATGACAAAGCCTACGGATACGATTGCAAGTGCCATGTCCGATTTAGGGATTGTGATTACCAATAATGATGGAAGTTTCAAATCCTTAAATGAAATCGTGGATATGATGCGTGGAAGTTTCTCCGGTCTTACTGATGACCAGAAGGCTTACTATGCGACAGCACTTGCAGGCAAGGAAGGTATGTATGTCTGGTCTGTTGTCACTCCTCAACATGACACAGGAAGAATATGATGCGTTGTCTCAGTCCATGAACGACTGCACGGGTATTGCCGGAGAAACGGCAGCAGTAATGCAGGACAACCTTCAAAGCAAACTGGAGCAACTAGGTGGAGCGTTAGAGTCACTTGCCATCAAATTGGCAGATCATGTAATCCCGTTTCTGACACAGTTTGTGGAACACATTACTAAAGTGGTAGATGCCTTTGGAAACTTAAGTCCGGAAGTGCAGAAAGCAATACTTGTGATTGGTGGAATCGTAGCGGCGGCCGGTCCCGTCCTGGTTGTTGTGGGAAAAGTAATCAGTGCAATAGGAACCATTATGACAATAGTTCCGAAACTGGCAACGGCATTTGGTGCAGTGAAAACAGCCTTTGCCGCATTAAATGCTGTATTTGCAGAAAACCCTATTGGACTTGTAATTGCAGCAGTGGCTGCACTTATTGCCATTTTTATAACTTTATGGAATAACTGCGAGGGATTCCGAGAGTTCTGGATTAATTTATGGCAGGGGATTAAAGATTTCTTTGTTACCATTTGGGAAGGTATCAAGTCTATCTTCTCAGGTGTTATTGATTTTATAAAGAATAACTGGCAGTCATTATTCCTGTTCCTGGTAAATCCGGTAGCAGGATTTTTTAAACTCTTATGGGATAACTGTGAAGGTTTCCGTGAGTTTTGGCTGAACTTATGGGATGGCATCAAGGACATCTGCTCCAAAGCATGGGAAGGCATCAAGGATTTTACTTCCAAAGCATGGGAAGGTATCAAAAATGGAATCAGCAGTGCATGGGAGGGTATCAAAAGCGGTGTCAGTTCCGCAGCCAGTGCTGTGACGGGATTTGTGAAAGATAGTTGGAGCAACATTAAGGCAAGTACCACGGAAACGTGGAACAACGTAAAGCAGGGGGTTAGCAGTGCTTGGGAGAATATCAAATCCGGCACAAGCACGGCTCTTTCCAATCTGAAGTCCAACGTGTCGGAAGCGTGGAGCAGTATTAAGTCCAATACTTCCGAAGCATGGAATAACATGAAGGACAACATCAGTTCTGCATGGAGTTCCATCAAAGATGGAGTATCCAAAGCATCTGCATCCGTAAAGGAAACAGTATCGAATGCTTGGAGTTCTATAAAGGAGAACACATCCAATCTGTGGAACCACATCAAGGATACCGTAAGCAATATTACTTCTGGTATAAAAGATGTGGTTTCCAATTTCAGTGAGGGAGTAAAGAACCTTGCATCTAACCTTTGGGATAATGTAAAAAGTACCTTTGATGCGGGGCTGAATTTTGTGCGTAACTTGATGGGTAATGTCCTGTCCGGTCTTTTGGAAAACGTGCGTGGATTTTTCTCTAACATGATTTCCAATGCACAGAATGGATTATCGCAGTTGCAGAGTGGATTCTCGAATGCCTTTAATAGCATTGTATCTGGTGTGAGCAGTGCAGTGGGCAATATCAGAAATGCCTTGTCGGGAGTTTTTGATGCTGTAAGGAATGTATTTTCCAACATTGTATCCAATGCCTTTAGTTGGGGTAAGGACATCATTGGAAACTTGATATCCGGTATTACTTCCAAGATTAGCAGTCTGGTAAATTCCGTGAAAAATGTGGCATCGACCATTTGGGACTATCTGCATTTCTCAGAACCGGAAAAAGGACCATTGTCTGATTTCCACACGTATATGCCGGATATGATTGACCTCTTGGGAAAAGGTATCACTGACAATTTGCATAACCTAAAAGCACCAATGACAGCACTTGGAAATGCGCTGACACCAATGACAAATGGCATGCAGTCAGTCACGGATGTTGAAGGTTCATCAGAAGGAAATACAAAACTGGATGCCATGAGTGATGCTATCACAAGATATCTTCCTCGTATGGCTGAAAGTAAGATTGTTCTGGATTCCGGTGTCCTTGTAGGAGAGTTGTCTGATGGAATCAATAGGCAACTCGGAAAGGCGTATGTGTAATGAGAAAATTCAGATTGATAAACGGACAGGGTGGGAGTTTCGACATTAACAGGAAGGACTCCTTCTTTCATGATATAAAAGGGTTCGGTTTTGATGATGCCACCCAATATGAACAGATAGGACGTGACTTTTATCCTTTGGAGGAGATTCTCTCACAGGGAAAGATTGAAGGGAAGATACTATTTGCAGGGGAAAAGCCATACGAGACTTACAGTGAGTTTGCCCGGTTTATCCGGTCGACTCCCTTAACACTTGTGTATCAGCCGGATGAAGTGTTTCGTGTTCCGGTGCGAGTTGCATCTTTAGGAAAAGAGGAACTTTCGCATGGTGGAGCTGCACTGATTTCGGACATTTCATTCATAGCACAAGGCCTGTTTTATAAGAGTGTAAACAAATACAGTAATACGCTTTCGATTGGCGGTAAGATTTATCCCTACACTTATGATTATGCGTATTCAGACATCTCTTACAATTCAGTGGAAATTGAAAGTGACAGTTACGAGGACAGTCCGTGTAAGATTACCATCCAGGGGCCGTGCATTAACCCGGTATGGAAACACTATGTCAATAACGTGCTTTATGAAACGGGAGCCTATGTGGGAACGATTTCCAGTGACCATAAGTTAGTCATCGATACAACCAAGATGCCATACAGCATTACGGAGAGGGGAGCGGGTGATGATATTGTGGCAGATAGATATCAGCTGTGTGATTTTACCACAGAGCGATTCTTCCATCTGCAGCATGGTTCGAACCGAATCACCGTATCCCATTTCTTGATCTGTTGAAGATATGATGCAGAAGCCGAAGCAGGAGTGCCTTT
>CAZNAP010000154.1:2903-4718 GCA_964571145.1 uncultured Lachnospiraceae bacterium | reverse complement strand
ACTAGTGTAACAAAGAAAGCAATCAAAACAGTCACTCCACATCTCATTCATAGTACTGACGAGTGGAAAAAATATGGTGGGCAGAAGACTTCAATCTGTCCCTACAGTTTCTCTATGAGCTGTTTTTTGAAAAACAGCAGTCTGCTTCTTAATTGGCTTGATTACCAAAAACTTAGAAGCTTAATAACCATCCAGGACAGCTTGCTGTTCATATATCCTTGATGGTTATGAAGTTCTAAGTACAATTCAGCCAGCCAATAAGAAGTGACATTTTCACAAGTTAATGTCGTTATTAAAAAGTGACATTTTCATAAGTTATTGACATATTTTAACAATTTATGTTCGGAATCATGAACACAAGGGGACGGGGGTTATGTTTCATATAATGAAACATAACCCCCGTCCCCTATTTCAATTTCACCTTATTTGGAATTTAGCCATACTGGATTCCATATGTTCTGATATTGTGCGTAAATTCTTAGCATTTTCGGCGATATCTCCGATGATATTGCTCACTTCTGTAACAGAAGCAGCTGTCTCTTGGGTACTTGCGGCATTCTCCTGCGCTATAGCAGAAAGATTTTGAACGATATCGACCACACTACCTCTCGTTTCATTAATCTTCTCCATTTTTTCAGCTACAGTTCCAATGGCTGTAATTGCCTGTTCTACCTCTTCTAAAACTGCACTTACCTGTGCATCTGTATCCAAAACCTGACGGCTTTGCTGATCCATAATTTCTGTTACTTCATTCATGGTATTAACTGCTTTTTCAGAATCATCAATTAAGGATAAAATAATGCTTTCTATTTGTCTGGCTGATTCATTGGACTGTTCTGCCAGCTTTTGAATCTGTGCTGCTACAACAGCAAATCCACGTCCCTGTTCGCCAGCACGCGCTGCTTCAATAGAAGCATTAAGAGAAAGTAAATTCGTTTCATCAGCTATTTCTGATATAATTCCCGTTGCTTCTCTGATTTTTTGAGCAGAGTCATTGGTTGTGTTGGTCTGATCATAAATTATATTAATTGATTCTTTTGCTTTCTCATTTATATCCTGTAATTCTTTCAAAGCATCTTCAGCAATCTGCCCTCTGTTTTTAATGGACTCTGCATTTTGCGTCAGTCCTTCGATTTCACCGGCAGTTTCACCAATCATATTCCCCATGAGAATAATATTTTCTGTTGCATTCTGAGTCTCTTCTGCCTGGCTTCCTGCTCCCATCGTGATATCATCGACTGCTCTTTCCACCTGACGTACATGATTCTCTGTTTTATTCGTCTTTTCCTGTAAGTAATCTGATGTATCCACCAACTGGCCACTTTGCTTCTTCATGGCTGAAATAATAATCACAAAGTCTTCCTGTAATTTCATAACTGCCTTCGCCATAACACCGATTTCATCTTTTTGCTTTAATAATTTCTGATCTATTTCGTTGTTTAGCTGACCTTTTGCCACACTATCTAATGTATTAACACATTTACTTAAGCCTAAAACCATCTTGCCAATAATAAAGCAGAAAATTGCAGCACATACAACCAACATTGCAATAATAATTGCTCTAATAATATTGATTTGAGCCTGTGCCTGCGCTTTCGGCATACCAGCAAATAACATACCGACCGTTTTACCTGTAGCTGTATCCTTTAACGGTGCATAATATCCATAAAATGACTGTCCTACTACTTCAATATCGGTTGCAAAGTAGTTTTCTCCATTGGTCATCACTTTTTCAATAATCTTATCATTGGCTCTGGTACCAATAATTCTTTCGCCCTCATTATTTAAGACAGAGGTCAAATAACGTTGTTGTCC
>CAZNAP010000154.1:0-2803 GCA_964571145.1 uncultured Lachnospiraceae bacterium | reverse complement strand
TTTAACATCATTTTCATTTGTAACTCCACCTTTCATTATTATTCCCTACTATATTTATACCCCATTCCCAGTCAATTGTCTATTTTTCCTTGTTATTTCTACACCATTTAGAGGTCGATTTTACACACAAAAAAGGAGCTGATTCAAATCAGCTCCTTTTAAATTTGGTTTTATACTAATTCAAGTACAACTTCCATTGCTCCGTCACCTTTACGTTGACCAATCTTAATGACTCTGGTATAACCACCGTTACGGTTTGCATACTTAGTACCATATTCATCGAATAACTTAGCTGCTAAATCGATTTCTTTGGTGCCTTTCTTTTTTCCTGCATTGGTTGTAGGAACTTCTACAACGGGATACAAAACTTTCATCATCTGACGTCTTGCATGCATTCTGGTAGGCATATCTTTCTTAATTTCTTTTTCAACAGTTTCGAATTTGGTAACTTTCTTGCCGTCTACTTCTTCTTTAATTCTCTTGCCGTTTTTGTCCTTAAGGGGAACTTTTACAGAAACTTTAACTGTTTCAAAGTTATCCTTTTCCTTAACGCCCATTGCAATCAGTCCGTCAGCAATCTTCTGAACTTCTTTTGCTCTTGCAAGAGTTGTAACAATTTTACCCTTATAAATAAGAGCTGTTACCTGATTTCTAAGTAATGCTTTTCTCTGGGAAGATGTTTTCCCAAGTTTTCTGTATTTTGCCATGTTTGGCTCCTTTCTCATGGTACATCCGGCCACGCTCATTGGACTTACTTACCGAACGTAATTACCCATATATGAGAACGTAAGACGTACTCGTCGGATTTACCGCCCTGCGTTTCACACAATCACTTTGCGTAGAATTAAGCTTCATCACTTGGATTCAACTGTAATCCTAATTCTTTTAATTTAGCTAAAACTTCTTCTAATGATTTACGGCCTAAGTTACGAACCTTCATCATATCTTCAGATGTTTTATTGGTTAACTCTTCAACTGTATTGATGCCGGCTCTCTTTAAGCAGTTATAGGAACGCACTGATAATTCTAACTCGTCAATGCTCATTTCCAAAACTTTTTCCTTCTCATCTTCTTCTTTTTCTACCATAATCTCTGCGGTTTTGGCATTTTCGGATAAATCGATGAAAAGACTTAAATGTTCACTCAGAACCTTTGCCGCTAAACTAACAGCTTCATCAGGAACCAGTGTACCGTTTGTATGAACATCCAGTGTTAATTTGTCAAAATCTGTGATTTGACCAACACGGGTGTTTTCTACAGTCACGTTGACTCTCTCAACAGGTGTATAGATAGAGTCTATTGCGATAACACCAATTGGTAAATCATCGCTTTTATTCTTGTCAGCACTTACATAGCCTCTTCCCTTGGTAATGGTTAATTCCATGTAAAGCTTGGTATTCTTTCCACTTAATGTGGCAATGGTTAAATCCGGATTCAAAATTTCAATATCCTGATCGCACTGAATGTCAGATGCTTTAACAACACCTTCCCCCTCAAACTCAATATAGGCTGTTTTGGGTTCGCTTGTATCACTGTTGTTTCTGATTGCAAGGCTCTTAATGTTCATGATAATTTCTGTTACATCTTCTTTAACACCTTTAATGGAACAGAATTCATGTAAAACGCCTTCAATCTTAACCTGACTTACAGCTGCACCCGGTAATGAAGAAAGCATAATTCTTCTAAGCGAATTGCCCAGTGTAATTCCATAACCTCTTTCAAGTGGCTCTACGACAAACTTGCCGTATTTCTTATCTTCAGAGATTTCTGCTACCTCAATATTTGGTCTTTCAAAATCAAACACTGCAAATACCCTCCTTTACGAACAATACGAGTAACGTCTATGCCTACTTAGAATATAATTCGACGATAAGCATCTCATTTACAGGAACATCAATTATATCTCTGGTAGGAAGGTTTTTAATTGTTCCTTTAAAAGCTTCCTGATCCACTTCCATCCATTCAGGAACCAATCTTCCTGCTGTTACTTCTAAAATGTCCTTGTATCTCTGTAAGGATTTGGATTTTTCTCTGATTTCGATTACATCCCCTGCCTTAATCAGGTATGAAGGAATATTAACCTGCTTGCCGTTTACTAAAACATGCTTGTGTCCTACTACCTGTCTTGCTTCTCTTCTGGTTCTAGCGAAGCCCATTCTGAAAATAACACTATCCAGTCTGGTTTCAAGCATAATCATCAGGTTTTCACCTGTCAGACCTTTCATTCTATCAGCTTTCTTGTAGTAATTTCTGAAAGGTTTTTCAAGTACTCCATAAATAAATTTAGCTTTCTGTTTTTCTCTTAACTGAAGACCATATTCACTTACTTTCTTACCTGATCTTGAATTGGTTCTGTTAGACTTCTTGTCATAACCTAAAAATCCGGGTTCCAAACCAAGTGCTCTACATCTTTTCAAAACGGGAACTCTGTTTACTGCCATTTAATTTTCCTCCTGATATTGTTTACAGCGCTCGCGCGCCTTCATCCAACTACTATACATTTCAAATATCATGAAATTGCGAAGCAATTTCTTAGACGAAACTATAGTTGTTCTTAGCTGATTCTATTCATCAGCTTAGTACAACTTTTCGTCTTAAACTCGACGACGCTTAGGCGGTCTACATCCATTATGAGGTACCGGTGTTACGTCTCTGATACTTGTAACCTCAAGTCCACATGCCTGAAGAGCACGAATTGCTGCTTCACGACCTGAACCGGGTCCTTTAACCATAACATCTACGGATTTTAAACCATGTACCAATGCTGCCTTAGTAGCTGTTTCAGCTGCCATCTGAGCTGCAT
>CAZNAP010000153.1:2065-4830 GCA_964571145.1 uncultured Lachnospiraceae bacterium | reverse complement strand
GTCAGTCTGACGCCTTCCCCGTCCTCATCGAGGGCTTGAAGAGACTGGAGTATCGTGGATACGACAGCGCGGGAGTGGCGCAGATTGGCAATCAGGATAACCTCAATGTATATAAGACTAAAGGAAAAGTAAGTAATCTGGAAAGCAAGGAAGCTAATCTGGGAACTATGTGGGAAGGTGAGGCGAAAAATGCATTTCATCTAGCTTTTAACAAAGATAAGGTTCAGATGGATAACTTTTATACCCTTATGACACAGTATATTAATGCTTTGCTTGATATTGCAGCGGAATACGATAAAGCTGAAGCATTAAATGTTAACACAGGAAATACCAGAACTTATTAAAATAAAGACGAAAAGGAGAAAATACAATGGAAGGTATCTTAAAAGTAACCCCAGATAAATTAATATTAACATCTAATGAATTTAGTAGTGAGGGAAATCAGATTAAAACACTAACACAAAGTATGCTGGACACAGTAAACGGATTGAAATCAATATGGCAGGGTGATGCAGCTAATGCATACAGCACAAAGTTTAATGCTCTTTCAGATGATATAGAGAAGATGAATCGTATGATTAACGAGCATGTGCAAGACTTGAACGAGATGGCAAGAGTATATCAGCAGGCAGAAAATGCAAATGTTGAGGATAGTAATGCTTTACAAGCTGATGTGATTCAATAGGTAATAAAGGTATTTGCATTTTTTAAAAGAAAGATGCAGATACCTTTTACATATTTTTTGTCAGTAGAGGAGACGAAATGTACTGTTTAAATTGTGGAAAACAAATAGAGGATGGAAGTTTATTTTGTATATTTTGCGGAAGTAAATGTTCGCAGGAAGAAAGAACTGAACAGATTGTAACATCCAAAAACAATCAAACTCCAAAAAAGAAAAAGGAAAAAGTAAAGAAAGAAAAAGTAAAGAAAGAAAAAAAATCACCACTGGTAAAAATTTTGCTATGTATTTTGGCATTAATTTTTGTTGGTGTTGTTTCATATGTCAGTATTACACAAACAAAAATTTCAAGACAGTTTGCACGTGGTGAAAAGTATTTGGAAGAGTCTGATTATGAACGTGCAATAGAAACATATGAAGAGATATTATCAGATGATAAGGATAATACCAGAGCGTCCTATTGTATTGCTGAAGCATATTATGAATATGGACAGGATGTAGAATCGGAGGATACCAAAGAAGCAATCTCCCTGTATAGAAAATCAATGAAGTATGGGAATTTGATCGAGGCATATATTGCGTGTATTCAATTATGTTTGAATGAAGAGGATTATGAGCTTGCGCAGGATATTTTGGATGAAGCTGTAGAAAAATTTGAATATGATAAACTGGGTGAATTTGATTATGAAATTTTCGAACATGAAATGTTGACAAGTATGGAAACAACAGAAGAACCACCGGCAGCCGAAGCAGTAGAAGAGTTACCTGTAATTGAAGATGCCAAACCGGTTGGCGAAGTTGTCAATATCAATATTACAAGAGCCACATTTAATCTTGCTACACCTGACCCTACTCAAGTTCAGAAGGTTCAGGATGCTATCAATGAGTATATCAAGGATAAAATTAATGTTCAGATTACACTGACAGATATCGGTTCGGGCGAGTACACAGATAAAGTCAATTTAGCATTAGCGAACAATGACATCAATCTCCTTTGGACTGCGTCATGGGAATCCTATATTGGAACAAATGATTTGGTTGCAGCAAATGCAGCTTATGACATCTCCGATCTTCTGCCCGGAACACCGCTATATGATTCCATGGATGATAATCAATGGGAAGCAACCAAGTATAATGGCAAAAACTACTTCATCCCTGTTTACAAGGATAATGTAGAAGGCTATGATATTATGTTCCGTCAGGACTTAATTAATCGGTATGGATGGAATATTACAAAAGTTAAGACGCTGAAAGATTTAGAACCCATGCTGGCAGATGCTAAAGCGGCAGGACTTCAATATCCTTTCCTTACACAAAGCACAGCGCTGTTCGCGAAGTTTTATATTGATGATTTTGATTTCTTTACAGCAAATTCTAAGTCTAACTGGGTTGCAGTTGACAAAAAGACAAACAAAGTTGTTAATGTAATTCAAACTCCTCAGTACAAGGAATTCTGTACCCTAATGGCAGATTGGGCAGAATCCGGTTATATTTCAGAAGATGATATGACAGGAACAACTTCGTATACAGCAACTCAGACAACGGATTGGGCTATTTCATGGTGGACAGATATCCCGGTTAACGACGAAGCTGATGCTCGTTATGGTCAGGATGTTACGATGCAGGCATACACAGACAGATGGGCACATTCTACATCAGCTCTTGGTTCTTGCTACTGCGTAATAGCAAGCAGTACACCGGAGCAGGTGCAGGCTTGCATTGACTTCATGGGACTTCTGTACACAGACACCAAGCTTGCTGACATATATACATTTGGTATTGAAGGCGAAGACTTCAGCTATAATGCAAATGGTTTAGTGGAACAGTATAGTGAGAGATACAACCATTCTATGTGGGAGTCAGCTTCTGCTACAACGGTGACTCCTTTATCAGTAGAGCCTGCTAACAGAGCAGACTTATACAATGTATTCAATGCTGGTGCTAAAACCTCACCTGCAGCGGGTTTCCGTTTCGACACGACTTTGGTAGAAGCAGAATATACGGCTTGCCAGAACGTATTTGATACTTATGGATATTATTTTGAAAATGGCAGTTTCGCGTCATCTGATGTCAACGTTATGCTAGA
>CAZNAP010000153.1:0-2055 GCA_964571145.1 uncultured Lachnospiraceae bacterium | reverse complement strand
ACTTGACCAAGCTGGTTACCAAAATGTATTAGCCGAGTTCCAGGCACAGTATGACGCTTGGAAATAAATAATTAGGAGAACATAAGATGAGAAAAAGACGAATGAATGGTTTGATTTTAGCCTTTGTAATCATAACACTGTGTGCCGTAGATGTGAGTGCAGCCGGAGATATAAATATAGCAGGGGCGGTTACAAATGAAAGCACAATCTCGTTATATGTGAAGGGATTAACATCGGAAATTACAGGTACAGAGTGCCAGATTGGCACAAAAGCAGGACAGACAGTCAGTTATGAGAATGTATTAGATATGTCTAATGCACCTAAAACATTGGTTATGATAGATAATTCATTGTCAATTACGCAGAAGAACAGAGAAAAGATAACCGCAATATTAAAAGAAATTGTAGATGATAAAGAGCCAACAGAGCAACTGGGTATAGCAACTTTTAGTGAAGAATTGACGCCGGTTCTAGATTTTACCGCAGAGGACAGTGCAATTCTTTCCGCCATTGATGGAATTACATATAATGATCAGGAAACCTATTTAACTGATGTTTTGTACGATGTAATTGCTAAAAATTATATGGGAGAGGATGACTGTTTCAAAAGAATCATCATTATTTCAGATGGAGTTGATAATAAGGCTATTGGGTATACCAAGGATGAGCTTTATGAATTGATGAAAAAAACGGAGATTCCAATTTATACGTTGGGATGTATATATAAGAGTAATAACGAACAGTTAGAAAACATGTTTGCAATTTCCCGACTAACCGGAGCAATGGATTTTATTCTTGATAAAACGGATGATACCGATGCGTTGGTTGATACACTTGCAGCTGATAATCAGGTTGTACATTTCCTGATTACGCCTCAAAAGGAGGAGATGGATGGCAGTACAAAAAACGTACTGCTTACCATTCAAACAGCAGAAGGCGAACTGAAAGTGGAAGCCGGTGTAAAAATGCCTTATACAGTGTTAGAAGAAGCAGTAGAAGTTGTTGAAGAAGTACAGCCAACTCTGGCTCCAACTGAAGAACCGATTATAGAAGATGAAGAACCATTTAGTTTTCTTTCTTCATGGATGATCTGGATTCTGATCGGAGTATTGGTCGTGGCTGCCATTGCTGTAACTATAGTGATTATATGTATAAGCAGAAAAAAGAAGAATAATTTTGAAGTTTTACAGGAACCGCTGGTCTTTAGTAATCCATACGAACAAAGTACTGAAAAAACAGAAATTCTTACTCCAAACAGAAAAGTGGATGATGACTCAAAAACAGAATTTGTGTGGGGGGATAATCAGATTCAAAATACACTATATTTATCGGATGTAAAAAACCCAAGTCGTACTTTTAGCATTCCGATTATTGATAGTGTAATCATTGGCCGAAAAGCAGACAGCAGCAATCTGGTAATAGATTATGACAAATCCATTTCTGGAAAGCATTGTCAAATTAGTAGACGAAATGGAAAATTTTATATTAAAGATTTACAGTCTTCTAATGGAACATTTATGAACGGAACCAGAATATTGACCGAGATGGAACTTATTTCCGGATGTATTGTGAAACTGGGTGGTCTTCAAATGAGAGTTGAGATTCGATGAGAATTGAGTATAGCAGTATTAGTGATAAAGGCTTACATAGAGAAGTGAATCAGGATGCCATTTTTGCCAAGGTAAACGGTCATATGGCGATGCTGGCTGTTGCAGATGGAATGGGAGGACATTCCTATGGAGAAAAAGCCAGTGAAATCATTGTAACTGAGCTTGAAAAATGTTGGGTATCTTTTCTTGATTTGGAAAATTGTCAATTTAATAAGTTAGTGGATGAGATAATACTGTATCTTGAACATGCAAACCAAATGATTTATGAGGGATTTAATCGAGAGAGCATTTGTGGTACCACCATTGTTTTGCTGTTCATTTATGGAAACAGTTATTGTACGATTTCTGCGGGAGACAGCAGGATTTATACAAAAGAAGGTTTTATTCTAAAACAGATTACATCGGATGATGTGTGGGAAAATCAGCTCGACGTGATTCATAATTA
>CAZNAP010000152.1:0-4950 GCA_964571145.1 uncultured Lachnospiraceae bacterium | reverse complement strand
GAACAGACAGAAGTGAAGAACAAGACAGAAGTGAAGAACAAGACAGAAGTGAAGAACATTGACAGACTTGTCTGATAGTGATATATTATTCACATAAAACCCAGTAAACAAGTAGGAATTAAATTAAAGGTATAACCAGAGAGGAGCCTCAATGGATAAAATGATTTATTTAGATAATGCAGCAACAACAAAAACAGCAACCGAAGCTGTAGAAGCAATGATGCCTTACTTTGCAGAGTATTATGGCAATCCAAGCAGTATTTATAAATTAGCAGCTGACAGTAAAAAGGCAATTAATCAGGCAAGAGAACAAATTGCAGACAGTATTCATGCCAAATCGCAGGAAATATATTTTACTGCAGGAGGTTCGGAGTCCGATAACTGGGCATTGATTTCTGCAGCAGAAGCACTGGAATCAAAAGGAAAACATATCATTACATCAAAAATAGAACACCATGCAATTCTGCATACCTGCCAGTATTTGGCGAAAAGAGGATTTCAAATTACTTATCTGGATGTGGACGAAAACGGAGTGATTTCACCGGAACAGTTGGAAAAGGCGATTCGACCGGATACTATTTTGATATCGATTATGTTCGCAAATAATGAAATCGGTACCATAGAGCCAATAGCTGAACTGGGTAAAATTGCCCGTGAAAGAGGAATCATTTTTCATACAGATGCAGTACAAGCATATGGACATGTACCTATTAATGTAGAGGAACTTCCAATTGATATGCTCAGTGCAAGCGGCCATAAAATTAACGGACCGAAAGGTATAGGATTTTTGTATATTCGTCAAACCGTCAAGATTTGTTCTTTTATCCATGGCGGGGCACAAGAAAGAAACCGAAGGGCAGGTACAGAAAATGTGCCGGGTATTGTAGGTCTTGGCGTGGCAGCTAAACTGGCCAACGAACAAATGGAAACGCGCGCTGAGAAGGAATGTAAGTTAAGAGATTATTTGATCCAAAAAATAGAAGCGGAAATACCTTATTGTCGGTTAAACGGACATCGGGAGAAAAGACTGCCCAATAACGTGAATATCAGCTTTCGGTTTATTGAGGGTGAATCTATGTTGATTATGCTGGATATGAAGGGAATATGCGCTTCCAGCGGTTCGGCGTGTACGTCAGGTTCACTGGATCCTTCGCATGTTTTACTTGCGATTGGATTACCTCATGAAATCGCACATGGTTCTTTGCGATTGACATTAAGCCATGTGAATACCATAGAAGAAATGGATTATGTAGTAACAGCAATCAAGGAAAGCGTGACACGTCTTCGACAGATGTCACCGCTTTACGAAGATTTCGTTAAGCAACAGAAGGGAGAACAATAAATGTATAGTGAAAAAGTAATGGACCACTTCAGTAATCCCAGAAATATGGGTGAAATAGAAGAACCGAGTGGCGTGGGAACAGTTGGAAACGTAAAATGCGGGGATATCATGCGCATGTATTTAGATATAGATGAGAATCACGTTATAAGGGATTGTAAATTCAAGACGTTTGGCTGCGGAGCTGCTGTTGCCACAAGCAGTATGGCAACTGAGCTAGTGAAGGGAAAAACGATTCAAGAAGCGTTGGAGGTGACAAATCAAGCGGTTATGGAAGCACTTGACGGATTACCGCCTGTAAAGGTACACTGTTCTTTGCTGGCAGAAGAAGCAATTCATGCAGCTTTATGGGACTATGCACAGAAGAATCATATAGAAATAAAAGGTCTTAAGAAGCCCAAGGCAGATATTCATGACAACGAAGTGCCTGATGCCGAGTGACTAATATGCAGGGGTGTAATTATGAAGAAGAAAGTTGTAGTAGGTATGTCGGGAGGAGTGGATTCCTCGGTGGCAGCCTGCCTTTTAAAGGAACAGGGATATGAGGTAATTGGCGTCACCATGCGCACATGGGAACCTAAGGGTTCGCAAGATAATTCACTTGCCTTTGAGGAAGACGGTGGTTGTTGCGGTTTGGCAGGTGTTGAAGATGCACGCCGAGTAGCAGAAGTACTTGATATACCTTATTATGTGATGAATTTTAAAAAGGAATTTCAGGAAAAGGTAGTGGATTATTTCGTGTCGGAATATTTGGCAGGAAGAACACCGAATCCCTGTATTGCTTGTAATCGATATGTGAAGTGGGAAGCATTATTACAACGCAGTCTGGAAATTGGCGCTGATTATATTGCTACCGGACATTATGCCAGAATTGAGCAGCTGTCAAATGGAAGATATGCAATTCGCAATTCTGTAACAGCCCGAAAAGACCAGACTTATGCACTTTATAATCTCACACAGGAGCAATTAGCACATACCTTAATGCCGGTGGGAGAATTTACTAAAGATGAAATTCGACAAATAGCGTTAAAGAATCATCTACCTGTAGCGAATAAGGCAGATAGTCAGGACATCTGTTTTGTGCCGGACGGTGATTATGCTACCCTCATCGAACAAGAAGCACCGGAGAAAGTACCGGGGCCGGGTAATTTTGTGTTAGAAGACGGTACAGTGATTGGCCAACATAAGGGAATTACTCATTATACAGTAGGACAACGTAAAGGACTTGGGATTGCCATGGGACACCCCGTTTTTGTATCCTTGATTAAACCGGAAACAAACGAAGTAGTCATCAGCGAGGAAAATTCCGTATTTAAGAAAGAACTGATTTGTAATCATATTAATTTTATGGGTATGGAAGATTTAAGAGAGCCTCGCAGAGTATTAGCCAAGATTCGTTATGCTCATCAGGGAGAGTGGTGCATGATAGAAAGACTGGGAGAAGACCAGATTCATTGTAACTTTGAAAATCCGGTTCGTGCCATTACACCCGGGCAGGCAGTAGTTTTTTATGATGGAGAATATGTAATGGGAGGCGGCAGTATACTCTGACGCCTCCCATTTAAAATGATTATACTTAGACAATATGCTGTAAATGTTATCATTAGATTCTGTGAAATTCAGGTGTTCGTTTTTCAAAAGTGGTATAGTATTTAAAACCACAGCTTAATAGGATGTCCGCAGCTCGATCAAAACTTCTTGTAATTGCCTTTGGCTCATGTGCATCGGAACCAACCGTAATTATTTCACCACCCAGCTGGTGATAACGCCTTATGATATCCGTACAGGGATTTAAATCTCTCAGATGATAAGCGATAGCACCTGTATTAACTTCAATTCCCTTTTCCATTTCTAAAAGAGTTTCTAAAATGGCATCCAGAATATCCTTATATTTATCATAACAGTATTCGGCATCTTTGGTTTGGCCATAACGAACAACATAATCCAGGTGGCCATATACATCAAAATTTCCGAAGGCTTTCAAGTTATCTAATATAGAAGTAAAATATTCACGATAAGCTTCTTCATCAGTGCGACCTTCGTAAAAAGACGGATAATACGGGTCTTGCCCATTACAAAGATGTGAGGAAGCGATAATAAAATCGAAATCAAAACTTTTGGCATATACAGCCAGTTCTCGTCTTAGATGAGGCTGCACACCCAGTTCCACACCAAATAACAACTTGATTTGAGACGCATATTTTTCTTTGTATTTTAACAAATCATAGAGATAAGAATCAGTATTGAGTGTAAATTGGCCTTCCTCTTCAGGTTTAATATAGATAAAATCCATATCCATATGCTCGGTAAAGCACATACAATTCAAACCGGAACGGATACCTGCAAGTATCATTTCCTCCATGGGAGTCTTTGAATCTCCGGAAAAGGAAGAATGTAAATGAAAGTCTGCTTTGATAGCCATGTCTAACTCCTTTGTCTTTTTTATAATTGTAATTAATTAGTCACTCGGTGCTTAACTAAACAGTATTCGTGATTTTTTCGTTTTTAGTCTAGCTGATTTGAACAAAAAACGCAACGAAATATTAAATAAATTGTACAAATGGGAAAAGAATCATTAAAATACCATGAAAAAACAAATATTTTTGATTTACATCTTGAACTTTCTGGACAAATTAGGTAAAATAGTCGTGCTGATAAAATTTTGACAATCATACAGATTGCCGAAATAATATAAACCAATTTTATATAATTTTAGGAGGAATATCAAATGGCAGTAAGAGTAGCAATTAATGGATTCGGCCGTATCGGTCGTCTTGCATTCAGACAGATGTTTGGTGCAGAAGGATATGAAGTAGTAGCAATCAACGATTTAACAAGCCCTACTATGTTAGCTCACTTGTTAAAGTATGATTCATCACAGGGTAAATATGCTAAGGCTGATACAGTTGTAGCTGGTGATGATTCTATCACAGTTGATGGAAAGAAAATCACAATCTACAAAGAAGCAGATGCTTCCAAACTTCCTTGGGGAGAATTAAAAGTAGACGTAGTTCTTGAATGTACAGGTTTCTACACATCCAAAGACAAAGCAATGGCTCATATCAATGCCGGCGCTCGTAAGGTTGTTATTTCTGCTCCTGCAGGAAATGATCTTCCTACAATCGTTTACAATGTAAACCACAAAGAATTAAAAGCTTCTGACACAGTTATTTCAGCAGCATCTTGTACAACAAACTGCTTAGCTCCTATGGCTAAAGCATTAAATGACTTAGCTGGAATCAAATCTGGTATCATGAGCACAATTCATGCTTACACAGGTGATCAGATGATCCTTGACGGACCTCAGAAAAAAGGCGATTTAAGAAGATCTCGTGCAGGTGCTGTTAATATCGTTCCTAACTCAACAGGAGCTGCTAAGGCAATCGGTCTTGTTATCCCTGAGTTAAACGGTAAGTTAATCGGTTCTGCTCAGCGTGTTCCGACTCCTACTGGATCAACAACAATTCTTGTTGCTACAGTTGAGAAGTCTGTAACTAAAGAAGAAATCAATGCAGCTATGAAAGCAGCAGCTACAGAGTCCTTTGCATACAACGAGGACGAAATCGTATCTTCTGATATCGTAGGAAGCACATATGGTTCAATCTTTGATG
>CAZNAP010000151.1:0-5004 GCA_964571145.1 uncultured Lachnospiraceae bacterium | reverse complement strand
TCAAACTCTATAGTAGCCGGTGGTTTCCCGGTACAATCATACATAACTCTATTAACGCCCTTGACCTCATTGACAATTCTGCTGGTGACGGTTGCCAGGACTTCCCAAGGAATCCATGCTACCTCTGCGGTCATGAAATCGGAGGTGTTGACGGCACGGAGGGCAACAGCGTAGTCGTAGGTTCTTTCGTCGCCCATGACGCCTACGCTTCGCATGTTGGTAAGGGCGGCGAAGTACTGGCCAAGCCCTTTGTCAATGCTGGCTTTGGCAATTTCTTCTCTATAGATGGCATCGGCTTCTTGGACGATGCGGACTTTGTCGGCAGTTACCTCGCCGACGATGCGGACGCCAAGGCCGGGGCCGGGAAAAGGCTGGCGGTAGACGAGGTATTCGGGAATACCAAGTTCCAAGCCTGCCTTACGAACTTCATCTTTAAAGAGAAGGCGCAAGGGTTCAATAATTTCTTTGAAGTCAACGTAGTCGGGAAGGCCGCCTACGTTGTGGTGGGATTTGATGACAGCACTCTTACCGAGGCCGCTTTCTATTACGTCGGGATAGATGGTTCCTTGTACAAGGAAATCTACGGTGCCAATTTTCTTGGCTTCTTCTTCAAATACGCGAATGAATTCTTCACCAATAATTTTACGTTTTTGTTCGGGTTCTTGTACACCGGCGAGTTTGGAGTAGAATCGCTCTTGTGCGTTGACGCGGATGAAGTTGAGGTCATAGGAACCGTTAGGACCAAAGACTGCTTCTACTTCGTCGCCTTCGTTTTTACGAAGAAGGCCGTGGTCTACGAATACGCAGGTGAGCTGTTTTCCTACTGCTTTTGAAAGAAGGACTGCTGCCACGGAGGAGTCTACACCGCCGGACAGGGCACAGAGGACTTTTCCATCGCCGACCTTGGCTTGAATTTGAGCAATGGTGGTTTCCACGAAGGAATCCATGCGCCAGTCGCCTTTGCAGTGGCAAACGTTATATACGAAATTGGAAAGCATTTTCATGCCTTCGCGGGTATGCATGACTTCGGGGTGGAACTGTACAGCATAGAGGTTCTTGGATGCATTTTCCATAGCAGCTACGGGGCATACAGGAGTTGTGGCTACTACTTTGAAATCTGCGGGTGCCTTTTCAATATAGTCGGTGTGGCTCATCCAGCAGATTGTTTGTTCAGTTACATCTGCAAAAAGGGCAGAGGACTTGTCCACATTCACTTCTGTCTTGCCGTATTCACTGACGGGAGCTGTTTTCACGCTACCTCCCAGCATGTAGGCCATAAGCTGGGAACCGTAGCAAATACCCAGGATAGGAATACCCAGTTCAAATATTTTCTTAGAATATCTTGGAGAATCATCTCCGTATACGCTATTGGGTCCCCCGGTAAAAATGATTCCTTTGGGATTTATTTTCTTAATCTCTTCAAGGCTCATCGTATAGGGATGTACCTCGCAGTACACATGACATTCTCTGACTCTTCTGGCAATAAGCTGATTGTACTGGCCGCCAAAATCGAGTACAATGACTGTTTCTTTTTCCATGGGTTTAGCTCCTCTTATTAAGTCTAAAATAATAAATTAATTATAGTGTAACGCACTTCGCATGTCAAAAAATATTTACCGTTTGGAATGGAAGGGATTTCGTACAGGTTCGTAGCGTTTTTTGAGTTCGTGCACCACGCGGTTTGTATCACCCGGTTCTATTGTGACATCGTATTTATCAGGAGTGCTTCCAAAAGTGACAGTCTTGTCAATTTTCAGCATTTCTTTTAAGTATCTGCTCATGTTTTCTCTGGTAGCATTTTTATTATAGATTTTGATATAGGCATAACCCGGATATTCCTTGGAAGCATATTTCAAAACCTTCAAACGCTTTGTCATGCCCTCCTTTTCCAGTGCTTCATGAAAAGCTTCTATCTGAACCACCGGCAAAAGCAGCATGAAATACACTACATTTTCACTAATTTCAGAGTTTCTTTTCACGTAGTTTCGATAAGGCGAGCGGCGCAGTTCATGAATCAGCTTCTTTTGCACTTCATCTTCTGTGTCATTATAATATATGACAAGTGTGTCATCTATAATGATATTAATAAAGCAGTTCAGGTTCTGTCTCTCGATTATATTCAGCACCTCTTTTGACAGGGCGTTGGAAATCACATAGACTTTCAGGTAACTATTTTCCCGCATGTCATATAAAACTGCCCCGTCCATTGCGATAACCGGTAGTCTTAGTTTGATTTCTTCCATAGGCTTCATCAGGGAAGCCGGAGTTCTCCTTGTAGAAATCGTAAAGTTAATGCCCTCGTCCAGCATACGGTTTAACTCCACCTTGCTGTAATCACTGAGGTTATCGTTTTTGTGCAAAAGGGCGTCGTCCAAACCGGAAATAAACAGAATATCCTGTTGTTTCTCTTTAGGCAGGGAAAAGGAGTTCACCCCAATTCCAACTGCAATACCGATTACGGTATCCAGGAAACGATTCCACACGAACAGGTAAGGATTGCTGTCGCCCAAATGGTTGACCACAATACTTAAAAAGACAACGCAGGAGAAATAGGAAGCCTGTTTCTTCTTAATTAATACGGTTGTATACAATATAATCACAATCATTACTGATATAATGAAGGCTCCTATTACATCATTGTTGACGGCAGGCGGATTGATTGCTCTTTTTACAAGCAAAAAGAGCAGTCCATAAATCGCTCCGATAGTGGTACCAACGAAACGCTGTACTGCGTTTTTTCTAGTATGTGTGGCATACATTTGAATGCACCAAAGTGCTGCAAGCTGTGAATAAAAGACTATACCGCTTTTTCCTCGTATAAAGGAAATGAGGAAGCAGATAAAAATAGCAATCGCCGACTTCACAATTCGCAAGCCAATATGTGGAAATTTGTTTCTTAATTTTTCTTCAACGCGTGTTCCCATTTGTGTCCTCGATATCTAATCCAATAAGTCAGTGCCCTAAATCCCCAGTCAATTGTCATTGCCACCCATACGCCTAGTAGTCCCCAATGGAAAGTATAACTGAACAGATAAGCAAAGGCAATTCTGAAAATCCACATGGAACCAATGGCTATGAACATGGTCCACACCACATCTCCTGCTGCACGCAAGGTGTTTGGAAGGGTAAAAGACGGTATCCAGAGGAAAAATGCCAGCAGTGCATGGTAACGAATAACCTGAACCGCCAGTTCTTCCGTCTGTGGTGAGAGCTGGTATATCTTCATAATAAAGGGTGCGAAAATAATCATAAATACCGATATGGCAGCCACACTGATTGTGGCCAGTCGCATCAGTTTCTTGGTATAGTATCTGGTTTGTTCAAAGTCCCCTGCGCCTACGCACACTGAGGCTACAGATAAAAGTGCCATATTAACCGCTCCGCCCGGCAGAACATTAAGACTGGCAAGGGTGTTGCAGACTGCATTGGCTGCAATGGAATAAGTTCCAAAGGTAGCTATGAGGCTTAAAAGCAATATTTTCCCCAGCTGAAAAAGGCTGTTTTCCAACCCATTAGGCACGCCGATATAAAGAATTCTTTTTATCAGACCCCAATTGATTTTTAGGCTGACCTGCCCTATAAATGAAATGTCCCTATCTTTTCGGAACATCAAAATCATAATCATAACAGCAGCCACAATTCTGGAAATAGTAGTTGCAATCGCTGCACCTGCTACACCGATTCCTGCTCCATAAATGAGAATTGCGTTTCCCACTACATTGACCAGATTCATAATAATGGCTATTTTCATGGTGGTTTTGGAATCATTCATAGCCCTAAATATAGCCGCACAGGAATTATAGATTGCCAGGGGGCAAATGGAAAGTGCGGTCCATATCAAGTAAGTAGAGGCACTGGTCATAACCTCCAGCTCAACCTGTCCAAAAATCACCTGTAAAAGTGGTGTATGAAAGCTCAACAGCAGTACCATAACCACCAGAGAAATCATTACCGAAAAAAGCAACAGCTGCCACGCGGCTCTGCTGGCATTTTTTTATCCTTTTGTCCAAGATAATGACCTGCCACTACTGCACCACCTGTTGCCAGTGCCGCCGAAACATTAATAACCAATATATTGATATTGTCTACAAGGGATACTCCCGAAACCGCAGCTTCCCCTACGCCTGCAATCATAACAGTATCCACCATTCCAACCAGAATGGACAGGAGCTGTTCAAAAATCAGCGGTATAATCAGTTTTCTCAGGCTCTTGTTTGAATACAGCATTTGTATCCGACCTTTCGTATTTCTATGTCCAAAGTATATCACTGAAATCGCAAAATGTCTCCTCGGAAGATGATTTCTATCTTCATAGGAGACATTTCTAATATAGTTTATGTATTAAGCTTCTATCTCATGCTGATGGAGATATTTTTCTTTGGTAGCCAGACCACCTCTGATATGTCGTTCTGACTTATTTACATCCAGCACCTTTCTTGCCTCTTTGGCAAGGGCAGGATTAATCTGCATCAGTCGCTCCGTCACGTCCTTGTGGACTGTGGATTTTGAAATTCCAAACTGCCGCGCAGTCTGCCTGACTGTAGCATTACATTCAATGATATAGGTCGCAATATCGATTGCTCGTTCCTCGATATAATCTTTCAAAGGAATTCCCCTCAGAATACTTTTTTACATTCTATGAAGTGTTCTGAAGGGATATGACTGCTAATCCTTATTAATATAATCTGATTGCAATTGGTTTCAATCAAGTACCCCAAATTCTTTCTTTATATCGTCTTCAGACAGCCATCCTTCTTGATCAGCACGTGCCTCTGCTTCTCTCAGTTTTGAAACTAATGTGTGTGCAGCACGATAGCGATCCAGCTCATCAATTTCAGACATTGTCAGAATGGCATATTCTCCGTGTCCATTCCTCGTAAGATAGACTCGCCGGGATTCATCAACCTGTTTTAAAACTTCTGTATAATTTCTCAATTCTGATATTGGCTTAATATTTGGCATAAAAATTACCTCCTTGCTAAATTATTATACTAAAGATAGTAT
>CAZNAP010000150.1:0-5109 GCA_964571145.1 uncultured Lachnospiraceae bacterium | reverse complement strand
AAGCAGTTATACTTGTAAGCAAATAATTTTGCCTGTCATAGTAGAATATGATATAATGCGATAAGCATTATATCAGTAAATAAGTCACTCGGATAAGCACCGACTGACTAATAAAAAACTCAATGTTTAATAGACGGAGAAAAATTATGCGCAAAATAATGTTTCATTTGAATTGTCTGGAGCAGGGTGGAGCAGAACGGGTAGTTTCCAATTTGGCTAACCAATTTGCGAAAGAGAATGATGAAATTATCATAGCAACTGAATGGCAGGGTGAAAATGAATTTGAGTTGGATACTTCAATCCGCAGAATTCACGTTGGATTAAGAGAAAGCGATGAGAAGAAACCCTGGCTCACCAAATTTTTACTGCGCGTTAAGTATTTACGGGATTTGCTAAAGGCTGAACAACCCGATGTACTGATTGCTTTTGCGCAGCGGGCAAATTACCGTGCACTGATGGCAGCGCGAGGAACGAAAGTTCCGGTCATTATATCCATTAGGACCGATCCGGTGGGACATTATGATGCGCTAAGTGACAAATTGCAGATTCCGGTTTTGTTTCCGAGAGCAGCAGGCTGTGTCTTTCAGACAGAGGGACAGCGCAGCTTCTTTCCGAAATACCTACAAGATAAATCCACGATTATACTAAATCCTGTTCATGATAAATATATAGAAATGCCCAAGCCGAAACAGCGTACAAAAACGGTTGTGCAGTCCGGTCGACTGGTAGATTTCAAGAATCAACCTATGCTGATTCGGGCCTTTATCCAAGTGCATCAAAAGCATCCGGACTACGTTCTCAAGATTTATGGCGGTGATTCCTGCGATGGAACCAAAGAAATTTTGGAGAAGATCATTACAGAAAATCAAGCGCAAGAGTACGTGAAGCTCATGGGAGCCAGTGACTCTTTGGAAAAAGATTTAGTGGATGCAGCAGTTTACGCATTTTCCTCTGATTGGGAAGGCTTGCCTAATGCATTACTGGAGGCTATGGCACTGGGCTTGCCCATTGTAGCAACTGATTGCCCCTGCGGCGGACCAAGAACCGTCATGACAGATGGAGTGGACGGATTACTGATACCAATCTGTGATGAACAGGCTATGGCAGATGGAATTTGTAAGTTGATTGAAGACCCTGCATTAGCAGATCAATTAGGTGACAATGCACGTAAAATAGAAGCACGCACGAATGGTAAAGCGATTATCAACCAATGGCGTGACTATATTGAAACCGTTATCTCTTCTCATAAAAGATAAAAAACAGAAAATCAAAATAAAAGATAAATAGAATCGATAGGATGGACAAATAGAATGTTTTCATTTGACGACTACAGAGAAATGATTCGAATTATTAAAGCAACAGGACTGCAATGTGATTATCAAAAGGCACTGACGCAGGACAAATTTATCATTATGAGACATGATGTAGAATTCAGTGTGGAGAGAGCCTATGATTTGGCTAAGGTGGAAAGAAGCATGGACTTCACCTCTACCTATTTCTTTCAGTGGACGAATAATTCCTATAATATATTATCTAAGAAGAACATGGACTTAATCAAAGATATGCATGAGAGAGGCCATGGTATAGGATTACACTATGCACTAAATGGCTTAACCGATATGCAGCTGATTCGTAAGAGAATTATGAAAGAAGTGGAAATTTTAAGTGAACTGTTTGGCTTCGAAGTGAAGGAGTTTTCCATACACAGACCCTCGAAAGATGTGTTACGAGAGAATATCAAACTTCCCGGATTATTGAATGCTTATCAGGACGAGTTCTTTTGTTTTGCAGAGAACGTCACAGAAGATATGCCGATGGAAGTGAAATATATGTCAGATGCAAATCATATCTGGAGATATGGTTACCCCAATGAAGAGAATATTACCAAGAATAACAAAGTCCAGATTTTAACGCATCCTTTTGCATGGACCAAAAAAGGATATAATAATTTTGATAATTACAAAACGCTTATGCAGGAGAAGTATATTGAACTGGTTGAGAGCGTTGACCATGAATGTAAAGACATGGTGGAATACAAAGACTGGTTTTTAGGTAAGGATGTATCAAAATAAAACAGGGAATGAGTTAAGATATGTGCGGAATATGTGGATTCATATCAAAACAGAATATTACAACAACCCAGCTGAAGAAAATGAACGATACCATGATTCATCGTGGGCCGGATGATTCGGGAGAAGAACTTTTTCCTCTTTCTGATGGCTTTTCCTTAGGTTTGGCACAGAGACGATTATCTATATTGGATTTGTCACAGCTGGGACATCAGCCCATGCATTCACCAAACGGACGAATCAGCGTGGTTTATAATGGAGAGATTTATAACTTCCAGGAAATTAGAGAGAAATTATCAGAGTATACTTTCCGCTCCAATTGTGATACAGAGGTTATTATCGCTGCTTATTTAAAGTGGGGGATCGACTGTATTTCACAGTTTAACGGAATGTTTGCCATTGCATTATTCGACCGTGACAGTGATGTGTTGTATTTGGTCAGGGACAGAATCGGGAAGAAACCCCTCTATTATCAGTTGGAACAAGAAAACATTTATTTTGCTTCAGAGCTAAAACCGATTATGACACGTCCCGGATTTAATAGTAAAATCAAGACAGATGTGTTGTCTAGATACTTATTCCAGCAATATATTAATGCACCCGAGAGTATATTTGAAGGCGTTTATAAACTGGAACCAGGTGGCATTTTGGAATATCGGTATGGAGCAGTCAAAACCTGGAAATACTGGGATATCAAGACTGTTTACCATGAAATGCAGCAAAATCCCGTTACAGATTACGAACAGGCTAAAAGTGAACTGAAGGAACTTTTAAAGAAAGCAGTTACCTCACGAATGATTGCGGATGTACCGCTGGGGGCATTTTTAAGCGGTGGCTACGATTCTTCACTGATGACTGCAATGGCGCAGGAAGCTGTCAGCGAACCTGTGAAAACCTTTTCTATCGGTTTTAATGAAGAACGTTATAATGAAGCACATTATGCTGCAGAAGTGGCTAAAGTGTTGGGAACAAATCATACAGAACTGTATATATCCGAGAAAGAAATGTATGAGCTGGTAGCCAGTATTCCTACTTATTATGATGAACCCTTTGCAGATTCATCCCAGATTGTAACCATGCTTGTATCGGAACTAGCCAGGCGAGATGTAACCGTTGCACTCTCCGGAGACGGTGGAGATGAATTTTTTTGCGGATACAATATCTATGAGAATGTGAAGCAGGCGCAGCAGTTAGATGCACTTGGGTCACTGACCTATGGTGTAGGAAAGACGCTTGGCATACTAAACAAGCTGCCTTTCCGAGTTCGTGTCATTGCAAATAACAGAGATCAACAGACGAAAACACAACTGGGTTCGTTATCATATATTGAATTTGCCAATCAAATGGTATTGGGACAGCAGATGCCCATTAAATACCCTGTAGAACAGGAATATGAAGTGCGTAACTGGCAGACCAGAAGAATGCTGTTAGATATGGATACTTATCTTCCGGGTGACATTCTTTGCAAAGTAGACCGTGCGTCTATGAAATATTCCCTTGAAACCAGATGCCCAATTTTAGACAGAGATGTAATGGAATATTCGTTCCGTCTGTCGCATGATTTAAAGTATAAGAATGGAAATAAGAAGCGAATACTCAAGGATTTGGCATACGGCTATATTCCCAAAGAATTATTGGACAGACCCAAGGTTGGTTTTGGGGTACCGTTGGATCAGTGGCTGCGTGGTCCCTTAAAGGAGCAGCTTCTTGATTTGAGTAACAGAGATTATTTAAATAAGCAAGGTATATTTGATGGCGATTTCGTATCAAATATGGTTGAAAGTTATATCCGAACAGGCGATGGAGGACCTGCTACAGGTGCTAATTATTCCAAGATGTGCTGGTCATTGTTTGTATTTCAGCAGTGGTATGAGAAGTTTAAAGGAGTAGGTGCATGAAAATTGCAATGCTGATTGGTTCTCTGCAAAAAGGCGGTGCAGAAAGGGTATTGGTGAATCTGGCTGATTATTTGACCACCAAAGGACATCGGGTTCTATTGGTTACAACCTATCAGCGAGAAGATGAATACGTGCCGAATTCGCAGGTTAAACGAATTATTTCTGAGATTAGCGAAGAGGAAATTACCGGCAATCGTATCAGTAATTTTCACAGACGTTTTAAAAAGCTGAGGAATATCTGGAAACAGGAAAAACCCACAGTTGTTTTATCCTTTATTGGAAAAAACAATTTTATGAATATTCTCACAACTGCTTTTTTGCCGGTTGCGACTGCGGTAGCAGTGCGAGGAGCACCGGAAGCAGAATACTATAGCAAATGGATGAGAATCATGGCTAGAGGGCTGTTCCGTTTTGCAGATGGCGTTATTTTACAGACGAATGCAAGCAAAAGCTTCTTTGGTAAGTCTGTCAGGAAGAAGGCTGTCATTCTTCGAAATCCCATTAGTGAAAGCTTTTTTAGACCTAGGTTTCAAGGAGAAAGAGAAAATACAATTGTTGCGGTCGGGCGATTGGATGAAAACAAGAATCATGCGATGCTGATACATGCCTTTGATCAAATTGCAGATACTTACCCTGAATATAAGTTGGT
This sequence comes from uncultured Lachnospiraceae bacterium, assembly GCA_964571145.1. Taxonomy (GTDB): domain Bacteria; phylum Bacillota; class Clostridia; order Lachnospirales; family Lachnospiraceae; genus Suilimivivens. The sequence goes on along the minus strand of CAZNAP010000150.1, from coordinate 493 downwards.
CATCTATGGCGAAGGCGAGGACAGAGATAAAATAACACAACTAATTCAACAATTGGGCAGGTCAGACAGAATAGTATTGCCGGGCAATTCAGATAACATAGCAGATGTTATCTATAGAGCAAAAGTATTTGTTTTACCTTCTAATACAGAAGGATTACCAAATACATTAATCGAAGCAATGATTTTGGGACTGACAGTAATCGCAACAAATTGTCCTTGTGGAGGTCCGGCAGACTTAATTGACCATGGAGTCAATGGACTTTTAACCCCCGTGAGGGATACCGAGAAAATGAAAGAAAACTTGCAGATTATTCTAAATGACTTGCAATTATCCGAGCTGATGGGAGCAAATGCCACAAAAACGTCTGTTATTTTCAAACCGGAAATTGTCAATGCAGAGTGGGAGAAATACTTGATTTCTCTACACAAATAGCAAAATAGGAGTAAGATTCATGTGTGGTATAGCAGGATTTTGTAATTTGACGGAAGATAG
>CAZNAP010000149.1:0-5123 GCA_964571145.1 uncultured Lachnospiraceae bacterium | reverse complement strand
TTTCAGAAAATAGATAAAAATGACTAGAATGATTAAATGCGCCTTTCGGCGCTGATAATAGCTGATTGCACTTGACAAAGTGGCTGGATTATAATAGAATAACTTTTGTTGCAGTAGAAATAAATGTAACAAATATGTGCATTTAGCTCAGCTGGATAGAGCGTTTGGCTACGGACCAAAAGGTCGGGGGTTCGAATCCTCTAATGCACGGCAAGAAAAAGTCAGGAACCAATGTTCCTGGCTTTTTCTGTTTTAAGCCGTGCATTATATGCACGCTTAGGTTTCCTATGGAACCGAGTCTTTTGCATACAACGTGCGTATATGCACGTGCAAGTCTCATCTATAGCAAATATTCTCGCATTTGTATTTCTGCAATTTTCATATCTATAGGATGTTTTTTTGTCTCATAGGAAAGAATAAGATTTCGCCCTGGAATGAACCCATTTTTTTGATATGCATTTATACGGAGAAGTGCTTGCTCTGCATATTCAGGGTCATCCATTTTCCCCATATGTTCCCAATAGTATTCCTGACGATTATGTTTATTTAAAAGCATAAAATCAGGATGGGCGATTCCAATCCCGCTTAAGAATAAAGGAAATTCGTAACGATATGGTATGTTTAGCAAAAGAAATTTATCCGCAAGTATTTTTTCTGACTTCGATAATACTCGCTCACCTTTTTCTGTAATTATTTCAGGCATATCATCTGTAAATATTCGGTGATCATATTCTACCTTTTCCCAATGTGAAACATAAGTATCAATAGGCATAATTACAGGAGTAACCAGTGATTGTCTGCTTGGAATCATGGAGGTATAGATAGTTTCAATCTCATCGTAAGCATAGGTGTCGACTATTGCTTTTAGTTGTCGGTATCTGGTTTGTGATAGCCGCAACATTCTTTTATCATATTTTTGAATGGATTTTTGCTTTTTTCAGCCTATTTGTCTTTAAATTTATATAGGCTATACATTTTTGGGGGAATTTAGAAGAATTTAATAGCCTGAAATGGATTTGAGCTTTCTGGGCTGATTTCGTAGAAAAATGAGGGAAGAATGTCATAGCCTGAGCTTCATTTCTATAAACTAGGCTATAAAAAGTAGAAATTGGACTCTCAAAAATATAGCCGCTCGGAGGGAAATACTGTATGGGCTACATATACAATAGTAAATGGAATATAGGTTGAAAACAGAGATATAAATGAAATCAAGAGTTTGTGAAGTATGTGAGTGTTTCAAGCATAGTGTAGGAAGCATAATAAGTCAAGTTTATTTCAATAAAATAAAATTTATATTTTTGATAAAATAAAATTTAAGATAAATCAGAAAATGGATTTAAAAATTTGTATTACATGAACCGAGTGACTAAAGAGGCGCAAAAAGTTATTTGTCTGCATGAAAAAAATGGTGTAATATATACAATAATACCACCAGTATAAACGATATTGAATTATTAGGGGTAGTCACTCGGATAAGCACCCTACAACTACCAAAGGAGCAACATGGAACATAGCAACATGGAACATAGCAACATGAAACATAAAATCAGTAGTGATGCACCCTATTTATCGATTGCAGCCTATATCTATGGGATTCCGTATGAACCCGGGCATGCAGACAAAATGCTCTTGCAGGCAGTGGATGAGGAAGAACGTAGACAAATTCTATGAGAGCACGCTTATCTGCGAGGCGATTTTGAAGCAGGAAAAGAAAATTATTACCAAACCAAACAAGATAATAAGACGCGTATATGTGCAATGAACATTGCGGTAGTATCGGCAATCAGCACTGGGGACTATGCGCTGCTTAAAGCCATACTATCGGAATTACAGGAATTGCAGGAGAAATATAAAGAAAATCAGGAACTATTTCAGCTGCTAAAGTTATCCGAAAGAATCAGCCTGTCCAGCATGTACGTGGAGAAGGAGCCCTATCGCATGGAGAATTTTGACGCCTTGTCTGTGGATAATCAAACATTTGCCATGCACTTTTACATATCAGAAAAGCTTTTGATATGGGATTACCGGATAGATTTTTGACCCCATTTGCAGAACATGTTACATCTTTAGGTGGAAGAATAGAAAAATATTTAAAGACATACTATCCTGATTTTCGAAAACCGGTTATGAACCAATGCGACAATACGCTGAATCATTGGATAGTTGCTCACAATATGTATGCAAAAGATAATATAACAAATTTGTTGTCAGTCATGGAATATCAAGTGGCGTCATGGGTAACCAGAGGGCTGACCAATGCTGAAATTGCTGCAATCCTAAACTGCTCCGTATCGAATGTAAAGAGGAATATGGAATCGATTTATCATAAACTGCTTATAAACAAACGCAGTGAATTGAATCAATATGTTGTCTGGAAAATACCAGAAAGGTAATCTTGCTAACCTTGCGATTAAGCCAAACTTCTTCTATAATGTTGGTAAGCATTGAGATACTATATTTAGGCAATTGTGAAATTAATAATTTGAGTGAGTGCTAGAGACACTTTAATCACTACGCAATTACTCATCAACGATATGCAGGAGTATAACCATGACAGCGAATAAAAACAGACAGAAAAAAATAGCAGCAATTAATGACCTGACAGGCTTTGGCAGATGTGCATTGACTGTAGCCCTGCCGGTTATTTCCCATATGAAAATACAGTGTTGCCCGGTACCTACATCGATTTTATCAAATCATACCGGATACGAAGAATATTTCTTTGATGACTATACTAGTCAACTGCCGGAGTACCTGAATATGTGGAAAAAGCTGGGATTGACCTTTGATGGAATTATGTCAGGTTTTTTGGGCTCTGAAGAGCAAATACAAATCGTTAGTCAGTTTATAAAACACTTCAGTAAAAAAGATACGATAGTCATCATCGACCCGGTAATGGGCGATCATGGAATCATTGCCAAAACTTATACAGAAAAAATGTGTAGGCAAATGCGTGATTTGGTGGAGTTGGCAGATATTATTACACCTAATATGACAGAAGCATGCAAACTGACGGACACACCCTATCGAGCTGGTGGCTGGAAACGGACCGAGCTTCTTGCTATGGCAGAGAAACTAAATAAAATGGGACCGCATAAGATTGTTATTACCGGCATACCGCAGGGCGAATTCATTGGCAACTTCATGTTTCAGACAGGAGAACAACCGCGATTGATTCGGACGCATCGGGCTGATTCCCAGCGCTGTGGAACAGGAGACCTATTCGCGGCAATTATTGCGGCTGATGCAGTGAATGGCGTTCCTTTTGAAACATCAGTCAGAAAAGCCTCTTTATTTGTTAAAAAGAGTTTGATTCTTTCTATGGAAATGGGTGTAGAACAAAAGAACGGAGTATGTTTTGAGGAAATCCTACACACACTGAAACGATAGCCCAAAGACCAGTCACTCGGTGCCTGTCCGAGCACTGAATCAATGGGGCATAAAAGGAGTATGAGTTTCAAATGAAGAAATTTGTAAAATATGCATTCAAAATAGTATTCAGTAGAACATTGATTGTTTTTCTGATGGTGGTCTTGCAGGTGCTGGTATTACTTGCCAGCTTTACCTGGCTGGGCACCTATTTTCACTATATTTGGGAAGGTATGAGTTTGCTGGGTGCTGTTTTGATTATTTATATTATCAACAGAGATGAACCCACGGAGTTTAAGCTGACCTGGATTATTCTTATTTGCCTTTTTCCGGTATTAGGAGCATTGATGTATGTCTTTGTAGTTGGAAACTTGGGTGGAATCGGTTTAAAAGTCAAGATTAAAAGGTGTGTGGAGGAAACCAGGGAACTCTTGGCGACTACAAGCGAAACCAGAGAAGCGATTAAATCCTGCCCGGAGCACTTTAGAGGTTTCTCACACTATATGGAAAACACAGCAGGTTTTCCTGTTTATCATAATTCTACAGCAGTTTACTATCCACTAGGAGAAGATAAGTTTGCAGACTTGTTTGCGGAATTAAAGAAAGCTAAACGATATATTTTCCTGGAGTATTTCATAGTTGAAAGAGGCACCATGTGGAATGCCGTATTGGAAATTCTGAAGGAAAAAGTAAAAGAAGGCGTTGAAGTCAGAGTGATGTACGACGGCATGTGTTCGATTTTGCTTTTGCCTTATCGTTACCCAAAAGAACTAAGTAAATATGGAATCAAGGCCAAAATGTTTGCGCCAATTGTGCCGTTCTTATCTACCACCCAGAACAATCGTGACCACCGAAAAATCGTAGTGATTGATGGGCAAGTCGCTTTTACCGGCGGCATTAATCTGGCAGATGAGTATATTAATGCAATCAAAAAATATGGACATTGGAAAGATGTGGCTGTGAAGGTAACAGGCGATGCAGCACTCAGTTTTACGCTCATGTTCTTACAGATGTGGAATGTGTCTGAAAAGAATATGGAAGACTGTCGGAAGTATCTGACAGACATAAAATATGAAAAGAATTTGTACCATGATGGCTTTGTGATTCCTTATGGAGAAACGCCTACCAGAAAGACAGAAGTGGCGAAAACTGTTTATGAATCAATGATTACCAGTGCATCAAAGTATGTGCATATTATGACACCATACTTTATAGTAGACAGGGAATTCCTTGATACCATGCGCTATGCATCGCAAAGAGGTGTAGAGGTAGAGATGATATTGCCGCATATTCCGGATAAGAAAGTAGTTTATTATATTGCCAGAACTTACTATCCTGAATTATTACAGGCAGGGATCAAGGTATATGAATATACGCCGGGCTTTGTACATGCCAAAGTGCTGGTTTCAGATGATGTGGCAGCAGTTGTTGGCACAATTAATTTGGATTACAGAAGTTTCTATCATCACTTTGAGTGTGGAGCTTGCTTTTATAATAACTCTGTGATTTCAAAAATAGAGCAGGACTTCCAGAATACCTTGCAGAAGTGTCAGGAAGTTACATGGGATTATTATAAGAAGATTCCGGTATATCAAAAGATACTGGGAAGTCTGTTTAAACTCATGGCACCCCTGATGTAAATTGTAATGTAAACATAGGACATAGAAACCAATACAATAACTAAAAAAATCCAACAAAAAATCTAATAAAAAAATTAAAAAAGAGTATTGACAAACATAAAAATACATGTATAC
>CAZNAP010000148.1:0-5171 GCA_964571145.1 uncultured Lachnospiraceae bacterium | reverse complement strand
ATAAAAGTGTATCAAATTGTGAACAATTCTTAAGAAAATATAAAAAAACTTTATTTCAGTTCCACATTTTGGTATACTCTATGTATTGTTTATTTGAAAAGATTTTATCTTTATGGAGGCATATAAATGAATTATAGTAAAAAAGGGATTCGCGATAAACAAAAATCCCTGCATGCTACAGGTACCAAACTGAGTAAAAAACTCCTTTTGGCAATCATGAATCTCTCATTAATGGCGATTCTGGCCGTGGGTATTATTGGACTCAGCATGGGATTAGGCATATTTAAAGGAGTCATTGACACAGCCCCAAGTATTGAAAATGTCAAAGTTACTCCTACTGGTTTCTCAACCTTCGTTTACGACTTAGAAGGTAATCAAACCGCAAAATTGATTTCTCAAAACTCTAACCGTATTCCGGTGACTCAGGATATGATACCGGAAGATTTAGCTCACGCCTTTGTTGCCATTGAGGATGAGCGTTTTTATGAACACAACGGAATTGACATTAAAGGTATTATCCGTGCTGCCTATGTGGGCGTAAAAAACAAGTTTAACTTTACCGAAGGTGCCAGCACAATTACGCAGCAGCTTCTTAAAAACAACGTCTTTACCGACTGGACAAGCGAAGAAGGTTTCGCCGACAGTTTAAAGCGTAAAATCCAAGAACAGTATCTGGCTATTGAACTTACCAAATCAATGTCCAAAGATGAAGTGTTGCTGAACTATATGAATACGATCAATCTTGGTCAAAATACACTGGGTGTTCAGGCTGCTTCACTTCGTTATTTTAACAAGTCAGTCAACAGCCTTAATCTGTCTGAGTGTGCTGTTATTGCCAGCACTACACAGAATCCTTCCCGTTTGAATCCAATTTCACATCCGGATAAAAACGCTGAACGAAGACAAAAAGTGCTGAACAATATGCTCGAGCAGGGCTATATTGAACAGGCAGAGTATGATGAAGCAATGACTGATAACGTTTATGACCGCATTCAGGTTGTCAATAACGAATCACAAGAATCTACTGTTAATACATACTTCGTAGATGCTCTGACTGATGATGTTATGCAAGATTTACTGGCTGCCGGATACAATGAAACACAGGCCTTTACCTTACTTTACAGTGGTGGCTTAAAGATTTACTCTACTCAGGATCCTCATATTCAGTCTATCTGTGACAGCGTCTTTAGTAATGAAGAGAACTATCCTGAAAACGTAAGATGGCAATTAACCTATGCCTTAACCATTAAGAAAGCAAACGGTGACTTCGAGAACCACAGTACTGAAATGCTAAAAGCCTTTTTCATGGAAGAGAATCCAAGCTATAACTTGATTTACGACTCTCACGAAGCAGCGCAAGCTGACATTGAAACCTATAAAAATGCAGTACTTGGCAGTAATGATGAAGTCTTTGACGAAAGTATTACCTTGGTTCCACAGCCTCAGGTATCGATTACTGTAGCCGATCAACATACCGGTTATGTAGTTGCCATGGTAGGTGGCCGAGGTACCAAAGAAGGAAGTAAAACACTCAATCGTGCTACTGACACCAAACGTCAGCCCGGTTCTACCTTTAAGATTGTAGCTGCATATGCGCCCGCCTTAGATAGCGCAGGTCTCACTCTTGCTACTGTCTTGAATGACGCACCATTTAATTATGCAGGCGGTCGTCCGGTCAGCAACTGGTGGGGCGAAGAATATCGTGGCCTTAATTCACTACGTGACGGTATTGTACAGTCTATGAATATTATTGCTGTTAAAACACTGACGATTATCTCTCCGCAGTTAGGTTTTGATTATGTTAAAAACTTTGGTTTCTCAACAGTTGTGGAACGTGAAGAAGTGACGATTGGCGATAAAGTCGAGATATATTCAGATATTCAACAATCATTGGCACTGGGCGGTTTAACACGTGGTGTTACCAATGAAGAATTAAATGCTGCTTATGCATGTATTGCAAATGGCGGTACTTATATCAAACCCAAGCTCTATACACGTGTAGTTGATCATGACGGCAATGTTATTTTGGATAATACGCTTCCCAACTCAAGACAGGTTATTAAGGAATCAACCGCTTGGCTTTTAACAGATGCTATGCAAGATGTAGTAACACATGGTACCGGTGCTTCTGTTAATTTTGGAAACATGGGCATTGCCGGTAAAACAGGTACAACCTCTGATTATAATGATATTTGGTTTTCCGGATACACTCCTTATTATACTGCTACTACTTGGGCAGGCTATGATAACAATACCAAGCTTCGTAAGGGTGATGAACGAAATTTGGCAAAGAAACTTTGGCGCGCTGTTATGTCTCAGGTTCACGAAGAATTGCCCAGTGAGTCCTTCCCTATGCCGGGAGGCATTGTACAAGCTACTGTATGTTCACGTTCAGGTAAGCTTCCTATTCCGGGGTTATGCGACGGTACACTGAAAACTGAGTACTTCGCCGAAGGTACTGTACCTACTGAAAGTTGTGACGTTCACTATCAAGGTATGATTTGTCAATACAGTAATCTTCCTGCTTGTGAATATTGTCCGTTTAAGGTAGAAGGTGTATTGGAACTCACTCCTATCGAAAATCCGTTATTGCAACAGGGTTCAGCAATAACACCTGCTGCACCGGTCGCACCTGCAGATGGCACTGTACCGCCAGACGGTAGTGTTCCGGCACCTACCACCAACACATGTCCTCATAATTTGGAATTCTTTGCACAACCTAATTATGAAGCCATTATAGAACAACAACGAAATGAAATTGCCGCTGCACAAGTCGCAGCACAGCAACTGGCTCAACAAGAAGCCGCCGCTGCGGCAGCTGCACAACAACCTGCTCCGCCACCAGATGACAGCAACGGAGCTGCACAGTAACTATAACAATATATTAAACATAAATTAGTAAAGGTGCATTCAGAGAGAATGCACCTTTTTTAATCACTTGGTGGCCAGTCACTTGATGACTACTCAATCAATTTCTTTCGACTCCACTTGCCGGATAGATAGCGAATCAATGAAATCAAATAATTAGCAGTCCACCCCATAGGTACGGCTATCCAGACTGCCTTCACACCCCATATAGGCGACATACTAAAGGCGATTAAAACACGTATGGTTAAATTAAACAGATTTGCAAATGTAAACACAACTACATCCCCGGAGCCTCGTAATACCCCGTCTGTAGTCGCTTTTAAACCAATAAAGACAAAAAAGAATGCGATGAAGGATAAATAAGCATTACCTGTAGCCAGCGCTTGTTCCCCGCTTCCTTCTTCCAAAAAAGAATAGATAATATTTTCATGGAAAAGAGTAAGTATCAGACAAATTCCCACTGCAAAAGCAAATACGATTTTTACAGAAGCTCGATACCCTTGCTTCACTCTCTCCTGCTTTCCGGCGCCTAAATTCTGCGCTGTAAAAGTAGAAACCGCATTTCCCATGGCAATCATTGGAACTATACAAATGGATTCAATTCTAGTACCTGCCGTATAGCCTGCCAGTACCGAAGATCCAAACCCATTGACGACCGATTGCACCAACAGCATGCCAATAGATACAATTGATTGCTGCAGCATAGATGGAATGGCTACTTTTACCATACTTCCCAAAATCTGAATATCAAATGCTTTAGAAGCGCTTTCTTTATTTTCGTATTCTTTTAAGCTCCTCATCAATAGCCCAAAAGACACTACCGCAGACAATCCCTGTGCTAAAACAGTGGCAACTGCTGCTCCTGCCACACCAAATCCTAAGCCTTTCACAAATGCAATATCCAAAATGATATTTATTATCGATGAGCAAATCAATAAATATAAAGGAGTTCGGGAATTTCCCATTGCATTAAACAATGCCGATAAAATATTGTACATAAACAAAAACGGTAATCCCAGAAAATAAATGCCCAAATATAAGGTGGCATCCGGCATAATATTAGCCGGTGTGTGCAAGGCTTTCAATATTGCACTATTAAATAATAAACCAAACAAACTAAGTACGATGCTGACGCCTAAGAAGCTCAGTAAGGCGGTATAAACCGAAGTCTTCATCTGTTGATATCTTCCGGCACCCAAATATTGCGAGGTGATGACCGAAGCACCTATGCCGCCTCCAATCGCAATCATAATAAATACCGTAGTCAATGAATAAGAAGCACCGACTGCGGCCAGTGCATCTTCACCCACAAATCGTCCCACAATAATGGAATCAACCGTAGAATAAAATTGTTGAAATAAATTTCCCAATATAATGGGAAGTGCAAATGCAAATAAAGACTTACCCGGATGATCTGTCAGCATATTATATTTTTTCATCACAATTTCTTCCATTCTGAAAATTTATCTGATATAGAGAATGTTCCCTAGTATTTTACCCAAAAAGTGTGTATCTATAAAATCTTTATATTCCTGCCAATCAATATAATACTTTTTACCCCAGGAAGATATTTCCAGTAAAGTCCTCTTCTCAGATGTATTTACTCCATATTGTTCCATTTCACTTAACATATTGATTCCGGTAACAACCACATAGTGGGCACTGATTGCTGTCTTCTGTACCAGTTCCCGTTCGCTATATTGATAAAAACCAAGCTTATGTTCTTTCACCTTTTTCCCAACCATCTTTGGAACACATAAAATGACTGGAATATCTTTTTCCAGCATCTGCTCAATTCGGCTCAAAATCTTTTTACCGCTAAATGCCCACCTGCCCTTCAAGTTAATGTGCTGTTGTCTGGCAAGACGATTAAATCCTCTGGCTAACTTAAGGCCACTGGCTCCGTTTCTCAACGAAACTCCGCCTAGCATGTAATAGATTTGATTATAGTACGCCCGGTACTGCACCTCTGTCAGTGCGTGGTTTACATAACTTTCCATCCATGTGCCAACAAAACTCTTTTTCCAAGATGATAAATAAAGAAAAGTGTCTGCCAATGCTACAATACCACAACCTGACTGAGACTTCTTTTCCGCATCAATATCCTTTGTTTCCATTTTAAAAAACCCTTGGTCGCCCCCAAAGGTCAGTTCTCCGTCCAGTTCTCGTCTAACCTGTATATAACTGTTTCGCAGTTTCATAAGGCAGTCCTTCCTCTTTCATTCTTCTTACCATTATACTCACTGATAAAAAATTCAGCAATATGACTTTTGGAGACTTTATAATAATAACTTATTTAATCA
>CAZNAP010000147.1:0-5212 GCA_964571145.1 uncultured Lachnospiraceae bacterium | reverse complement strand
ATAAATTAACTGGTTTTCCATAAATTAATGAAACCAACCCTAATGGGTCAAATTGCGAAAACGTCACATACAACGGCAACATAATGGTATGCGTTGGAATGACAATCATAATGACTACGCATCCAAATAAAATCTTTTTAAACGGGAATTGAAATCTTGCGAATCCATATCCCACCATGGAACAAATCACAACCTGAATGACCATCAAGGAAAGCGAATAAAGTAACGTTTTTGTAATAACCGGAAAATAGTTTAATCGCTCGATTGTCAGTTGATACTTAGCCAGCGTCGGTTCTGCCGGTATTAAATACACCATTGGATTATAACTGTCTGCGTCTGAGAAAAAGGAGCTGCTGATAATACCGAAAACCGGTCCTAAAATGACGTAACAAATTCCAATAATTACCACAGCCTTGAATAAACCGATAATCAGATTTTTGGCATCCAATCGTAATTTTTTCATGTCATATATGAAATTCGTATCTTTACTTAAGGTTTTAATTTTCATTGCGCACTCCTTAATTGTAGTAGAAGGTTCTCTTTTGGATAAATCCGCAAACCAGAACCAAAATCAGACACGTGATCACCGTACTCACCAAACTCATTGTCGAACTAAGACCATACAGATTATTGGTAAAGGCGGTGTCATACGCCAAATCCACCACTTCACTCTGTGCGAAATTATCAACTATGGTATAAACAATGTTGGTTATAATATGGGGCATTACCATTGGAAAAGTCACTTTCCAAAATGTCTCGTAAGCTGTTGCACCTTCTATCTTAGCTACCTCATACATGGAGCCGGGTATGGATTGCAGGGCTGCTATAAAAATGACAATCTGCACGCCGGAGGCAGTAATAATATCCGAAATTCGGTTAACTGCTTCCGCAATATATTCCAGCAAGAAACCAGGCATCGCCAAATCTTCAAACATCTCCATATAGTAAGCGGCACTGATACCCGTAGTTGTAACTGCTTCTGTTACTTCCGCACTGGCCGGAGAAAGTCCACCTGCCATCATGGCACGGCTAAAGTTCATGGCATCTGCAATAGCCGGCACGTTGAGAATAACCGGCAGGAAGAAAATTGCACGTACCAACGTTCTACCCTTGAAATTTTTATTCAGCAATAATGCCATAAACAAACTGAAAATAATAATGAGTGGCACATCCACCACCATATTTCCGATTGAGGAAGTGAGTATTTGCTTAAAAGTTCCATGAACACGAAATGCATACAGATAGTTTTCCAGTCCAACAAAGGAAAGCTCATATCCACCACCAATTGCTACTTTTAAATCCGATAAGGAAAATTGGACTGTCATAAACAAACTGCGTACATAAAATACACCAAATCCAATAAGCCATGGCAAAATGAACATGTATCCAATCAGCATTCTTTTTCGTACGAGGGTCAGTTTTTTCTTTTTCAATTTACCTTACCTCCGTTTCATAGCTTCTTGCTTTAATTGTGATACCATCCTGGCTCAAATCCTTGAATGTATTATTAATATAAATGCTCACACCGTTACTGTAAGTTACTTTTCTGATTCCATTATCATAAATTACATGGTCGGTTATCTCACATCCACTTACCTGCCCAAGCACTTCATTCACCTGGTTGTAAATATCGATTGCGTCTGTTTTCCAGCTTTCATAAGTAGTTGCATAGTAACGATTTAATCCCGTATACTTTAACTCATTGGAGCTGTCCCAGCTAAAGATAAAGTGCGGTGACGCGCCGGTCTCAATTAGCTTTAAGACTGTATCTGCTTTGTCATAAGTATCATTTAAGTTAATCTGCGGTCCCGTGTAATTAATACTGCCATGAATAATCATTTCATATAACGGGATTTCCGCATCAATAATGAAATAATCATTATCTGTAAGAGGTGCTTCGGTAATATCGGAGGCGTATGCCAGACTATATTCATTTCCACCCTTTACAAGCATCTTTTTATCTGTTGTACTGAGTTTGTCAAACTGTGCGGTAACCACATCCAGTGCATCTTGTCGATTAATCACATTGGTTCTCTTTCGATCAGAATGTAACTCATCTCCTAAATCACGAAGCCCGATACCATAAATATCTACTCTGCCAATTCTCTTTGTAAATTCATTCACATATCTGGGTAAAAATTTGGGAGATACTAAATCACTTAAAGTTTCCACATATCCAAGACCACTGGTTCTCCTTAAATTCACCGGATTGAGCTGTCCCAGAACAGCTACATAACCTGCTCCGTAATAGCGAGAACTTTCTAATGTATATTGGTACCTCTTCGTAATAAATGTCACTTCCTGGAATGCTACATCCGCGTAAAAGCGGCCACCGTTTTGTACCACTGCCTCACTTAAATCTTCTAATTTTGATTTTCCGCCAAGTTTACCGGTTACACGTACCCGATCCGGCACATCATGATAATAACCGCCATTGAACCAGCCTTGGTAATTCATAACCTGATTGGTGATTCCAAAGCCTGCCAGATCATTTGACATCTGTTTGGCTTCTTCAAACGTTGTCATTGCATTCACGCTCTCGTACTGTGTTCCGAGAAAATATGCGGTCTCCATGACGCCACCGATTACATCATAGTAAAAAGGAATGTCTCCTTGGGTTTCCGCTTGTTGCAGAACCCCCTGGTCCTTCAATTGTTGTCTGTAATAATTGGCAACACCTACATACCCTTTGTTTTCTTCCGGTAAAACAGTATATTTGACGGTCAAATCCACCGGATATAAATCTTCTTCCACAATGGGTACATCCGCTTCATTACCGGTGGTACCAAACATGGATAATTTCTCATAGCCGCGCATTACAAAGGCTGCAAATGCATAATTATAAGAATTGATTTTGCCGGAAACTCCTGCATTAATATAAGAAATGGTTTCCCCTTCTTCTATGGTTGCAAGTACACTGCTATCCTCATAACACATGGCAAATAAAGGAAGCCGCGCCTTTTCCGTAATTTCCAGCTGCGTATAATCAGCGGAAAGAGGGTCCATACCATACACATACTGCGAATAATTTTCAACTGCTGTTTTGCCATTGTTAAAATTGATAATGGAACCGGAGCCATTGGGCACAACCATGTAACCTTCGTCATCCTGCCCCGCTGCCGCCATATAGCGCAGTAACTGAATGCGGTAAATCTTGCCGCCGCCATATTCTTCTATGGCATCTGCCGGAACCGTAACTGATAATCCGTCCTCTTCCAGTCGGTATTCCAACGGTATGACAAAGGAAATCTTGACAGCTCCCTCCACACCTGAAAGCATCATCTGCTCGTCATAATCATCTTTGGTCCAACCAATCGTCTCAAATTTCTCATTGAGTTTACGAATGGTGGAAGGTCCGGTTGCTGCCTTATCCATCATCTGCATCATGCCCTCAACAGTTTTGCTCTCCATATAACGGGATTTGACATACTTGGCATCTGCTTCAGACATCTTAGAAAGCACATCCTCCAACACCTCTTTTTGCATATAAATAGGCACAATACCGGTTGTGGTACTGGTATCACCCACCGTGTAAATATATCTGAATCCATTTTCGACTGCTTCCAATGACAGCTGTTCATTCAGAACCGACATAGTATAAGTATCGTAAGTACCTGACGTACGCTGTGCATTATAGTAATCAATAATCATCTGTGATTTCAGATAATTTTGGTTCGTTTCAGTCGCAATCTCGTCTTCTTCACTATCCAGCGGATTACTGTAAATTGTCTTACCGATTACTTTGTCATATAAAGCAACATAAGCCGTTGCAGGGTCAGTATACAACTTATAATGATCATTCTCCGCACCCAGCACCATACCTTCTACCTTCGCTTCTGTATCGGATAGTGCGCTGAAAGGCTGTCCTTCTTCATAGGCATAGTCGGAAACATAATCCTGATATTCATCATAGAAATAATAATGTACCAGATAATAAATAAACCATATAATCGCTACCACCAGGAAAAGAGCTACAACTGACAGTAATATTTTTTTCATAAGTTTCATTTCATGAAATTTTTTCAACAGTTTTCTCTCCCCTCTAGGTTCTAAAAATCAATTCCGTATAGATACTATAGATAAATCCATATACCTGCCCAACTAAATCTGCAAATAACAACAATACAAATATAATGAATAACATGGCAATAAAAGTCAGAAACAGCGTAATCATGGTTTTTCCGAATGTATAGTTATGAATCTGCATAATCCCGATTAGAACCAAGAACACACTCCATGCTATACCAATGGCGATAATCAGATAGTAAAATGCCTCTTCATCGGAAGCTACAAACTGACTGAATACCGTTCCGATTATGTAACAAATAATCATCGGTAACAGGGCATAACCCACTGTAATAATAATGTCCTTAAATCTTCCTTCCCCGGACATCAAACAGGTTATGGACCAGTTTCCCACACAAAACAGAAGATATAATGCGAACACTGCACCCAGTTCATCCAAACTGTCAACTGTTCTCGGGTCAACATCATTGACAATGAAACTCGCAAAAATTCTATTCATGGAGAAGCATAACGAAAAAACTGCTACTAGAATTAATGCAATCGGTACACTGCCACGATTTCTGTGTCGAATCTCATAATAACCATCCGCCGGGTGATTCATCGTATGAAAAATATATTTCCACTTGTCTTTTGAAAAATACTCAGCCATTCAGAAGATCCTCCTTTGCTTTGATATTCTTCTTTTTACGATAAATGCGGATTCCGATATTATATCCTGCAATACCAAGAATGAGCGCGGTCAACAGATAACTCAAATTATCCGCTAATATTTCATTACGGTAACGCTTATAGGCAACCGAGTAATACTGCCTGTTCATACCTAATTTTAGATATTTCATTGCCTCTTTATAATTTCCGGAGGATAAATATGCTTTTCCAATACCCGTATTGGCTAACTCATTATTTTCATCCAGTTTCAAAACCTGTTTCCATAAATCAACTGCCAGCTTTTCATCACCGTCATAGCGAAGTGCAACTGCTTCATTAATCAAATTTCCATATGCTGTTTCATTAAAAGTCAGGATTTCCGCTCTGTAAGCGTCTAAAACTAAGACCTTGTCTCCTACTGCTTCTATGGCAACGGGAGAAGCAAACGTTCCTGCCTGTGTTCCCAATCCGCCAAATATATAGAGTAGATTTCCCTCACTGTCATAAGTAAAAATGCGTCCGCGCTTGGAATCCAATA
>CAZNAP010000146.1:0-5212 GCA_964571145.1 uncultured Lachnospiraceae bacterium | reverse complement strand
ATAAATTAACTGGTTTTCCATAAATTAATGAAACCAACCCTAATGGGTCAAATTGTGAAAACGTCACATACAAAGGTAACATAATGGTATGTGTTGGAATGACAATCATAATAACTACGCAGCCAAATAAGATTTTCTTAAAGGGAAATTGAAATCTTGCGAATCCGTATCCCACCATGGAGCAAATCACAACCTGAATCATCATCAAGGTAAGCGAATAAAGTAACGTTTTTGTAATAACGGGAAAATAGTTTAATCGCTCGATTGTCAATTGATATTTAGCCAGCGTCGGTTCTGCCGGTATTAAATACACCATAGGGTTATAGCTGTCTGCATCTGAGAAAAAGGAGCTGCTGATAATACCTATAACCGGTCCTAAAATGACGTAACAAATTCCAATAATTACAACCGCCTTGAATAAACCGATAATCAGGTTTTTAGCGTCCAATCGCAATTTCTTCATGTCATATATGAAATTCGTATCTTTACTTAAGGTTTTAATTTTCATTGCACACTCCTTAATTGTAGTAGAAGGTTCTCTTTTGAATAAATCCGCAAACCAGAACCAAAATCAGACACGTAATCACCGTACTTACCAAACTCATTGTTGAACTCAGGCCATACAGATTATTGGTAAAGGCGGTGTCATACGCCAAATCCACCACTTCACTCTGTGCGAAATTATCAACTATGGTATAAACAATGTTGGTTATAATATGGGGCATTACCATTGGAAAAGTCACTTTCCAAAATGTCTCGTAAGCTGTTGCACCTTCTATCTTAGCTACCTCATACATAGAACCGGGTATGGATTGCAGGGCGGCAATAAAAATGACAATTTGCACGCCGGAAGCTGTAATAATATCCGAAATTCGGTTAACTGCTTCCGCAATATATTCCAGTAAGAAACCGGGCATGGCCAAATCTTCAAACATCTCCATATAATAAGCAGCACTGATACCCGTAGTAGCAACTGCTTCTGTCACTTCCGCACTGGCCGGAGAAAGTCCACCTGCCATCATAGCACGACTAAAGTTCATAGCATCAGCAATGGCCGGCGCGTTGAGAATAACCGGAAGGAAGAAAATCGCACGTACCAGCGTTCTGCCCTTGAAATTTTTATTCAACAACAATGCCATAAATAAACTGAATATAATAATGAGCGGCACATCCACCAACATATTTCCAATAGAGGAAGTGAGTATTTGCTTAAAGGTTCCATGAACACGAAATGCATACAGATAGTTTTCGAGTCCTACAAAGGAAAGCTCATATCCGCCACCAATTGCAACTTTTAAATCCGATAAGGAAAATTGGATTGTCATAAACAAACTGCGTACATAAAATACACCAAACCCAATAAGCCATGGCAAAATGAACATGTATCCAATCAGCATTCTTTTTCGTACGAGGGTCAGTTTTTTCTTTTTCAATTTACTTTACCTCCGTTTCATAGCTTCTTGCTTTAATCGTAATACCGTCCTGGCTCAAATCCTTGAATGTATTATTAATATAAATGCTCACGCCATTACCATAGGTCACTTTTCTGATGCCATTATCATAAATCACATGGTCTGTAATCTCACATCCGCTTACCTGACCAAGCGCTTCATTCACCTGGTTGTAAATATCGATTGCGTCTGTCTTCCAGCTTTCATAAGTCGTTGCATAGTAACGATTTAATCCCGTATACTTTAACTCATTGGAGCTGTCCCAGCTAAAGATAAAGTGTGGTGACGCGCCGGTCTCGATTAGCTTTAAGACCGTATCTGCTTTGTCATAAGTATCATTTAAATTAATCTGCGGTCCCGTGTAATTAATGCTGCCGTGAATAATCATTTCATATAATGGAATTTCAGCATCAATAATGAAATAATCATTATCTGTAAGGGGCGCTTCGGTAATATCGGAGGCATATGCCAGACTATATTCATTTCCACCCTTTACAAGCATCTTTTTATCTGTCGTACTGAGTTTGTAAAACTGTGCGGTAACCACATCCAATGCATCTTGTCGATTAATCACATTGGTTCTCTTTCGATCAGAATGTAACTCATCTCCTAAATCACGAAGCCCGATACCATAAATATCTACTCTGCCAATTCTCTTTGTAAATTCATTCACATATCTGGGTAAAAATTTGGGAGATACTAAATCACTTAAAGTTTCCACATATCCAAGACCACTGGTTCTCCTTAAATTCACCGGATTGAGCTGTCCCAGAACAGCTACATAACCTGCTCCGTAATAGCGAGAACTTTCTAATGTATATTGGTACCTCTTCGTAATAAATGTCACTTCCTGGAATGCTACATCCGCGTAAAAGCGGCCACCGTTTTGTACCACTGCCTCACTTAAATCTTCTAATTTTGATTTTCCGCCAAGTTTACCGGTTACACGTACCCGATCCGGCACATCATGATAATAACCGCCATTGAACCAGCCTTGGTAATTCATAACCTGATTGGTGATTCCAAAGCCTGCCAAATCATTTGACATCTGTTTGGCTTCTTCAAACGTTGTCATAGCATTCACGCTCTCGTACTGTGTTCCGAGAAAATATGCAGTCTCCATGACGCCACCAATTACATCATAGTAAAAAGGAATGTCTCCTTGGGCTTCCATTTGCTGCAGAACTCCCTGATCTTTCAACTGTTGTCTGTAATAATTGGCAACACCAACATACCCTTTGTTTTCTTCCGGTAAAACGGTATATTTGACGGTCAAATCCACCGGATATAAATCTTCTTCCACAATCGGTACATCCGCTTCATTACCGGTTGTGCCAAACATGGATAGTTTCTCATAGCCGCGCATTACAAAGGCTGCAAAAGCATAATTATATGAATTAATTTTGCCTGAAACTCCTGCATTAATATAGGAAATGGTTTCCCCTTCTTCAATGGTGGCAAGTACACTGCTGTCCTCATAACACATGGCAAATAAAGGAAGGCGAGCCTTTTCCATAATTTCCAGCTGCGTATAATCAGCGGAAAGTGGATCCATACCATACACATACTGTGAATAATTTTCAACCGCTGTTTTGCCGTTATTGAAATTAATAATTGAACCGGAGCCATTGGGCACAACCATGTAACCTTCGTCATCCTGCCCTGCTGCCGCCATATAGCGCAGTAACTGAATACGGTAAATCTTACCTCCGCCATATTCTTCTATGGCATCTGCCGGTACTGTAACTGATAATCCGTCCTCTTCCAGTCGGTATTCCAACGGTATAACAAAGGAAATCTTGACAGCTCCTTCTACACCTGAAAGCATCATCTGCTCATCATAATCATCTTTGGTCCAACCAATCGTCTCAAATTTCTCATTGAGTTTACGAAGGGTGGAAGGTCCGGTTGCTGCCTTCTTTATCATCTGCATCATGCCATCAACCGTTTTGCTCTCCATATAACGGGATTTGACATACTTGGCATCTGCTTCCGACATCTTAGAAAGTACATCTTCCAACACTTCCTTTTGTATATAAATAGGCACAATACCGGTTGTGGTACTGGTATCTCCAACCGTATAAATATATCTGAATCCGTTTTCAATTGACTCCATTGCCAACTGCTCATTCAGAATCGACATGGTATAAGTATCATAAGTACCAGACGTACGTTGTGCATTATAGTAGTCAATAATCATCTGTGATTTCAGGTAATTTTGGTTCGTTTCAGTCGCAATCTCGTCTTCTTCGCTATCCAGCGGATTACTGTAAATTGTCTTCCCGGTTGCTTTATCATATAAAGCAACATAAGCCGTTTCAGGATTGGTATACAACTTATAATGATCATTCTCCGCACCAAGCACCATACCTTCTACCTGAGCTTCTGTATCGGATAGCGCCTTAAAAGGCTGACCTTCTTCATAGGCATAGTCGGAAACATAATCCTGATATTCATCATAGAAATAATAATGTACCAGATAATAAATAAACCATATAATCGCTACCACCAGGAAAAGAGCTACAACTGACAGTAATATTTTTTTCATAAGTTTCATTTCATGAAATTTTTTCAACAGTTTTCTCTCCCCTCTAGGTTCTAAAAATCAATTCCGTATAGATACTATAGATAAATCCATATACCTGCCCAACTAAATCTGCAAATAACAACAATACAAATATAATGAATAACATGGCAATAAAAGTCAGAAACAGCGTAATCATGGTTTTTCCGAATGTATAGTTATGAATCTGCATAATCCCGATTAGAACCAAGAACACACTCCATGCTATACCAATGGCGATAATCAGATAGTAAAATGCCTCTTCATCGGAAGCTACAAACTGACTGAATACCGTTCCGATTATGTAACAAATAATCATCGGTAACAGGGCATAACCCACTGTAATAATAATGTCCTTAAATCTTCCTTCCCCGGACATCAAACAGGTTATGGACCAGTTTCCCACACAAAACAGAAGATATAATGCGAACACTGCACCCAGTTCATCCAAACTGTCAACTGTTCTCGGGTCAACATCATTGACAATGAAACTCGCAAAAATTCTATTCATGGAGAAGCATAACGAAAAAACTGCTACTAGAATTAATGCAATCGGTACACTGCCACGATTTCTGTGTCGAATCTCATAATAACCATCCGCCGGGTGATTCATCGTATGAAAAATATATTTCCACTTGTCTTTTGAAAAATACTCAGCCATTCAGAAGATCCTCCTTTGCTTTGATATTCTTCTTTTTACGATAAATGCGGATTCCGATATTATATCCTGCAATACCAAGAATGAGCGCGGTCAACAGATAGCTCAAATTATCCGATAAAATTTCATTTCTATAACGCTTATAGGCAACCGAGTAATACTGCCTGTTCATTCCCAGCTTCAGATATTTCATTGCCTCTTTATAATCACCGGCTGATAAATACGCTTTTCCGATACCGGTATTGGCTAACTCATTATTCTCATCCAGTTTTAAAACCTGTTTCCATAAATCAACCGCCAGCTTTTCATCACCGTCATAGCGAAGCCCAACCGCCTCATTAATCAAATTTCCATATGCTGTTTCACTAAACGTTAATATTTCCGCTCTGTAAGCATCTAAAACCAAGACCTTGTCGCCTACTGCTTCTATGGCAACCGGAGAGGCAAACGTTCCTGCTTGTGTTCCCAATCCACCAAAAATATAAAGTAGATTTCCCTCACTGTCATAAGTAAAAATGCGTCCGCGCTTGGAATCCAATA
>CAZNAP010000145.1:0-5293 GCA_964571145.1 uncultured Lachnospiraceae bacterium | reverse complement strand
AATTAAAAAGCAGGGTTAACCCCTGCTTTCGATACAATGTAAGTTTGCTATATTGATTTTCTACTACTTAGCCACTCGATGCTTAATATTCTGCGAAGCCTTCCAGCATGGTTGCTGCCTGTTCTGCAGTATCTTCTGTATAAGTTACTGCATTCGAAATAATGCGATCACCCTGCATCGCTATATAACAATCCTGATACATAGTCTGTCCATCGCATTCAGCCTTCACTCCGATTTTATTAAATTCTTTTCCACCGATTGTAACCGTTTCATCATTACTGATAACCGTATAGGTCATGGTGGTTACACTGGTCAACGTCTCCTCAAATGCTTTCAGGTAATCTTCGATACTAACACTAACAGTTATCTTTTCTGTAGACATGCTAATATTGGGTGTTCCAGATTCTGCTGTACAAATCATTTCAATGACAGAAGTCAGCTCTGCATATTCGGCCTGAAGTGCATTCGCATCGCCCGAAAGCAAATCCTTACTGATACCCATCAAGTCATTGAGTTCTTCTTCTGTCATCATGGTCGCATCTTCCGGGGCTGTAAAGCGTAGACCGAGCCACTCGCTTGCATACCCATTCTCGTCTGAAGTACCCTTTACATAATCCCGCACTTTTTCCTCAGGAGCAACAGCAATTTCAGGTTCTTCCTGTGTTTCTTCAGTTTCTGCCTCGGTTGTTTCCGTTTCCTCTGCCACTACTGCAACAGCCTCATCACCTGTTGTCTGTGCATCTGCCTCTGCGGATGTACTCTGTCCACCACAAGCTGTCATCAATAACGAACTAGCTAAAACCAATACCAGTAATTGCTTTTTCATAATTCTCTCCTTTTATCTTATCAAGCTGTTTCTATTATACCGTTCCTTAGCTCAGTTTTTCAACCTAATCTCGTAAATAGTCACTTAGTCACTCGGTGCTTATCCTAATGCCACATCTAAAATCATCATAATCAGGAAACCTGCCATAACACCAATGGTTCCCAGATTAGAATGTTCTCCTTGGTTGGCTTCCGGAATCAATTCCTCCACTACTACATAAATCATAGCACCTGCTGCAAAGGCCAAAAACCACGGCATATAAGGAGAGATTAATGTTGCAATAAGTGTAATGCCAACTCCAAACAAAAGCTCCACAATACCTGACAGACTGCCCAGCGCAAAGGCCTTTAAGCGGCTCATTCCTTCTTGTCTTAATGGTAACGAAATGGCTGCGCCTTCCGGAAAATTCTGAATACCGATTCCCAGTGCCAGCGTTACAGCCGCTGCAAATAATGCCTGATCACCGGGATGCTGTGCTGCTAAAGCAAACGCCAATCCAACTGCCATTCCTTCCGGAATATTGTGCAGTGTTACCGCTAACACAAGCAGCGTTGTTCGTCTAAATGCAGAGGGCATTCCTTCCGGTTTTTGCTCTCCTATATGCAAATGTGGCATAATGAAATCCAATAAGAGTAAAAAGACCCCACCCAAAATAAAGCCGCCAGCTGCCGGTACCCAGCCTATTCCGCCATTGCTTTCCGTTTCTTCAATGGCCGGAATTAACAACGACCATACAGACGCCGCAATCATGACCCCTGCTGCGAAACCCAGAAAAGCACGCTGAATGCCTTTTCCCATTTCCTTTTTAAAAATGAAAACCAAACCGGCGCCTAATGCCGTCATCAAGAAAGTAAAACCGGTTCCACCTGCTGCCCAGATAATTGCCTGATTCATATTGACCTCTTTCCATTATTTACGAATTCTATCTTATAAAGAAACTCTATTTCTTCTATCTTTGTACACGACCTGAAGCATCGCCACCTGCCAGTTTTGCAACTTCATCCACAGAAACCATATTGAAATCACCCTCTATAGCATGTTTCAAACAACTAGCTGCCACTGCAAACTCAATCGTCTGCTGCGGTGTATAGTTTTCCAAACTGGAATAAATCAATCCGCCGCCAAAGGAATCTCCTCCGCCTACACGATCTACTATATGCATCTGGTATTGCTTACTGAAATAATATTCGCCACCTTCATATAACATGGCTGCCCATAAGTTATCATTTGCAGAAAGAGAGGTTCTAAGTGTAATTGCTACCTTTTTAAATCCAAAGCGGTCCGCTAATTGCTTTGCCACTTCTTTATAACCCTCATGGTTGACTTCGCCTTTTGTTACATCAGTATTGGCTGCTTTGATTCCAAATACATCCGAGGCATCCTCTTCATTTGCAATACATACGTCCACATACTCACATAATTTGCCCATTACCTGTCTGGCCTTTTCTTTAGTCCAAAGTTTATTACGATAATTTAAATCACAACTAATCATAATTCCCTTTTCTTTGGCTTTCTTACAAGCAATCAGGCAAATATCAGCCACCTGGTCTGAAAGTGCCGGCGTGATGCCAGTAAAATGAAACCAGTCTGCTCCCTCGAAAATAGCATCCCAGTCAAAATCTTCTACTGTCGCTTCTGCAATGGCTGAGCCTGCACGGTCATAAATAACCTTAGACGGACGCTGAGAAGCACCCTTTTCCAAGAAGTAAATGCCGACTCTGTTTCCACCACGTGTAATTTTAGAAGTATCTACTCCGTATTTACGCAAAGAATTAATCCCTGCCTGCCCAATCTCATGCTTGGGTAATTTAGTAACAAACATGGAATTCAGTCCATAATTAGCCAAAGATACCGCAACATTGGCTTCTCCGCCTCCATAAGTTGCGCCGTAGCTTTCCGCTTGTACGAAGCGATAATAACCCTCCGGTGCCAGTCTTAACATAATTTCTCCGAAAGTAACAACCTTTTTACTCATCTCTATTTATCCTCCTGTTATTTTTGTAAAAGATGTACGCCAAATCCACCAAATTCACCCTGCAAATAAATCATACGCAAGTTACCCTTGGCATCATATCCTGCGGATTCTTCATCAAATGCAACACCTTGTTTCTTTAAATGATAAACCGCTCTTTCAATATAATTGGTGGCTATGGCAATGTGTCCATGTGTGCCAACGCCCTGGAATTTCATCACTTCTATCCCCTGCCCTGCAAAAATGGATGAGCTGCCTTCTTTATTCAGCATTCCAAAAATTGTCTCGAATGAACCGGCTGTCTGAACTGCTTCTGTCTCGCTGGCACTGTTGATTCCAATATGGCGCAATTCAAATCCAAGCATCTTCGTAACTGCTTCTCTTGTTAATTTCTCTATTTGTTCAAACTCACCGTTAGCAATCAGGTCTTTATTAACCATCCAGCTTCCGCCGCAGGCAATGACTTTATTAAAGTCTAAATATTCTTTCAAATTGTCCGCTGTAATCCCTCCCGTAGGCAGAAATTTGACTTTTCCATAAGGAGCACTCATGGCTTTAATCATGGCTATGCCGCCTGCTGCCTGTGCCGGAAAAAACTTCACGACCTCCAGCCCGTAAGATAAAGCAACTTCTACATCACTTGGGTTCGCTGTTCCGGGGATAACCGGAATACCCTTTTCTACACAATACGCAACGGTCACAGGATTCAGACCAGGACTGACGATAAATTTGGCACCTGCCTCCACAGCAGCATCTACTTGTTCTGTGGTCAAAACAGTTCCTGCGCCTAACAGCATCTCCGGAAATTCTTTTGCGATTATCTCAATTGATTCACGGGCTGCCGCCGTCCGAAAAGTCACCTCTGCGCAGTTGATTCCACCTTGAATCAAAGCCTTGGCAAGTGGCCTTGCATCTTTGGCATCCTCTAGTGCAATCACGGGTACAATACCTATTTTACTAATTTCTTCAATAATTGGATTCATGCCTAATTCCTTTCTTCAACAAAAAAATTCTTTTCCATAAGTATACCCTATTACGTCACTCATGTCATTTCAAAAAGTCTACAAAATATTTCAAATCTTGTAGTATTATTCACTCGGTGCTTGTTCGAACCCTGAATCACTTCAAGGTAGGCCTTGATATAATAAGAAAATCCTGCAAATTCTACTTTGGGTGACTAAAAGTATCAATTGTTGCATTTAGCCTACCGATTTAGAATACCGTTTTCCTACTCAAATGCATGAATAGTTGAATTTTGTCCACAAAATTCTGTGCTGCCAACCTACAAATAGCTTCCTTGCTGGCATTGCATAGGTTAAATCGTCCTAAAAACAACCTATTAATAGCTTTCTTGTCGGCTTTTAGCCGGTTAATTGAAGAAAAAGCTACCTACTAAGTTCTTCAACTTGATAGTTTTAGTAGGATTTTTAAGCAACCTACTAATTATTTTTTTCTGCCTTTTAGTCACTAACAGGATTTTAGTTTTTTACAATAAAATACCCGGTATAGCTTCTATTATGACTCTATACCGGGCTGTTTATTTCATTTATTAAATTGGCCATTGTGCCTGTTTGTCTATCAATCCTAGAAGCCGTAATCGAAAAGACCACCGTTTGTATAAGCTGAATTGTAACTTCCGGCTGCTGTATATGTGTTGGCCTTATTGCTCTCGGATTCTGCGGCGAAATCAATTAAGGACGCCTGTGCAGATACTCTGTAAGCATAAGAAGAATTTCCATTAAACAAGGACTTAACCGTTGTCATATTCGCTTCTTTGAGTTTCGTCTCATCTACAGAAAGTGTATTATCCTTATTTACAGTCACGCCAACCTTAGCCAATAAATCTTTGTTGACATCTGTCATTCCCACTAAGGATTTAGTTCTGTTTAAAATACCGGTGGTATTGGCACTTCCTGCTTCTGCTAACAGCTTATTATAGCCTTTCGCAAAATCTGATACTGCCTCGTAGATTGCATCCTTATCATATTCCATGGATGTAGTGGTCATACCAAGATCATCCTTGCTTTCCACTTCCACCTTATTGAACAAAGACTTATTTCCTCTGTCAATCAGCTTGTCTGCAGATTCCTTTAAAGTGTCGGCTGCTTTCTGCACGCCGGATAAGGTTTCTGTGGAGTCCTTGGCAGTAGAAATAGAATTATGATTCTTGTTTGTATTCTGCGCAAGCTTCGTAACTTCTTTGCTGGCATCCTTGCTGTAGTAAGCCTTCATCAGCTTCCCGTAGCTGCCATTTTTGATACTTGCATAGTCTGCCAAGAAATTCATGTTACTTCCAGTACTTCCTGAAAGTCCTTGAAACAGATACGAATAATTTTGTTTTGCGTTTACATTAATATTGATTCCCATATAATCACTCCTTTGAATTGGGTGGAACTTCCCTGTTCCATTGTTATATGTATATCGAACAATTCTCTCTTATAGTTAAGTCAATTATACAACATTCCGCATAAATTCGCAATCCCCTCGCATTGATA
>CAZNAP010000144.1:3293-5332 GCA_964571145.1 uncultured Lachnospiraceae bacterium | reverse complement strand
TAAGTGAAAGACTGGTACAGGAGGATGTTTACACCTCAGTACACATTGAGGAATATGAAGCAGAAGCACGTGATACGAAGCTCGGACCTGAAGAAATCACCAGAGATGTCCCAGGTGTTGGTGAAGATGCACTGAAGGATCTGGATGAGAGAGGTATTATTCGCATCGGTGCTGAGGTTCGTGCGGGCGATATCCTAGTTGGCAAGGTGACTCCTAAGGGAGAGACAGAGTTGACCGCAGAGGAGAGACTGCTGCGTGCAATCTTCGGTGAGAAGGCTCGTGAGGTCAGAGATACATCTTTGAAGGTACCTCATGGTGAGTATGGTATCATCGTAGATGCTAAGATTTTCACAAGAGAAAACGGTGATGAGTTATCACCCGGTGTGAACCAGGCGGTTCGTATTTACATCGCACAGAAGAGAAAAATCTCTGTTGGTGATAAGATGGCTGGTCGTCATGGTAACAAGGGTGTTGTTTCCCGCGTGCTTCCTGTAGAAGATATGCCTTATCTTCCTAACGGCCGTCCGCTGGATATCGTGTTGAATCCTTTGGGCGTACCTTCTCGTATGAATATCGGACAGGTACTGGAAATTCACCTTTCCCTGGCAGCAAAAGCACTTGGCTTTAATGTAGCAACACCGGTATTTGACGGTGCAAACGAAATTGATATTATGGATACTCTGGACCTGGCTAACGATTACGTTAACTTAAGTTGGGAAGAGTTTGAAGCAAAACATAAAAAGGAACTGCTTCCTGAGGTTGTTCAGTATCTTTCAGAGAACCGTGACCACAGAGAGTTATGGAAAGGCGTTCCGATTTCCAGAGATGGTAAGGTTAGACTGCGCGACGGTAGAACCGGTGAGTTCTTTGACAGCCCGGTAACTATTGGCCACATGCATTATTTGAAACTTCACCATTTGGTAGACGATAAGATTCATGCTCGTTCTACCGGCCCTTATTCCTTAGTTACGCAGCAGCCTCTGGGTGGAAAAGCACAGTTCGGCGGACAGCGTTTCGGAGAAATGGAAGTTTGGGCATTGGAGGCATATGGTGCTTCCTATACACTGCAGGAAATCCTGACAGTGAAGTCCGATGATGTAGTAGGACGTGTGAAGACCTATGAAGCAATTATTAAGGGTGACAATATACCCGAACCCGGCATTCCCGAATCTTTCAAGGTTCTGTTAAAAGAATTACAGTCCCTTGGTCTGGATGTGAGAGTACTGCGCGAGGATAACACCGAAGTTGAAATCATGGAAACTATTGATTACGGCGATACTGATTATCGTTACGAAATCGAGGGTGAGGATAAGAACTATGACTATGGTAAGAGTTCTTTATCCGCTATGGGTTATCAGAAGCAAGAATTTGATACAGAAAGCGGCGAGCTTGTAGTAGCCGAAGAAGAAGTGGAAGACCTGGACGAGAACTTTGATGATGAGTTAGATGCGGTATTAGTTGCTGATTCATTAGACGAATAAACAGCCGGAAGGAGTGCCAATAATGTCAGAAACAAAGCAAGAAGTGTATCAGCCGATGACATTTGATGCCATCAGAATTGGTTTAGCATCACCTGAGAAAATCAGAGAATGGTCAAAAGGCGAGGTATTAAAGCCTGAAACCATTAATTACAGAACTTTGAAGCCTGAGAAGGACGGACTTTTCTGTGAGAAGATTTTCGGACCCAGTAAAGACTGGGAATGTCATTGTGGAAAATATAAGAAAATCAGATATAAAGGCGTAGTCTGTGACCGTTGTGGCGTTGAAGTTACCAAAGCCAGCGTTCGTAGAGAGCGTATGGGACATATTGAGCTTGCAGCTCCTGTATCCCATATCTGGTATTTTAAAGGAATCCCCAGCCGAATGGGTCTGATTCTGGATTTATCTCCCAGAATTTTGGAAAAGGTTTTATATTTTGCTTCCTATATTGTGCTTGATAAAGGAGAGAGCGATCTGGATTACAAGCAGGTACTTTCCGAAAAAGAGTATCAGGATGCAAGAGAGAAATTTGGCAATAAATTCCGTGTAGGCATGGGTGC
>CAZNAP010000144.1:0-3193 GCA_964571145.1 uncultured Lachnospiraceae bacterium | reverse complement strand
AGTATCAGGATGCAAGAGAGAAATTTGGCAATAAATTCCGTGTAGGCATGGGTGCAGAAGCAATTAAAGAGCTTTTGCAGGCAATTGATCTGGAAACAGAAGCAGTGGAACTGAAATCAGGATTGAAGGAATCTACAGGTCAGAAGAGAGCTAGAATTATCAAGCGTCTCGAAGTAGTAGAAGCGTTCAGAGAATCCGGAAATCAGCCTGAATGGATGATTATGGATGCAGTTCCGGTTATTCCGCCTGATTTACGTCCTATGGTTCAGCTGGATGGTGGTCGTTTTGCTACTTCCGATTTAAATGATTTATATAGAAGAATCATTAACAGAAATAACCGTCTGAAAAGACTTTTAGAATTAGGTGCACCTGATATTATTGTCCGCAATGAGAAAAGAATGCTGCAGGAAGCAGTAGATGCTTTGATTGATAACGGAAGACGTGGAAGACCGGTAACAGGACCTGGTAACAGAGCTCTGAAATCACTGTCTGATATGTTAAAGGGTAAATCAGGACGTTTCCGTCAGAACCTGTTAGGTAAGCGTGTGGATTATTCAGGACGTTCCGTTATCGTAGTAGGACCGGAATTGAAGATTTATCAGTGCGGTTTGCCTAAGGAAATGGCAATTGAATTATTCAAACCTTTTGTTATGAAGGAATTGGTAGCAAGAGGTATTTCACAAAATATTAAGAATGCAAAGAAATTAGTAGAAAGACTGGACGGCCAGGTTTGGGATGTACTGGAAGAAGTAATCGCAGAACATCCTGTTATGCTGAACCGTGCACCTACTTTGCACAGACTTGGTATTCAAGCTTTCGAGCCTATATTAGTAGAAGGAAAAGCAATCAAGCTGCATCCCCTCGTTTGTACGGCATTTAACGCCGACTTCGATGGCGATCAGATGGCTGTGCATCTTCCTTTATCGGTAGAAGCACAGGCTGAATGTCGATTCTTGTTACTTTCACCTAACAACCTGTTAAAGCCCTCCGATGGTGGACCGGTTGCCGTACCTTCACAGGATATGGTACTTGGTATTTACTACTTAACGCAGGAGAGACCGGGTGCTGTTTGCGAAGGAAGATTTTATAAGAATGTAAATGAAGCAATTTTAGCATATGAAAATGGTGCTTGTACGCTTCATTCCAGAATTAAAGTCAGAGTATCCAAGAAGGATGCAAATGATCAGATCGTATCTGGAATTGTTGAATCTACATTGGGACGTTTCTTATTTAATGAGATTCTTCCTCAGGATTTAGGCTATGTAGACAGAAGCAATCCGGAAAACCTGTTAATTCCTGAAATTGATTTCCATGTAGGAAAGAAACAGTTAAAGCAGATTTTGGAAAGAGTAATCAATACACATGGTGCATCAGTAACTGCAGAAGTACTGGATTTAATTAAATCCACCGGTTACAAGTATTCTACGAAGGCAGCCATGACGGTTTCTATTTCCGATATGACAGTACCTGAGCAGAAACCACAGATGTTAAGTGCAGCACAGGCAACAGTAGATAAGATTTCTCAGAACTTCAGACGTGGTCTGATTACAGAAGAGGAAAGATATCGTGCAGTTGTTGAAACCTGGAACGAAACAGATAAAGAATTGACAGAAGTGCTTTTAGCAGGACTGGATAAATATAACAACATCTTCATGATGGCCGATTCAGGTGCCCGTGGTTCCAATCAGCAGATTAAACAGCTGGCAGGTATGCGTGGTTTGATGGCTGATACAACCGGTAGAACTATTGAATTGCCGATTAAGTCAAACTTCCGTGAAGGTCTTGATGTACTGGAATACTTCATGTCAGCACATGGTGCTCGTAAAGGTTTGTCCGATACCGCTTTGCGTACAGCCGATTCCGGTTACCTGACAAGACGTATGGTCGATGTATCTCAGGAATTAATTATTCGTGAAATCGATTGTATGGAAGGTGCGCAGGAAATCCCGGGTATGTGGGTATCTGCTTTTATGGATGGCAAAGAAACCATTGAAGGATTAAAAGACAGAATCACAGGTAGATATGTCTGTGAGGAAGTGAAAGATAAAGATGGCAACGTGATTGTGAAGCGTAATCATATGATTACTCCTTCCCGCGCAGCTAAAATACTCAGCGTTGGCGTTAATGACCAGGGCGAGCCGGTAGATAAAGTGAAGATTCGTACAATTCTCACTTGCCGTTCTCATCATGGAATCTGCGCAAAATGTTACGGCGCAAATATGGCAACAGGTGAAGCTGTTCAGGTAGGTGAAGCAGTTGGTATTATCGCAGCTCAGTCTATCGGTGAGCCCGGTACACAGTTGACCATGCGTACGTTCCATACCGGTGGTGTTGCCGGCGACGATATTACACAGGGTCTTCCCCGTGTAGAGGAGCTTTTTGAAGCAAGAAAGCCTAAGGGTCTTGCAATTATCGCTGAATTCGCAGGAACTGCAGTGATTAAAGATACCAAGAAGAAACGTGAAATTATTGTGACCAATAATGAAACGGGAGAATCCAAGGCGTATCTGATTCCTTATGGTTCCAGAATTAAGATTATGGATGGAGTAGAGCTGGAGGCCGGTGATGAATTGACTGAAGGTAGCGTAAATCCTCATGACTTATTAAAAATCAAAGGCATCCGTGCCGTTCAGGATTACATGCTCCGTGAAGTACAAAGAGTTTACCGCCTACAGGGTGTTGATATCAGCGATAAGCATATTGAAGTGATTGTTCGTCAGATGCTGAAGAAAGTCAGAATTGAAAACAATGGTGATGCAGAATTCTTGCCTGGTACATTGGTTGATATTCTGGATTATGGAGACATCAATGCCAGCTTGATTGCAGAAGGCAAAGAGCCCGCAGACGGCAAGCAGGTTATGCTTGGTATTACCAAGGCAGCGCTTGCAACCAACTCCTTCCTGTCAGCTGCTTCCTTCCAGGAAACAACGAAGGTTCTGACCGAAGCAGCTATTAAGGGCAAGATTGATCCGTTAATCGGATTAAAGGAAAATGTTATTATCGGTAAGCTGATTCCTGCAGGTACAGGTATGAAACGTTACCGTAGCACCAGACTCAATACAGACACTATGCTTAAAGGCACAATCGGTGGCAACTCAGATTTGAAGTTGGATGACGAAGTGTTAGTAGATGAAGAAATCGACTTAACCGAACTCGAAGATTTAGAAGTAATTGATGATATCGAGGAAATCGA
>CAZNAP010000143.1:4359-5383 GCA_964571145.1 uncultured Lachnospiraceae bacterium | reverse complement strand
CTTCTAAAAATGAAAGCAATGATATTCGTTCCATCGTTCAGAATATTGTTCCGACCTATCACTATCAGACAACAGAAGAGCCGGACAAGAGTCAGATACAATAAGGAAGGAAGTCAGAAAGAAAATGGCAGATAAAAAAATTTATTTATCTTCACCTACCATGCATGGCGAAGAACAGGAATTTATTAAGGAAGCCTTTGATACGAACTGGGTAGCGCCACTAGGCCCCAATGTAGATTGTTTTGAGAAAGAAATAGCAGAATATACCGGTTGTGGTCATGCGGCAGCCTTAAGTGCAGGAACAGCAGCCATTCATTTGGCACTCCGTATTTTAGGTATCGGACCCGGTGACGTGGTCTTTACGCCAAGTTTAACTTTTAGTGCTACCTGTAATCCTATTGTTTATGAACAGGCAACGCCTGTTTTCATTGATTCAGAGAACGATACTTGGAATATGGATCCCAAGGCTTTGGAAAAGGCGTTTGAGAAGTATCCCAATCCCAAAGCAGTAATGGTCGTTCATCTGTATGGAACACCTTCCAAACTAGATGAGATCATGGAAATTTGTGCAGCTCACAATGTTCCGATTATTGAAGATGCAGCAGAATCCCTTAGTAGTACCTATAAAGGGCAACACACAGGAACCTTCGGAGAAATAGGAATTTATTCCTTTAACGGTAATAAAATTATTACGACATCCGGCGGTGGTATGATGGTTTCGGCTAATGAAGAATATACCAAGAAGGCCACTTTCCTGGCAACGCAGGCCAGAGACCCTGCTAGATACTATCAGCATTCACAAATCGGTTACAACTATCGTATGAGTAATATAGTAGCCGGAATTGGACGTGGACAACTGCTTCATTTGGAAGAACATAAAAAGATTAAACAGGCAATTCGTAAGCAATATCAGGAAGCTTTTGCGGATATCGACGAGTTGACACTGAATCCCTTGAAGGTAGATGGAGATGCCAATTGTTGGCTTACCTGTGTAACCATAGCAAAAGGGTGCAAGGTAACACCC
>CAZNAP010000143.1:0-4349 GCA_964571145.1 uncultured Lachnospiraceae bacterium | reverse complement strand
TGGCAGAACACAATATTGAAACCAGACCAATCTGGAAGCCTATGCATCTACAACCGGTCTTTGCGGAAAATGACTTTATTACAGCAGATGGAAAAGGCATTAACGGTGTAGGAAGTGTCTCTGAAGATATTTTCAACAGAGGATTCTGCTTGCCAAGTGATATTAAGAATACACCTGAGGATATGGATAAGATTATTTCGATTGTTAAGAGTTGCTTTAATAGATAAAAATGGTACTGCGGATTTCTAGTGTACAGGCCAGTGTTTAAAGATGATTTCAGAAGGAGAAGAACCTATGTACAAGCATTTTTTTAAACGCCTCATAGACATCGTGCTTTCCCTCATGGGAATTATCGTTCTGTCTCCTATTTATTTAATTCTTTGGATCCTGGTTCGCGTTAAATTGGGAAGTCCTGCGATTTTTACACAGCAGCGCCCGGGGAAAAATCAGAAAATCTTTAAGTTATATAAGTTTCGCTCTATGACAGATGCAAGGGATGAAAATGGAGAGCTTTTACCGGATGACGTGCGGCTTACAAAATTTGGGAAAAGACTACGTTCTACCAGTCTGGATGAACTACCGGAATTGTTTAATATCTTAAAGGGTGATATGAGCCTCATTGGTCCTAGACCTTTATTGGTGCGTTATTTGCCTTATTACACAGAAGAAGAAAACCATCGACATGATGTTCGACCGGGTATGACCGGTCTGGCGCAGGTCAATGGGCGTAATGCACTCGGCTGGGAGGGCAGATTTGCTTATGATTTGGAATATGTCAATCATTTAACCCTTGGAATGGATCTGAAGGTAATTGGTTTGACCATTGGTGCGGTATTAAGAAGAAAAAATACGTTGTCAGGTGCAGAACAGACTGTGCCTGATTTTGATATTTACAGGAAGGGGAACTAGTATGCGGGTGAAAGAGATTGCTTTATTCGAACAACCTTTGGACGAAACACCACTTTATCGCCTTTCCGGTGATTATTCTGAGAACTATATATATATAAAAAGAGAAGATATGCTCCCCTTTAGTTTTGGCGGGAATAAAGCCAGAAAAGCAGCTAAATTCTATCGCGAAATTAAGAAAAGCGGCGCAGATGTTGTTATGACTTATGGCAGTAATAGCTCCAATCACTGCCGTATTATTGCAAATATGGCAGCTGCTATGGGACTTGATTGTCATATTATTTCTACGGATGAGAAAGTGGAAAGTACAAGCGGCGAAGAATTATATAATACAAAGTTGATTCAGAGTTTCGGAGCAACAATCGAAGTTTGCTCCATAGATCAAGTTGCTGCAACTATAGAAAACCGTAAGAAAGCATATATTGCAGAAGGAAGAAAGCCTTACTTTATTACAGGCGGCGGACATGGTAATCCAGGAACAGAAGCCTATGTAGAAGCTTATCAGGAAATCAGAAATTATGAAGTCAATAATGGGAAATGCTTCGACTATATTTTTCATGCTTCAGGCACCGGCACAACGCAGGCAGGATTGATTTGCGGCTTATTACAGGAGAGAGCGTTATTGGCGACCAAGCAATCCGGTTCTAAAGTGATACAGCCTCAGATTATTGGGATTAGTATTGCCAGAGAGCAGAGCAGAGGCAAGCAAGTTGTGGAGGGTAGCATCAAGGAATACCTTGGAGAGCAACAGTTTGCAGCATTATTTCAACCGGAGGACTTGATTTTTACAGATGATTACAGAGCCGGTGGCTATGGGAAGTATACGCCGACGATTTCGGATACAATTACCAATGTGATGAAGCAGGAAGGCATTCCAATGGATACTACTTATGTTGGAAAAGCGTTCTATGGCATGTTGGAATATTGTAAAGAGCATCAAATCAGTAAGAAAAGAATTTTGTTTATTCATACAGGCGGAACCCCGCTTTATTTTGATAATTTATAGTTAATGAATCTAAAGCATAAAGTTACTAGTGGAGGAATTTATGAATATCCTGATTTTGAGTGCAGGCACCAGAAATAAAATCGTTCAATATTTTAAAGAAGCAATAGGAGATACGGGCAGAGTCGTAGCCACAGATTGCTCCAATTTGGCACCGGCTGTTTATGAGGCGGATGCTTTTTATCTGGTACCTAGGATCACCGCACCGGGTTATTTGGAGTTGATTCTGGATATCTGCAAGAAAGAGAAAATAGATGGTGTCTTTTCCTTGATTGATCCGGAACTCAGTTTATTAGCCAATGAAAAAGAACGTTTTCTGGAAATAGGAACTACACCGATTGTATCTGATTACGATTTGGTAGAGACCTGTTTTGACAAATTCAAAATGTATGAATTACTGATTCAAAAGAATATTCCTACAGCGAAATGCTATATTACAAGAGAAAGCTTCTACGAGGCATTGAAAGCGGGCGAAATCAATTATCCTGTTTTCGTGAAACCCATGAAGGGAAGCGCCAGCATTAACATCAACAAGGTGGAATGTGCGGAGGAACTGGAAGTACTTTTTGACCGATATGAAGACTTGATGATTCAGGAATACATGAGCGGTACAGAGTATGGCGCAGATGTCTATATTGATATGATTACCGGCAAATGCACCTCTATTTTTACGAAGAAGAAAATCAAGATGCGTGCCGGAGAAACAGATAAGTCAGTTTCTGTTAAAGACGAGAGATTGTTTGAATTGATCCGTAATTTTGTTGAAACTTGCGGGTTCCGCGGAATGATAGATATGGATATCTTTGAGCAGGACGGCGTGTACTACATTTCGGAAGTGAATCCTCGTTTTGGCGGCGGTTATCCCCATGCATATACATGTGGTGTAAATCTTCCCAAGCAGGTTATTAATAATTTAGCAGGGCAAGAGAATCTTGTTACAATTGGCGATTATAAGGCAGGCATTTGCATGATGAAATATGTCGAACTTTTCATCAAGGATATGAGCGATACGGAGATTATTCCATGAAAAAAACAATTCTGATATTGGCCAATTCCTCCGGCGGACTATATGATTTTCGAAATGAACTGGTCTTACGTTTGCTGGACAAGTACCGGGTGGTGGCAAGCTTGCCAGATACTGTTCGAACTGCCGAATTAGCCGAAGAAGGCGTGGAAATTGTCGAGACTTCGATTAATCGAAGAGGTGTCAATCCCATCGAGGACTTGAAGCTGATGAAGGCATATCGCAAGCTGTTAGCAGAGATAAAGCCGGATTTGGTTTTGACCTATACCATTAAGCCGAATATATATGGTGGCTATTGTTGCGGCCAAAAGAAAATACCCTATATTACAACCATAACAGGCTTGGGCAGCACCTTTCAAAGACCTGGATTGCTTCGTATGATGATAACGATTATGTACAAAGCTGGACTCAAAAAGGCATCTTGTGTCTTTTTTCAAAATAGCGAAAATCTGGAGATTTTCAAGAAGTATCATATTATAGAATCTAAGGATAAAAAACAAGAATTTACTGATGCAATAGACAGAGGACAAAAGAGCAGATTAGTCAGTGGCTCAGGTGTGGATTTAACAAGGCATCAACCGGAACCTTATCCCAAGGAGGAATGCACACGCTTCCTCTATATTGGAAGAGTCATGCGAGAAAAAGGCATTCGCGAATATTTGGAAGCCGCCAAGCAATTGCATGATGAACAAACGGTATTTCAAATATTAGGATACTGTGATGAAGATTATGAGGAACAGTTAGTACAGGCGGAGAAAGACGGAGTAGTTGAGTTCCTTGGATTTCATCCGGAAGTACATGAATACATTAAGAATGCCAGTGCAATTGTACTGCCAACCTATCACGAAGGCATGTCCAATGTACTGATGGAAGCTTCAGCAACAGCCAGACCAGTACTTGCTTCAAATATAAGTGGCTGTAAGGAAATCTTCGAGGAGGGTGTTACCGGATTTGGATTTGAATCGGAAAACAGCGAGAATTTGATACAATCGTTACAAAAGTTCAAACGTTTGAACTGGGAAGAACGACGAGATATGGGACTTGCTGCCAGAACTAAGATGGAACAAGAATTTGACCGCCGCTTGGTGGCAGACGCCTATCTGGAAGAAATTCACGCCTGCATAAAATGAGAGATATGACAATGAGAATTATATGTCATGAGGATTATGTGAATTTGCAATATGATGTAAAAAATATTATAATACAGTATTGAGTTTATACATTACAAAGTATTACGCAATAGAAAACAAATAATTAATTAGAAAAGAGGAAAACACATGAATTTATATGACAAGTTGGTTAGTGGAGAAGAAAAACTTTCTTTAGTGGGTCTTGGTTATGTGGGAATGCCCATAGCTGTTGCTTTTGCCAAGAAAATAAAGGTAGTGGGTTTTGATTTGAACAAAGCGAAAATTG
>CAZNAP010000142.1:0-5424 GCA_964571145.1 uncultured Lachnospiraceae bacterium | reverse complement strand
TTGTTTCATATTTATTGCTACATACTTACTGTTACATCTTGTTTGTTTCATATTTGAATTTTTACGGATGTAATCAGCGGAAAGCTTGTTACCATCTGTATTACTTTGAAAACTAGCTTGCTGTTTTAGGTGCTTTTCACATAAATACGGATACATTAGATAGCAACATGGTATTCATCCGTAAATTATCTACATAACAAAAATATGAATTGGCTAAAGGTTCAATAAAATACGGATGAAATAAACCGGAAGGTCATTAACATCCGTATTACTTTGAAAGCTAGCTTGTTGATCGCTCATTTCTTCCTAAATGTACGTATGCAATCAGATAAACAGTTGTTTACATACGTAAAAATCAAATTCCGCTGTTGAGCTTAGCTGTATTTTAGCTCAAGTCTGTTTGGCTGTGGAAATTAAGTACTTGAAATCAATCCTATTTGGCTGTGGGCATTATAGTACTTGAAATAAAACCTGTTTGGCAGTGGACATTATAGCACTTGAAATACAACCTCGCCGCCGGCGGGAACTACAATTTCATAAGCATCTTCAAATGGTTCGTCAATATGGGCACAGCAATCCATACGATGTCCGGGGCGCGGCAGTTCCTTTTTATTGGTAATCATTTCACCCGTGGACAAATTTTGTATTCCTTCACATGCTCCTCTTACAATAACTGAGCAGGTGGTAACTACAGGCTGATAGCTACGAAGAACATAACGATTATTGTCATAAGCAAACAAATTGTATTTTGCACCGCTTCCCATATAAACACGTTGTCCCATGGATAAATGTTTTGCTAGGCCTTCCCAAACAGCTGCCGGCAGCTTATAAAAATCAGCAAAATTATCTGGAACATTCAGCACAAACAATCTGCC
Organism: uncultured Lachnospiraceae bacterium; assembly: GCA_964571145.1. GTDB lineage: Bacteria > Bacillota > Clostridia > Lachnospirales > Lachnospiraceae > Suilimivivens. Next base: position 4,549 of record CAZNAP010000142.1, on the reverse strand, counting down.
TTGGCCATAAGCATCCTCTGACAATATGGGGAAATTGCACTCATCCGCAATTAAAGTGATATCGCTCCATGATGCGTTATTCTTATATTCCAGCACCTCGAATTGTATGGCATGTTTGCCTTCAGCCATGCTTGAACTGGTATAGTTGTAATTTCCAATTAAGAATTGTGTGCCGGAAGCATGACGCCCGGTAGGACGCAGGGTGGTCATGTCGCCGATTCCCTTGTTTAGCGTTTTGCGTAAAAATCCTGTTGTAATCACGGCATTACCACCGGACTGCACATATTTCTTCAAGTGGTCAACAATCTGCTCATCTTCAGTTGTACGTTCTGATAGAAATACCACAGGTGCTTTTCCGTCAAAATAAGGCACAGGTTCCATGGGAATACCACCCATACCCAAATAGGAAAAGAGTTGCTCTTCTCCTGCTCCTGTGTAGGGTTCATAAACCGATACGCCAATGGGATTACCCAATTCGCCTAATAGTTTGTCTGTTTCAACCAATTGTTTTCCAAGTGGCGGAATCATCAAGGAATCCGTCAAATGCTCAAAGTTAAACAAACTCAGTTCTTTAGCTTTAGCAAGAAGTGTTAATTGTCCTTGCTCTAAAAATTCATTTAAGTTCTTCTCCGAACCATACTTGTCAATCCAGCCGCCGCCGTTTTGACCAGGCGCCGTATTTTCCATTAAGCGGAGTACCCCATAGGATAAATACCGTTGCAAATGTTGCGTTGTAATTCTTGAATCGCGGGTTTCCGTTCCCGTATAAACGCCGTCAAAAATATTTTTCTGAATTTCCGGGCTGTATCCATTTTCCAAAAAGCTCTCATACCAATTTGGAAATTTCACAACAAACTTTATTTCTGGATTAATTGATTTAGCTAATGACACAATTTCTTTTGAGAAATCAGCCATTAATTTCGTTCTATATTCACTCCAGGTCTGATTACCTTTGGCCTTAATACACATCTCGCATCTGCAAGCTGTGAAAAAATAGTCATCCAGAATGATTTCATCAAACACTTCCGCAATTTCTTTCACAATGCTCAGATAGTATTCTCTGTGCCTCGGGTCCGTATAACAAAAAGTATCATAGATAGAAGGTTTGCGTTCTCCTACAAATCCTGTAGAAGTAATGCCACCTGCCGTCTTGATTCCATTCTTTTCAAAAAAGTTTTTCGCACGAATCATCTTTGCCTTCGGCACATCTACCAATCCTCGGTGATTCTCCAAATAAACTTTATCCAGTGGCAGATACTGTTTATAAAAATCAATTCCATGCTGCATCTCGGCTTCGTCAGCACGATCCAGATAATAAGCCCATACATATCCCGCTACATCAAAGTTTTTATAGTTTTCCATTTGCCCTCCTGACGGGGACGTTTACACTGTGTTCGTCTGTCCCCCCTAGCTAGTCACTTGGTGTCTAGTCACTTGTGTCTAAGGTCAGCATATCAAATTATTTGAAAAATTTCTCGGGTTTTGGCAATCTGGATATAAATATACAATTTATAACTTAAAATATAAAATTTAGCAGGCGACTAACGGTAAGCAAAGAAGTAATTAGTCGGTTGCTTGAAAATCCTACTAAAACTATCAAGTTGAAGAACTTAGTAGGTAGCTTTTTCTTCAATTAACCTACGAGAAGCCAACAAGTAAGCTATTAGCAGGTTGTTTTTAGGTCGATTGAACCTATAGACAGCCAGCAAGGAAGCTTTTTGTAGGTCGGCAGCACATATTTTTGTGGACGAAATTCAACTATTCATGCATTTTAGTAGGAAAACGGTCTGCTAAATTGGTAGGCTAAATACAACAATTGACACTTTTAGTCACCCAAGGACGAAATTACAGGATTTGTCCTACGATATCAATGACTACCTTGAAATAATTCAGTGTTCGAATAAGCACTGAGTGGCTAGCCACTCGATGCTTATTCGCATACTACTTTTTCTTCTTCCACTAATACTTCACCATTTCTGATTTGTACAACTGTAACGGCACAGTTTCTGTGCACGCCTTTTCCCCAAAAGTCTTTCACAGGAACATGCTTGACATTCGCAAGAATGGCTTTCAGTGCACACCCGTGAGTAGATACTAAAATAGTCTTGCCCTGATACTTGGGATTCTCCGTTAGTTCGTCCCAAAAGGAACCGGTTCGCCGGATTACATCCTCAAAGCTTTCTCCACCCTCCGGTACATGATATTGCTCCGGTGCTTCAAAGAAATTCATGAATTCAGGATCCGGTATATTATAGTGTGCCTTATGACAGGACAAACCTTCAAATGTGCCAAATCCAATTTCCTGTATTCTGTCATCTAATATTATAGAAATATTCTTTTTTTCTATATCAGACATCTCTTGCATATGAGAAGTCTCATGTATTTGAGGAGTTTCTTGTATTTGAGGAGACTCTTGCATTTGAGGAGTTTCTTGTATTTGAGGAGTTTCTTGTATTTGAGGAGACTCTTGCATTTGAGGATACTCTTGCATATGAGGAAACGCTTGTATTTGAGGAGACTCTTGCATTTGAGGAGACTCTTGTGCACCAAGAAGAATTTCAGCTGTTTCTCTTGCCCTCGTAAGAGGAGACGAAAACACATAATCAAACTGAATATGCTTTAACTTCTCTCCTGTCAAAGCCGCCAGTTCTCTCCCATATTCGTTTAATGCAATATCTGATTGTCCCTGTAATCTTCTTTGTTTGTTGTAATCTGTTTCGCCGTGGCGAATCAAATATACTGTCATGTCGTTCATTTGCTTGTACTCCTGTTCGTTACCTGATTTCTATAGCAAGATTGCTATAGTTCTATTTCTATAGCCAGATTTCTATAGCTCGATTTCATAAATATCAGCATATTCGCCTTCATATTGGAAGCTTCTTTCGTATTTGCCACCATTTCCGATAATTGTCTTAACAGACGGAAAATTATCTCGTTCTACGGACAAATGCAGCTTATGTAGTCCGGCTTGCCTTGCCACTTCTTTGATTTGTCTGAGCATTTCTGTAGCATATCCTTTACAACGTTCAGAAGGTCTGACACTGTAACCGGTATTTCCGAAATCAACCAGAAATCCCTTGAGTTCATGGCGCAGATCAATAATGCCGATAATCACATTTCTTTCCTGATCAACTGCAAAGAAAGTATCTGTTAACACCCAATCTTTACTGACCGTCTCCGGATTTGCATTATTTGTGACTGACGTTAGCCACTCTTCGTAATTTTCCGTTTTATCAAACAACTCGCTACCATTAATAATTGCTTCTCCGTGATTAAAATGCTCCTGCCTATAATCCAAAGCTTGGCTCTTTAATTCAATTGTGGGACGCACTAATTCTATTTTCATCTTAATTTCCACCTTTCAAGTCACTCTCTATTTTGTTTACAATGTTATCAATCGTCTTTTCATCCATGGAAATAATCTGATTCCACATTTGAATCCCCTGATATACATATAAAATAGTATCAATCATTTGATCTGTATTCTTATGATGAAACTCGCCACATTTCTTGCCGTACTCCAGCAAAAGCCGCCACTTATCTTTTGCCTTCACATTCAGGACTTCCATAAATTCAGAACTGCATAAACGCGAATATTCATAAATAGCGTAGCATAAGGAATTTGTTGAATCCAGCATTTCCGTTCTCAATCCACTTAAAATTACCGTCAACATTTCCGTTGGAGAAAAACCTTCTTTAATGCCATTCCTAATAAAGTCATCATCTTTCGCAGACATCACGCCTAAAATTTCTTCAAATATCTGTCGAGTGCTTCCATAATGACGATACAGACCACCCCTACTCAAACCGCATGCTTCGCATATATCCTTCATCGTCACCCCAGCGAATCCTTTTGCCGCAAACAAATGATAAGCTTGCTCTCTTATGAGCTTTCTTGTGTTATTTCCTTTTTCTCCCATATACACTCTTTCCTTGTCAGTCACTCATTGCATAATAAACAACACATGTGTTTTTCATTATGCGACACGCGTGTCTCTTTGTCAACACATTTACTTCTTTAAATACTGAGTTAGACGCTCAGGATTCGAACACCTATCTCCTTTGTATAACTTCATTCTTACTTAGTATACTTCTAATAATTGTTTATCTTTCAGTTTTTTAGCCCTTTAATTAATAGCCTGATTGCACAAAATTCAATTGAGGCTAGAAATATGTAAAAATACACCGTTTTTATTGTAGCCTATATTAGAATTTGTTTATATAAGCTATATTTTCACAATTGAGCATCTTTATCAAATGTTGGGATCACCCTGAACGAGGCAGCGAAGGTTCGAATCCTGAGCGTCTAAATATTGAATTGTATAATGGGTAAAATATTGAATTATCAACAATACGTATGAATTGCTCTGAAAAGTGTTTTGTATCCGTATTTAATACTGCTTCATTCCATCTATATTACAGCTTCTCTTCAAAATACGGATGCTTTTGACTTGCTAGCTCTTTCCATACGTAAAGCTATACCAAACCCAAGCTTCCTGTCCAGACCTTTTCTCTTAATTTACGGATGCTTTTGACTTGCTTGCTCTTT
>CAZNAP010000141.1:0-5449 GCA_964571145.1 uncultured Lachnospiraceae bacterium | reverse complement strand
AAAGCGGAACCAATGTGGATAAGATTGTATTTGGAGAAGGCATTAGTAAAGAAAACGTGCAACTGGAGCGAGTAGGATATAACCTTGTAATCAAATATGGAGAAGGTGATACTATCACTGTTCAAAGTGCATATCGGTCTCAAGCAGCAGGCCAAGAGGGTCAATATTTTGTCGAAAACATAGAATTCGCAGATGGAACCGTATGGGATACAGCTGCCATAGCAGAGCACGCAAAGGTTAGGAGAGGAACTGATGAAGCAGACACGATGAGCGGCTGTGCATCAACAGTAGGTTACAGTCAGGATGAAACTTTTATGACGGGAGCCGGAAATGATATGATTCATGCTTCTGGTGGAAATGATACTCTATATGGAGAAGCAGGCAATGACATATTGAGTGGTGAAAACGGCAATGACATCCTAATAGGTGGAACCGGAAATGATACACTGCAAGGTGGAATTGATAATGATATCTATGTGTTCAACTTGGGAGATGGTCAGGATACTATTTCAGATGGAGAGAATGGAATTAATGCAGATAAGATAGTATTTGGAGAAGGCATTAGTAAAGAAAATGTGAAACTGGAGCGTGTGGGATATAACCTTGTAATCAAATATGGAGAAGGTGATACTATCACTATTCAAAACGCATATCGGTCTCAGGCAGCAGGCCAAGAGGGTCAATACTTTGTCGAAAACATAGAATTTGCAGATGGAACCGTATGGGACACAGCTACCATAGCAGAGCATGCGAAAATTAAGAAAGGAACTGATGAAGCAGATGTAATGAGTGGTTACACATCAACGGTAGGCTACAGTCAGGATGAAACTTTTATGGCGGGAGCCGGAAATGATATGATTCATGCTTCTGGTGGAAATGATACGCTATATGGAGAAGCAGGCAATGACATATTGAGTGGTGAAAACGGCAATGACATCCTAATAGGTGGAACCGGAAATGACACCTTACGGGGTGGAATGAACAATGATACTTATGTGTTCAATCTCGGAGATGGACAGGATACTGTTTTTGATAGCGAAAATGGAATCAGTGCAGACAAGATAGTGTTTGGTACAGGTATTAGTCAGGAAGATGTGATACTGGAACGTGTAGAAAAAAATCTTGTAATCAAGTATGGAGAAGAAGATTGTGTGACTATTCAGAATGCATACTACTATTACAATGCGAGTCAGCAGGGTTATCAGTTCATAGAAAACATAGAATTTGCAGATGGAACCGTATGGGACACAGCTACCATAGCAGAGCATGCGAAAATTAAGAAAGGAACTGATGAAGCAGATGTAATGAGTGGTTACGCATCAACGGTAGGCTACAGTCAGGATGAAACCTTTATGGCAGGAGCTGGAAACGATACAATTAATGCTTTTGACGGAGATGACACACTTTATGGAGAAGAGGGGAATGACCGATTGTATGGAAATAATGGAGACGATGTATTAATCGGAGGCAGTGGAGAAGATATTCTAATAGGCGGTGCAGGAAATGATACATATATTATTGGGGCTAAGGATGGAAACGACACTATAGATGCATATGATAACTCTACAAGCCGAGATGATAAGATTGTATTTGGAGAGGGAATTAAAGTGGAAGAACTGGAACTTTCGAGAATACAGAATCACCTGAATATTTCAAATAGCAAGAGTGGACAAGTTACTACGATTGGAAATGCATATGCTAATGTAAATTACCAGCTTAATATTATTGAATTTGCAGATGGAGTCAAAGCAACTGTCGATTACGATAATATGAAGCTAGTATGGGAGCCGAGTGTACAAGAAGAACTAATTGTTGAAGCAGATTCAATCGCACAAGAAGAACCAATTGTTGAAGAGAATCCAGTCGTACAGGAAGAACCAATTGTTGAAGCAGATTTAGTCATACAGGAAGAACCAGCCGTTGAAGCAGATTTGATGGATGAAGAAACTACAGTTGTAACGGATGAAATTGAGGTATTCGGGGTTGAACCAACAACAGATGATATAGTTTCATCATCAGTGATGGCTATGGAAGCAACCTTAGGAAAAGGAACTGTATCATCTAATCCGATAGAGGAATTGACAACGCAATCTGAGCTATCTATAACAGAACCGGTAGAGGAAGCTTCGGAGTCTGTGGTGAATAGTGAAACGACAATTGCTGCACAACTTATGGTCGAAAGTCTTGTGGAGCCGTCAACGCAAAATGGAATCGGTGATACTGAAATAGTAGTACAAGATTCTGCTAATACAGAAACAGTACAATTGTGGGCTTCATAAGGCATATGAATTAGCAAGTGAGAGGAAAGATACGTGACACAGGGAAAAGATAATACAGGTTATTTATGCTTTTTGATTTTAGCTAAGTATCTTGGAATAAATGTTCCGGTAAAAAGTGAAAACCGCTTTCAAAAAAAAGAAGAGACACAAATGCAACTTTTACTTTTGGCAAAAGAACTTCACATTAAGGCAAAAACCGGAGCAATTAAAAAGAAAAAATTACATCAAATTTCTATTCCTGTCTTGGGTAGAAAAAAAGATGGCGATTACTTTTTGATACTGAAATATCAAGATGAAAAATGGATGATTTTGGAACCGAATAAGAGGCAGCCAGAATATGTAAGTGATAAAGATTTTGAGGAAACATGGGATGGCACGATAATGGCTTTTTCAAGTCGTCAATCGAAAGTAGTACAACCGCATACGACATTTGGTTTCAAATGGTTTATCCCAACGATATTGAAGTTCAAAAGAGAATTTGTTAGGGTGTTAGTGGCTGTTTTTATAATACAAGTTATTGGTATTATGACACCCTTGATGACACAGGTGGTTGTGGATAAGGTTTTATCACATCATGCAATGTCGACACTTTATACTATATCTGTCGGAATATTGATTGTATATGTATATGAACTGATTATTTCTTTAGCAAAAAACTATTTGTTTTTACACACGACAAACAGGATTGATGTTGTGTTAAGTTATCGTTTGTTTCAGCATTTATTTGCGCTACCGTTGAAGTATTTTGAAACAAGAAGAGTGGGCGAAACGATTGCGCGTGTTCGTGAACTGGACAGTATACGTTCGTTTTTAACAGGAACGCCGTTATCGTCCATTATAGATTTCTTTTTTATTGTGGTATATGTCGCTATATTACTTGTATATAATGTGCCACTTACTTTAATTGTCATTGCATCTATACCGATTTTTGCAGTTTTATCACTGGTAGTGACGCCCTTGTTTAAAAAACGATTGGACGAAAAATTTGAGGCCGGAGCACAAACACAGTCTTTTTTAGTGGAAACCATTAATGGAATACAGACAGTAAAATCATTTTCACTTGAATCTTCATTTGAAGAAAAATGGGGAAATTTACAGGCAGATTATGTAAAAGCAAGTTATAAAACGTCTATGGTTTCATCTTCATCAGGAACAATTGCGACATTTATTCAGAGGTTGGTTGATTTGCTCATCTTGATTTTCGGAGCCAAAGCTGTATTAAATGGAAACTTTACTGTAGGCCAGTTAGTTGCTTTTCGTATGCTGTCAAATAGAGTTAGTGCACCTGTGTTACGATTAGTGCAGCTTTGGCAGGAATATCAGCAAGCATCTTTGGCAGTAAAAAGAATTGGAGATATTTTTAACGCGCCTATTGAACCATCTAGCAGAATGAATTTACAAACTCTACCGACAATTCATGGGAAAATCATATTTGATAAAGTTAGATTTCGATATCGTATGGATGCACCTGAAGTTATTAAAGATATGAGTTTTGAAATCAAAGAAAAAACAATTGTTGGTATTGTGGGTCGAAGTGGTTCAGGAAAAAGTACAATATCAAAATTAATTCAACGTCTTTATATACCGGAAGGTGGCAAAATTTCAATAGATGGAATGGATTTATCTTTAATTAATCCGATACTCTTAAGAAAACAAATTGGAATTGTGTTACAGGAAAATTTTATGTTTAGTGGAACGGTGGCAGAAAACATTTCAATACATTGTCCAAATGCAACGATGGACGAGATTGTAGAGGCTGCCAAAAGTGCAGGTGCACATGAGTTTATTCTCGAACTTCAGGAGGGTTATCATACAATTATTGGAGAGAGAGGAGTATCTCTATCGGGAGGGCAAAAACAGAGAGTGGCAATTGCCCGTGCAATTATTAATAACCCAAAAGTTTTGATTTTCGATGAAGCAACATCTGCACTGGATTACGAATCAGAGAGTATTATACAAAAAAATTTAAAACATATATGTAAAGATAAAACCGTATTGATTATAGCGCATCGTCTATCTACGTTAAAGGATGCGGATACTATTATGGTAATAGACAGAGGCAATGTTGTCGAATACGATACACATAATAGTTTAATGGAGAAAAGAGGGTTGTATTACTATTTATACAATCAGCAATTACGAGGTGAGGTTGAATGAAAAAATATATTTTAAAACATGCACATATCAACGAGAAAAACCTACGTTATGATTTTCTTCCATCTATGATTGAAATTATTGAGAGACCTTCACATTGTTCTGGAAGTGTAATTATTTATGGAATATTGTTGTTGCTAATCAGTACATTTATTTGGGCGGCACTGTTTCAGTTGGATGTTGTTGTAAGTGCTAATGGAATTGTTGTTCCACAGGGGGATATAGTGACTGTACAAACCAAAACACCAGGAATTGTTGAGCAAATATTAGTCAATGATGCTGATATGGTAAAAAAAGGAGACATTTTACTCAGAATGGAGACTGCAGATGTTCAAAGGCAAATAGAAACTTTGGAATATCAAAAAGGGGTGCTAGAGTGTCAAAAGAAGATATATGAGAAAATTTATCATGGTGAGGAGTTGGATAAGGTCGATGTAAAAGAATATGGTGTTTATGAATATGTAGCGAATGGAATTGTTGCAGAACAAGCCTTGTATGCTAGTAAAGAGAAAGAATATGAACAGCAGATTAAGGATGCGGACGACAAGGAGATGGCACAGACACAGCTTGAAAGCTATAGAATAGAAAGAAACATGGAAGTTTTGAGAAATATCAGTAATTTGTCCATTCAATTACAAAATAAAGAGACAGAATTGAAGCAAAAAGAAGAAGACTTGAGGGATAAAACGGTAGTTGCACTATGCGATGGAACAGTAACAAAAGTGCAGGGGCTAAATGAAGGAAGTTTGGTAAATGCTTCGCAAGCTGTGTTTTATTCAATACCTTTAGAATCGCAGATGGTGTTTCGATGCTATGTAAAGAGCGCAGACATAGCACTATTACAAGAAGGAGAGATGGTGCGAGTTAAACTTTCAGCCTACCCGTATGCCAAGTATGGAGATATTGAGGGAACAATTTTAAATATTGGGGAAATTACCGCAAATATAGAAAATGTCGGGGTAGTATATCCAGTTAGCGTTACTCTTCAAGAGAAAGAAGAAATAAACCTACGTTCA
>CAZNAP010000140.1:0-5508 GCA_964571145.1 uncultured Lachnospiraceae bacterium | reverse complement strand
AATTACCCGAGGTATAATTTGAAAAAAATCTACCAGAACAGTAGACCTTTCAAACATTTCGTGCTAACATTTAAATACAAGAAAAGTGTTTACGAGTGAGACGCTTATATAGTATTTCAAGTAAGGGGACTTCGAGTAAGTTCCCTTTGTTATGTTCATTACATAATATCATAATGAATAACATATACTATTATTACAATTATTCCTTGGACGTGTGTCTGGAATCTATTGTAATCAATCAAAGGGAGCCACGTGCGGACTCCCTTTTTTATTTACCTGATTTTTCAACCTACTCCCCACGAATTGTATCTACAATTATCATTTCCTTGATTCTCCTGGAGGGGCCGATAATTGCCAATATAGTAGAGGCTGTGATGACTATTACAATAGTTAGTATTGCCCCAATTGTGCTTGATCATTTCATCTTATTTATCTTATTTAGTCACCGAGTGACTAGTTTTCATTCATCTTTGCAAGCTTTGCTGCCTGGTCGGCTGCTGTGCAGGCATCAATAATTTCCTGAATGTCGCCGTTCATAATCTTATCCAACTTATAAAGGGTCAGTCCGATTCTATGATCGGTTACGCGGCCTTGCGGAAAGTTATAGGTTCTGATTTTCTCAGAACGATCTCCTGTACCAACCTGACTTCTACGAAGTTCCGCTTCTGCATCATGGGCTCTTTGCTGTTCGATATCATACAACTTTGCACGCAGTAAGGCAAAAGCTTTGGCCTTATTTTGCAGCTGTGATTTCTCCGTCTGGCTGTAAACCACAATACCCGAAGGGTAATGTGTTAAACGCACTGCAGAGTCTGTTGTATTGACACACTGTCCACCATTTCCTGATGCACGCATAACATCAATACGAATATCTTTATCTTCGATAACAACATCCACTTCTTCCACTTCAGGCATAACTGCTACACTGATTGTTGAAGTATGAATACGTCCGCCGCTTTCTGTTTCCGGGACACGCTGTACACGATGTACCCCACTTTCATATTTCATTTTGGAATAGGCACCCTGCCCACTAATCATGAAGTTGACTTCCTTCATTCCCCCAATACCGATTTCATCTACATTCATTGTCTCCACTTTCCAGTGCTGACCTTCTGCATAATGTACATAGAGACGATACATTTCAGCTGCAAATAACGCGGCTTCATCTCCACCTGCACCTGCACGAATTTCTACGATAACGTTCTTATCATCATTAGGGTCGTTAGGTAATAACAGGATTTTCAATTCCTGCTCTAATTCCTCGATACGTTTCTTGGCTGTGCCCAATTCTTCTTTGAGCATTTCCTTCATGTCTTCATCAGACTCTTCGTTCAACATCATTAAAGAATCATCTACATCCTGTTTGCATTTCTTATATTCTTTATAGGCTTCTACTAAAGGAGTCAAATCACTTTGTTCCTTCATCAATGCTCTGAAACGCTCCTGATTGTTGGTTATAGTCGGCTCATTCAGTTCGCCCATAATTTCTTCAAATCGAATTAATAAATCTTCCAGCTTGTCAAACACTTTCCTAACCTCCGTATATTCCTGAAACAACGCGGTCTAAACCGCCTAAATCCCTATAAACAACCACTTCATTAAAACCGGCATCTTTCATATATTGACTGACATCCTCTGCTTGATTCCATCCGATTTCAAAAAAGAGCCTTCCACCATGATACAAATAGGCACCGGCCTGACTGGTAATTTTCTTATAAAATGAAAGACCGTCTTGTCCACCATCCAGTGCCATTAACGGGTCATGGAATTTTACTTCCTCCATGAGCGTCGGTATGACCTCGCTTGGTATATAAGGCGGATTTGATACAATAATATCGTATTTCTCGCTTATATTCTCAAATAAATCTCCCTGTAAAAAGATAGCTTCCATTCCCAACGCGGTAGCATTCTCTTTGGCTACTGCTAACGCATTTTCAGAAAGATCAGTGCCTGTTCCCACACAGTTATTTGAATAATGCAAAAGGCTTAATAAAATACAGCCGGATCCGGTACATACATCTAAAATTCGCATACCATCATGCAGATAGCGCAGTACCTCTTCCACCAGTGTTTCTGTATCCTGTCTGGGTATCAAGACATTTGATGTGACTTTAAAGCGTAGTCCCATAAATTCCTGATAGCCTATAATATACTGCAAAGGTGTATGTGCACACCGTCGTTCAATATGGTTGACATAACTTCCTTTTTGTTCTTCAGACACTTCATTCATGCCATGCACAAGTAAATCATTCCGATTCGTATGACAAACATCCTCCAAGAGAAGTCGTGCATCTAAATCAGCTTCTTCGATGGCTGCACATTTCAACTGTTGTACTCCGTATCGATACAATTCTTCATACTTCATAGAATTAATTTGCTCCGTCAGCTTCACTTGCTCCATCAACTGCATCTGATCCTTCTGTTTCGCCTGATTCTTCAGCTACATCTGTTTCGTCGGTTTTATCATCCAACCAACTTTCATCAATCTCATAGCCAAAGGAATATCTTAAAAAGACTTTCCAGTCAAAAACAGCTTCCACAGACTTAATTGCTACTTCAATCATTTTCTCATCCGGTTCCTTGGTTGTCAGTCTCTGAAGCAACATACCGGGAGCAGAAATAATCTTAATGAAGATGTTTTCCGAACGTCCTGCCAGACGAATAATTTCATAGGAAATACCTGCAATAACAGGTAATAAAGCAATTCGAATAAAAATTCGATATACCGGATTTTCAACTCTAATAAAGAAAAACAAAATAATGCTTACAAAAATTACAAAAAACATAAAACTGGTTCCGCAACGCTTATGAATTCTGGAACTTCTCATGGCATTATGCACAGTAAGCGGTCTTCCCTTTTCAATACAATTAATACATTTATGCTCTGCCCCATGATATTGATAAAGTCTGTGTATATCTTTCATCAAACTAATGGCAACTACATAAGTCAAAAAGATCAGTATACGAATCACGCCTTCAATAATTGCCAACAAAGAAGTATTTCGAACATACTGCATTAAGTAGGAGGACAAGAAATATGGTAAAATAATAAAAATACCAATTGCTAATATAATAGAAGTTACTGTAGTAATTCCGATAAAAACACTTTCAGCCTTCCCTCCGGTCATTTTATCTAAAGCTTTATCCAACTTCGTCTCTTTCGCATCAGCATCTTCGTAAAAAGATGTGGAAAAATTCAAAGTTTTCATTCCAAGACGCATGGAATCAATAAAGTTAAACACACCTCTGATAAAGGGTACATTTGCAATTTTCTTCCCATGCAGACAACCATGAAACACATCCACCTCTACCTCAATTTCTCCATTGGGTTTACGGATAGACACTGCATAGTCATCTTTATTCTTCATCATGACGCCTTCAAGTACAGCCTGTCCGCCAATTCCAGAGTAATGGCATTTTCTTTTTTTCCTCATGGTATTCGACCTTTCACTTCATCTACAAAATAAGGTTGAGATGTATCACCTCAACCTTTTCGCTTCAAACTTATTTACTCTCTACACCATATTTCTTATTGAACTTATCAATACGTCCATCAGCTCTTGCAGCCTTCTGTTGGCCTGTGTAGAATGAGTGGCATTTGGAACATACTTCAACGTGGATATCTTTCTTTGTTGAACCTGTCACAAATGTATTACCACAGTTGCAGGTTACGGTTGCCTGATAAAACTCAGGATGAATTCCTTCTTTCATTTTTTCACCTCTCTATATAATCAATATTGTATTTGTTCTCATACACTACATATCAGCATAGCTTAATATGCTCGTGTTTCCCGAAACAGCTTTTTAATTGTATCACAGGTTATTGCGTGATGCAAGCCTTTTTTAGAACCATTTAATTTTTTTAACCAGATTCACAAACTCTTGATTATTTCTGGTTTTTGCAAACATATCCAGCACTTTATCAACTGCTTCCTCAGGCTTCATTCCGTTTAATGCCTTACGGATAATATTGATTGCTTCCAACTCATCCGGCGCAAGTAATAAATCTTCTCTTCTGGTTCCGGATTTCGGAATATCTATGGCAGGGAATACTCTCCTTTCAGAAAGTTTACGATCCAAAACAAGTTCCATGTTACCGGTTCCTTTGAATTCTTCGTAAACCACATCATCCATCTTACTGCCTGTCTCTACCAATGCTGTTGCCAAAATCGTCAGTGAACCGCCTTCTCTCATATTTCTGGCTGCACCAAAGAAACGTTTCGGCATATGTAATGCTGCCGGATCCAAACCACCTGACAGAGTTCGTCCACTTGGCGGAACTGTCTGGTTATAGGCTCTGGTAAGTCTAGTAATACTGTCAATCAAAATCATAACATCTTTTTTATGCTCTACCAGACGTTTACCTCTTTCAATTACCATCTCAGAAACTCTTTTATGATGCTCCGGCAATTCGTCGAAAGTTGAGTAAATAACTTCTACATTCGGTCCTTCAATTGCTTCTTTAATATCCGTTACTTCCTCAGGACGCTCGTCGATTAATAAAATAATCAAGTGTACATCAGGTGCGTTACGCTTAACAGATTTTGCTACATCCTTTAGCAATGTTGTTTTGCCGGCTTTTGGAGGCGATACAATCATACCACGCTGTCCCTTGCCTACAGGACTGATTAAGTCCATAATTCTCATTGCAACACTGGCACCCGGCATTTCTAAATGTAATCTTTCATTCGGAAAAATTGGTGTCATATCTTCAAAATTGCGTCTCTGCGCTGCCACTTCCGGACTGTAACCGTTAATGGATTTCACATAAAGAAGTGCTGCAAACTTCTCTCCCTGTGTTTTAACACGGGTATTCCCGTCCAAAATGTCTCCTGTTTTCAGTCCAAAACGACGGATTTGACTGGGTGCCACATATACATCATGTTCGCCCGGCAGGAAATTCTCACAACGAATAAATCCATACCCGTCTGGCATCACTTCAAGTATTCCTTTTGCCGAAATACCGCTATCCAGTTCAGCAGGAAACCGTTCGTCTTCTGCCCTGCTTTCATCAGATCTGGTAACAGATTTTCCTTCTGCTCTGCTTTCCATTCTGCTTTCAGTACTGCTTTCTGCCTTTTCTTCAACTCGACTGTTGGCACCTACTACAGCTTTATCTGCAGCCTTGTCCTTCTCATCCTGCTCCAGCATCCATTCCACAAGCTCCGCCTTCTTAAGTGAGGAACTCCCCTTTAGTCCTCTTGCTTTTGCAATTGCACGCAAATCAGCAAGTGCTAAAGATTCATATTTTTCTCTCATAAAACCCTCCATATATAATTAAATAACATACTACATCTACATATATAATTAAATAACGTACTACATCTACATATATAATTAACTAACACATATTACATCTACATACTAACATACTTACATCCTTATTCTATATCTACATTTTTCACATACATTTTCTCTTCGGGATTTTTGCACGATTTGTCATCGGAAATGTTATATGTAATGATTATACATCATATTACACAAAATAGAAAGTAGAATTTACTAGAC
>CAZNAP010000139.1:0-5633 GCA_964571145.1 uncultured Lachnospiraceae bacterium | reverse complement strand
ACGGTAATTGCTAAGAGAGCAATTGAAAAAGGTATTGATACCGTAGTCTTTGATAGAGGCGGCTTTATATACCAGGGAAAAATCGCAGCGTTAGCTGATGCAGCCAGAGAAGCTGGCTTGAAATTCTAGGAAGGGAGAAACACACATGAGACATACAATCATCGATGTCAGCGGCATGGAATTAACAGAAAAAGTGGTTACCATCAAGCGAGTTACCAAGGTTGTTAAGGGTGGACGTAATATGCGCTTCACAGCACTGGTCGTAGTTGGGGACAATAATGGACATGTAGGCGCTGGCCTTGGAAAGGCAACAGAAATTCCCGAAGCAATCCGTAAGGGTAAAGAGGATGCAATAAAGAATCTTGTTTCCGTTGCAAAAGATGAGAACAATAGTATTACACATGATTTTACGGGCAAATTTGGCTCAGCTTCCGTTTTATTGAAGAAAGCTCCCGATGGTACAGGAATTATTGCAGGAGGTCCCGCACGTATCGTGTGTGAACTTGCTGGAATTAAGAACATCCGTACAAAATCATTAGGTTCCAATAATAAACAGAATGTTGTACTTGCAACAATTCATGGTTTAAGCGAACTTAAGACACCTGAAGAAGTAGCTAAACAGCGTGGAAAATCGCTGGAAGAAATCATGGCATAGGAGGGAAAGTGAGATGGCAGAACAAAAAATGTTAAAAATTACTTTGGTAAAATCTCCTATCGGTGCAGTTCCCAAACATAGAGCTACAGTTACATCTATGGGACTTCGCAAGCTGAATAAAACAATTATATTGCCGGATAATGCGGCTACAAGAGGACAAATTCAGCAGATAAGACATTTAGTTAAAGTTGAAGAAATTTAATCAAGATAAGGAGGTGTCAGCAATGAGTATGGAACACTCTATTGAGTTATCTAATTTAAGCCCTGCAGAAGGCTCAAAACATAGCGATAATTTTAGAAGAGGACGTGGACACGGTTCAGGAAACGGAAAGACAGCCGGTAAAGGTCATAAAGGCCAGAAGGCTCGTTCAGGAGCTCCCAGAATTGGTTTTGAAGGTGGTCAGATGCCTTTATACAGACGAATTCCCAAGCGTGGTTTCACTTGCCCAAGTACTAAAGAAATCATCGGAATCAATTTGAGCGTGTTAAATGATAAATTTGAAGACGGTGCAGTTGTAGATGTTGAAGCATTAATCGAATGTGGCATTGTTAAGAATCCTAAAGATGGCGTTAAGATCCTCGGAAACGGAGAAATAACCAAGAAGCTTACAGTAAAAGCAAATGCCTTCAGTGCAACTGCTAAAGAAAAAATTGAAGCCATTGGTGGAACAGCAGAGGTGATGTAATGTTTACGACCTTAAAAAACGCATTAAAAATTAAAGAAATTAGAATGAAACTTTTATTTACATTGGGTATGTTGATTGTGATTCGTTTAGGATCACAGTTGCCGGTACCCGGTGTAGACAGACATTATTTTTCCAACTGGTTTGCGCAGCAAAGTGGGGATGCGTTCAGTTTTTTTGATGCTTTTACGGGCGGTTCCTTTGAAAGTATGTCTATTTTTGCTTTAAATATTACACCATATATTACATCTTCCATTATTATGCAGCTTTTGACGATTGCTATTCCTAAGCTGGAAGAGATGCAGAAGGAAGGCGAAGACGGAAGAAAGAAAATTGCTTCTATCACCCGTTATGTAACGGTTGGCCTTGCTCTGATTGAATCCACTGCTATGGCGATTGGATTTGGCGGAAATGGTTTAATGGAACACTATAACGCATTAAATGTTATTACCGTAATTGCAGCTTTAACTGCAGGTAGTGCATTTCTTATGTGGGTAGGTGAACAAATCACCGAAAATGGTGTAGGAAATGGTATTTCGATTGTGTTGACGATTAATATTATTTCCAGAGTACCGCAGGATATTACACAGCTGTTTAAGCAGTTTGTAATTAGCCAGTCAGTAGCAGTTGGCGCAGTAGCTGCAATTGTTATTCTTGGTATTATTGTTGGAATGATCGTTTTGGTTATCATCTTAAATGATGGCGTTCGTAAAATTCCGGTACAGTATGCTAAGAAGGTTCAGGGTCGTAAGATGGTAGGCGGACAGACCTCCAGTATTCCTTTAAAGGTGAATACAGCCGGTGTTATTCCTGTTATTTTTGCATCTTCATTGATGCAGCTCCCTGTTGTAATTTGTGGCTTGTTCCAATACAACGGAACTGGTGTATGGGCTCATATTTTAAAAGGTTTAAATTCAGCAAACTGGTGTAAACCATCCGAACCTATCTATTCGATAGGATTGGTATTTTATATTGTTTTAGTTATTTTCTTTGCTTATTTCTATACATCAATTACCTTCAATCCTATTGAGATTGCTGATAATTTGAAAAAGCAGGGTGGATTTGTTCCGGGTATCAGACCCGGTAAACCGACCAGCGAATATCTGACCAAAATGTTAAACTATATCGTATTTATCGGTGCTGTCGGCCTGACGATTGTATGTGTTATTCCATTTTTCTTTAATGGTATTTTTGCAGCACAGGTATCCTTTGGCGGAACAAGTTTGATTATTATTGTCAGTGTTGTTCTGGAAACAATGAAACAGATTGAATCACAGATGCTGGTAAGGAATTACAAAGGTTTTTTAAATGACTAAGAAACGTACTTACGGTAGAAAGTCATTTACTTATTGAATAGCTAGAGGTAAAAGGAAAGCATAGCAATATTGCAGACGCTTTTCCTTTACCTCTATCTTGTGTTATCAAAAGGAAAGGCATGAATATTATGAAAATAGTAATGTTAGGCGCACCTGGTGCGGGCAAAGGCACACAGGCCAAAATGATTGCAGAAAAATACAGCGTTCCCCATATCTCTACAGGAGATATATTCAGAGCAAATATCAAAAATGGTACAGAGCTCGGAATGGAAGCGAAAAAATATATGGATCAGGGACTTTTGGTACCTGATGAATTAACAGTTAAGATTCTTCTTGACAGAGTGGCAAAAGAAGATTGTAAAAACGGCTATGTATTGGATGGGTTTCCCAGAACAATTCCTCAGGCACAGGTGCTTGATAAAGCTTTGATTGAATTGGGCGATCAGATTGATTACGCCATAGACGTAAATGTACCGGATGAGAATATTATTAGAAGAATGGGTGGTAGACGTGCCTGCGTTACCTGCGGCGCAACCTATCATGTAGAACACATTCCGCCTAAAAAGGAAAGATTCTGCGATACTTGCGGCAGTGAATTAATCTTAAGAGATGACGACAAGCCGGAGACAGTTAAGAACAGACTGGATGTATACCATAAACAGACACAGCCTCTAATTGACTTTTATCAGGCTAAAGGGATTTTAAAGACAGTTGACGGTACAGTTGATATGAAGGATGTATTTGCCTCCATAGTTGCCATATTAGGTTAAGACCATGGCAGTGACAATTAAGTCCGAAAGAGAAATAGAATTAATGCGAGAATCCTGCAGGATTCTTGCTATGGTACATGAAGAACTGGGCAAGTTTATTAAACCGGGAATATCCACTTGGGATATAGATGCTCTTGGCGAGAAATTAATTAGAAGCTATGATTGTATTCCGAATTTTTTGAATTACAATGGCTATCCTGCTTCTATTTGTGTTTCAGTCAACGATGAAGTGGTACATGGAATTCCTACTAAGACCAGAATATTGCAGGAAGGTGACATTGTCAGCTTGGATGCAGGTCTTATCTATAAAGGATACCATTCTGATGCGGCACGTACTTATCCGGTAGGTCAAATTAGTGAGGAAGCCAAGCAACTAATAGAAGTTACGAAGCAGAGCTTCTTTGAGGGTGTTAAGTATGCCAAAGCAGGCTATCATCTGAATGATATTTCTGCTGCAATTGAGGATTACTGTACCGGATTTGGTTATGGTGTGGTACGGGATTTGGTCGGACACGGAATTGGAACCAGTCTGCATGAGGAACCACAGATTCCTAATTTCAGACAATGGAGAAGAGGCATTAAATTACGTCCGGGTATGACATTGGCAATTGAACCAATGATTAATGCCGGTGACTACGCAGTAGAATGGCTGGATGATGACTGGACAGTGGTAACATTAGATGGTTCGTTATCGGCACATTACGAAAATACGGTATTAATTACCGATGGAGAACCGGAAATTTTAACAATTATATAGTTTGTAAACAAATTATGTAATAGCAGAATAAGAGGATTGGGTCTATGATAGGAATGTTTGCCGTTTCCCTGGCGGGACATGACAAGGGACAGACGTATCTGATTGTCGGTGAAGAAAATGATTTTGTCTATTTGGCTGACGGTAAGCTAAAAACCATTGAGAAACCGAAGAGAAAGAAGAAGAAACATATCCAGATTATTAAATCAAACACAGATGTTGCATTGGCCGAAAAATTAAAGTCTCATCAGACTATATATAATGAAGAAATCAAATGTGCAGTGAAAGCAAGAATTAACAGGAGGTAGTACATGTCAAAAACAGATGTAATCGAAATTGAGGGAACCGTTATTGAGAAGCTTCCCAACACGATGTTCCAGGTGGAACTTGAAAATGGACACAGAGTACTGGCACATATCAGCGGTAAGTTACGACAGAATTTTATTCGTATTTTGCCTGGTGATAAAGTGACTTTGGAGTTATCACCCTATGATTTAAGTAAGGGAAGAATTATCTGGAGAGATAAATAATTTAACTAGATTTTTATATGCAAGTTTTTGTTGCATTTAAGAATACACCATGATATAATGTAAAACGGTCTTTTTTGAAAGGAGGGTTTAACATGAAGGTTAGATCATCAGTAAAACCGATTTGCGAAAAGTGCAAAGTAATCAAGAGAAAAGGACGTGTCAGAGTAATCTGTGAGAATCCGAAACACAAACAAAGACAAGGATAATCCGCTGCAAATCAATGAATTGATAGCAGGAGGGTTCTTGTCCAATTATTATGAAGCGGCTGCAGTTTAGCTTAATAAAAAAGCATAAACTGTTTTATATAATTGTTCGTAGGAGCCTTAGTGATTACTTCTTGGTTACATCGTCAAATCAAAGATTGGCGATGGAAAATCGGAAAACGTCCGATTGGGCAGATGCCCCAATCAATTAGTATCAACACATGGAGATGTGTGAAAGAAAAATGGAGGAAACGTAAATGGCTCGTATTGCAGGTGTAGATTTACCAAGAGAAAAACGTGTAGAAATTGGTTTAACTTATGTTTATGGAATTGGTAGAGTTAGTGCTACAAAGATTCTGGAGGCAGCAAAAGTTAATCCTGATACTCGTGTAAGAGAACTGACTGATGAAGAAGTTAAAAGAATCAGTGAAGTAATCGATGGACATTATCAGGTGGAAGGTGACCTCAGAAGAGAAGTTGCCATGAACATCAAGAGACTTCAGGAAATCGGTTGTTACAGAGGAATCCGCCACAGGAAAGGTCTTCCTGTACGTGGACAGAAAACGAAAACAAACGCAAGGACTCGTAAGGGACCTAAGCGTACAGTAGCAAATAAGAAAAAATAACTAAGAACAAGCAAACAATATTTTGAGAAAGTAGGTTAGTTTAAATGGCAGCTAAAAAAGTTACAAAAAAAGAATCAGTGAAGTAATCGATGGACA
>CAZNAP010000138.1:0-5713 GCA_964571145.1 uncultured Lachnospiraceae bacterium | reverse complement strand
TTCAGGTAAATCTTAAGGCAATCATACCCGCAGTTCAGTTTATGACAGAACTGCTCAGCTCATAGATGCCTGGTCAAGCAGCTGGATTTTCATATCGTACAGCTTTTTGGATAAATCCACATATACTTGATGAGGATTGACGAAACGCTTGGTTTCATCCCATAACGTATCCAGTTCTTGTTTGCAGTAGGCCTGAATATCCATGACTTTAGGCGATTCATAACAGCATTCACCATGCTGAAATACAGGTACCATTAATTCGCGTAATGTAAAGCTTCCGGCAGGGAGCTTTGTTTTTTTCCAAGGTTCCAGAGGATCAAAAAGTAGAAGCGATTCATTTTCGCTGAATTGTTCATCTGCCAGACAAATTAAGTCTGCCTTGATTTTGCCCGTTTCCTTTTCAAAAATACGATAAATTTTCTTGTCACCGGGATTGGTAATTTTCTCAGAATTTTCCGAGAGCTTAATTTTTGGAACAAAATTACCGTCGGAATCCATTACTGCAGCCAGCTTATATACACCGCCAAATGCCGGATTATCTTTAGCCGTTATTAAATTCGTGCCCACACCCCAGGAGGTAATTGTAGCTCCTTGTGCCTTCAAGCTTTCTATTAAATATTCATCCAAGTCGTTGGATGCAGAAATAACTGCATCGCTGAAGCCTGCATCATCCAACATTCTACGTGCTTTTTTAGATAAGTAAGCCAAATCACCGCTGTCCAGACGAATTCCATAAAAAGTAAGTGGGATACCGGCAGCTCGCATTTCGCGGAAGACACGAATAGCATTTGGAACACCTGATTTAAGGGTGTCATAGGTGTCTACCAACAAGATACAAGCAGAAGGGAATAAATCTGCGTAAGCCTTAAAGGCGGTATATTCATCGGGGAAGCTCATAATCCAGCTGTGCGCATGTGTGCCCTTGATGGGCACATCAAAAAGCTGCCCGCAAAGTACATTGGAAGTGCCGATACATCCACCGATTACTGCAGCTCTTGCTCCGTAAACACCGGCGTCAGGTCCCTGGGCACGGCGCAGTCCAAATTCCATAATGCCATCCCCCTTAGCAGCATAGCAAACTCTGGCTGCTTTGGTGGCAATCAGACTCTGGTGATTAATAATATTCAAAATTGCTGTTTCCACCAGCTGGGCTTCCATAATAGGGGCAACGACCTTAATTAATGGTTCTCTTGGAAAAATCACAGTACCCTCAGGTATGGCATAGATATCTCCTGAAAATTTGAAGGTGGATAAGTAATTCAAAAATCCATCATCAAATACATGCAAGCTTGCCAAGTACTCGATATCTTCTTTTGAGAAATGCAGCTCCTTAATATATTTAATCAGCTGCTCCAGTCCGGCAGCAATGGCATAACCGCCATCACAGGGATTATCTCGATAAAACGCATCAAAAATAACTGTTTCATTTTGTGCTTTGTTCTTAAAATAACCCTGCATCATCGTCAGCTCATAAAAATCGGTCAGCAGTGTCAAGTTTTGTCTATCCATATTATTTATACTCTCCTTTTTATCTTAGTTTAACAAATTTATCCATAACTGCAAAGACAAAAGTATAAGCACCGAGTGACTAGTCACTCAGGATTCGAACACATTCAAGTAGTATTAACTTTCGGTTATCAAGATATCATGTTGTGAGTTTTGGGCAGAAGAGCTCATTTAGCTCCTGACATGCCCAAAAGAAGTTGCCCAACGCGTCAATATCACATGCTTTGGGCACAGCGGCTTAAAACAAGCTTGTGCTACCCACACTTTGGAGAAAACTATGGGCACTATGACAACGAATCATGTCTCTATGCCCAAGACCATTTAGGACCAAAACCTAGCAAGCTGTTTTGGGTATTGGAGGCAAAAATGCGACTATAGCACCCAAAATAATCTGCGCGTGTTCGAATCACGAGTGACTAAACACAAGGTAGACGATTTTTATCTATTGTCGTATACTCAAACCGACGATAAACGTTTATTTAAGTGATTAAACTACTAAAGTATCTGAAATATATAGAAAGTCAATGATTAAATAAAGGAGGCAAAGAGATGCCATATTTTGAAAATAGCGGAGCAAAGCTCTATTATGAAGTAACAGGAACAGGTGAACCTTTTGTGTTTTTACATGGTGCTTCTTGGGATTTACATGAGTGGGATCGTCAAGTCGCACATTATTCTTCTAAGTATCAGGTGATTACCATGGATGCCAGAGGTCATGGTCAATCTACGTTGCCACCTGGCAATGTATCACCTGATATCTTTTGGCAGGATGTTCAAGCATTATTGAATCATCTACAGCTCAACAGCGTTATTCTGTGTGGACTTTCTCTTGGCGGACATACAGCGATGCAGGTTGCTTTTCATGCACCGGAAAGAGTGAAGAAGCTGATTTTGATTGGTGCGCCATGTTCAAATAAATTAAATCTTTATGAGAAAATTGCTGTTCCCATTAACCAGTTCAGCATGAAGCTGTTACCCATGAAGTTTATTGCTTGGAGTATTGCAGTTGCTCTTGGAAAATTCAACCCAGACTCCAAGAAATATATTATGCAGGTGGTAGGTAGTCTGAATCACAACGAATTTGTACGAGTATGGAAAGCGTGCACCAGCATGGAAAGTAAAAATGATATTTCCGGAATTAAATGCCCCACATTGATTATGGTAGGAGATCATGATTCCATGACTATGCGACAACAGGATTTTATTCATCAGTCCATCGTCGGTTCCAAACTGGTCATTATCAAAAATGCCAATCATGGAACTAATTTAGATAATCCTGATCAGGTGGAATCGGAAATTGATCATTTTCTGGAGGCATAGCAGGTCGCTCACCGCTTGGTCGTTCACCCGGTTCACCACCGAAGCCACCACCAAAGCCGCCACCGAAGCCGCCACCAAATCCGCCTTTAGGCTGCACACCAGAACCGTCCTCGGAAATACTGGTAATCATATTTTCTAACGAAATACTACAGAGCGGTTGCGATGCATTTGTAACACGATATGAATTGCCAACTGTAAGAGCAGGCGAGCTAACCAACACACATCGATATGCCTTTTCCGAAGATAGACTAATAAGTTGTTCTGATTGCGCATCTGCTATTTCAAATACAGTGCCGGCAGGTTGCTCTGAATTAAAGTATAACAGGAGAGAAGCTTGCGAAGAGCTTTCCGAAGGTGTTTGCACCATGCCGGAACTTCCAAATGCAATCAGGGTGCCGCCTGTAATTTCAAAACTTTTATCATAATCAATTGCGCCATTGCCATCATTGGTGGGACCAAAAACTGTGGTTTTGCCACCACTAATCGAAATGGTGCCATTTGCATCAATTCCATCACCGGCAGCATCAACGAGGATTGTACCGCCTGTAATAGAGAGCGTGTTGTCTCCGGTTTCATTTCCGGCAGCATTGATTCCGTCATCTGAAGATTTCAGATTGATTGTGCCGTCATTGATCGTGATGTTCATCCCTTCCAAACCTTCCGTACATTCTGTAATCTGAATACTACCCCCATTAATGACTAAATCTTGATCGGTATTAAAGGCATCATCACCGGCATTTATGATAAAATTGCCGTCTGTGATTTCAAGTAAGTCTTTTCCGCGAATGCTATCTTCCACAGAAGTGACAGAAATAGTGCCACCGGTTATGGTCAAATCATCTTTGGATGAAATCCCGTGACAATAATTGGCATTCACCGTAAGAGACCCGGAGCCGGCAATAATCAGGTTATCCTTGCTGAAAATCGCAGCGTTGGGTTCATCTTCCTCCGCAGAGGCAAAACTATATTCAGAAGCATCCGTTACAGTATTTTCACTGCCGTCAGCAAGCGTAATCGTAACTTCTTTTGCGTTGCTGACAGAAATCGGTGCTTGGTCGGAACAGGTAATGTCAATTCCATTTAGCACCAACTGTATGGTATCGTTATCGCCGGCATCCACAATTATACGTCCATCGGAAAGCAATCCAGTCAGAACATAAGTCCCAGAATCGTCAATAGTGAGTATGTTACCGGCACTGGTCGCGCCATTTCCCTCAATTGTAAAGGAAGTATCGGAACAGGTAATTTGCGTTTCGGCAGTTGAAGCTGTAGTTGTTTCTTGGTTCGGTTTTGTGCAACCAAGCAATAATATAGGAAAAGCCAAAATGCTGCATAAAAGTGTGGCTGACTTAATCGATTTTCTTTTCAATAGGATGTACCTCCTTTTTAGTCACTCGGTGCTTATCCGAACACTTTAGCACTTAATTCATTATAGTTCATCGGTGCGAACAGGTAAATGGCCACAGGAAATATTCAAGTTGCCGTTGCGACAGCGCAATTCATCTATAAATGCTTTTTCTGATGCCATGTCAGGCAAAGAAATATGATACCAAAGTTCATATAAACTTCCCATATTGGTAGTTTTAACTTGTATCAGGCGATGCGATTTTGTGTATAATTCAAACAAATCATCAAAAAGGCCGGTATAATTCAAGTTTTCAGGAATTGTAATCTTGAGGATTTTGGTTTCTTCATTTTGTTCACCAAATTTACTCTTGGCAATGAGTATTGTCATCGCGCCAATGATCAGAAGAAATAAAATCGCATAGCCGATATAGCCCATTCCGGTTGCCAGACCGAGTGCCATTGCGAAGAAAATACTGCATATTTCCCTTGCTGTTCCCGGAACAGAACGAAAGCGAATTAAGGAAAAGGCACCCAGAACAGCAATTCCGGTACCCAGATTACCGTTCACCAGCATAATGACGATTTGTACAATTGCGGGAAGTAAAGTAAGCGTTAGCACAAAACTTTTAGTGTAAGTGTTTTTATACATATAAACAGTGGCCGCCAAAACCCCTAAAATAAGAGAAGCAATCGTACAGATTATAACAGTTGGCGCAGTTAGTGCGGAAGTGGTGGTTGTGAATAAGTTAAAAATAGAATCAAGCACAATAAGTTCCTCCTTTGTCTAGTCGCTCGGTGCTAATCTGAGTGACTGGGGTAATTTCTTTTTTAAATAAATAGTTTTGATAGCAAGTACCGTATTTGGAAAAGGAAGTTTGATAGATTTTTTCCTCTGCCAAATAATTTGATAGCCAAAGGGGAATGGCATTTTCAATTTTAAGCTCCATCAGGTACATGCCATCCTCTAGAAGCGGCATTCCATATGCTTCCTTGGTCAAATCCAAATCATAGTCGCGATAGCGAATATTATGGTCAAAGGTGATACGCAGCATGGCATCTTGCTCGCTGAATAATGCAAGTCTGTCATAGGCAATAAAAATCTTGGGCGATATTTCGTTATGCTTTAGAAACCAGTCTATCTCATGGAAAATTTGTCCTTGATTTGCCGGCAATTGATTTTGCTGCAAATAGGGGTCAACCTCTTCTAGAGACATACAGACTCTTCGCTTGTAGACCACCCCTTTATACTTTTTCTTCAGTTCCAGAAATACAGGATGTGTTTGATCAGCTTGTCCGTAACAACGAACTCGAAACTTCTCCTTGTAAATCGGTTTTTCCAATGAATAGCGAATTAAATCATAATGTGCCGTATCATAATAGAGATTGCATATTGTATGCAAGCCATACTGATCCTGCTTCATATACTGCTTTAAGAAAACAAGTAGATTTTCATACTGCATTTGATTCAAGATATATTTTTTCTCATAACGTTTAAATACAGTCTGTATCATGGTTAAGTGAATGCCTCCTATTTCGTTAA
>CAZNAP010000137.1:0-5714 GCA_964571145.1 uncultured Lachnospiraceae bacterium | reverse complement strand
AGTTAAGTCAATTATACAACATTCCGCATAAATTCGCAATCCCCTCGCATTGATATTCCCACACCCATTAAATAAAATCTGAAAGAAATTTGAGCATTTCCTTTTGCCAAACTTATGTTCGTGTTATGATAAGTACAACGTTACTATAACACGTTTTACAACTAAAGATAACAGCAAGAGTAACAAATTAACCATTGATTTATGATAGCTTTTATGCTATCATTCAATCAGGATATGATACCTGAGAATTGGAGATTTCGAAAGGAGGATTCGAACTCATGAAAACATGGAATGAATATAAAAATCATGTAAAATCTATTGACCCTGTTGCTGGCAAAGACCTTGAAGAAATCGAAGAACAAGCTGCTATTATCAGTGCTGTCATTAAAACAAGAACTGAACTTGGTATGAGCCAGCGTGACCTTGCAGCTATCTGTGGAATTCCACAATCCTCAGTTGCAAGAATTGAAGCACATACTACTACTCCTAAACTGGACACACTTATTAAAATAATGCGCCCATTGGGATTACGTTTAACAGTATCCAAATGAATCTTGCAAGGAGCTCATCCACGAGCTCCTTTTTTATTCCCCTTCCTTTTATATTATTCTACCTAATGATTTCCACAAAAACGGCTGAGAATCATTGACTTTTTACATGCAATCACTTATCATGCTTATCAGCAAATATAATACTATAACATGTGACTCATACACATTTAGTTACTCGGTGCTTATTCGAGTGACTAGCAAAGGATATGGTAATTCATATGAACACTCGTCTACAAACAGCCAAATACACTTCGAAATATGCTGCTATTCAAGGAAGCTACTGGTCAATCTACTGTGCCAGTGGCAGTTTTATATCCGTATTTCTTTTATCCAAGCATTTTACCAATTCCAATATCGGAATCATATTGGCAGTTGCGAATATTATTTCTGTATTTTTGCAGCCAGCTATTGCTACATTCGCAGATACCACCAAACAAATTACGCTGAAAAACCTTTCCGCGCTGCTCTCGTTTATTGGTGCACTGGCAGCTGCCGCCGTTATCATTTCGTCTGGGCAAAAGGTGCTGCTTTCAATATTTTTAGTCCTGGAACTAACTATTTTATATACACTGCAACCGTTAACCAACTCACTTGGCATGCGCCTCATCAATAAAGGCGTGCCTCTCAATTTTGGACTTGCCAGAGGAATCGGTTCGATTACCTTCACCGTTTGCTCCTATGTGATTGGTGTATTAATAGAGCGATTCGGTGCTGATTCAACCTTGATTGTTGCACTTGTTTTACTGTTTGCCTATACCTTTTTTGCCCTTACGCTGGCAAGTAATCAGTATTTCAAAAATGCCCCCTCTGAATCTTCTGAACAAGACCTGATTAACGAGGCAAAGCCACTTGGTGTCTGGGGTTTTGCTATGAAATACAAACGCTTTATGCTATTGGTTCTCGCCATTACCATGACCTTTATTTCTCATGTACTAATCAATAATTATTTTATCCAAATTGTTGAAAATGTAGGCGGAAATACCAAGGACATGGGTATGGTTGTGGGTTATGCTGCTGCAATCGAATTACCAGTCATGGCAATCTTCAGCTTGCTCTCTAGGAAGTTCCGATGTTCTTCCATGCTACGCTTCAGCTTATTGTTCTTTGTAATTAAAACAGCGCTCACAGCAATTGCAACCAACGTAGGTATGCTTTTTCTGGCGCAAACCATGCAATTCGGTGCATATGCCTTATTCATTCCGGCATCTATATATTATGTAAACCAAATTATAGAAGAGACCGATTTGGTAAAAGGCCAGGCCTTTATTACCTTAGCCATAACCATTGCCGGTGTTCTTGCCAGTCTTGTAGGTGGCATTATTTTGGACGGAGCAGGTGTATATGCCATGTTGTATGTAGGCGTACTGGCTTCTATTATTGGATTTATACTGAGCCTGCCCGCAATTTCAAAAACCCCCAAGCCAGCCCACAAAACCGCTGCATAAGCACCAAGTGACTAAGAATAGTTATTATTTATTTCCTAATATTTCCAACTAGGACTATTATTTTGTGCTTTATAGACGTACAATACAAGTAGTTACCATTGTGTTAAAGAGGAGAATTAAATTATGAAATTAACTAAAAACAGATTCCTTTCTTGGGTGCTTGCATTGACACTTATTGCATCCATTTGGTTTACGGTGCCGCTTCCTGCTCACGCGGCTGCTATTCCTCCTGAGGGAATTCACACCACTCTGGGGGATGCCAATTACATTAATCAGGAATGGATGAATTATCGGATGTACATGACCGGTTATGGAATTAACTGTAGTCTCGGTATCGGCGAAATGAAAGATTTTCCCGTTTACATTCACACGGTTCGAGGTATTACTATTTGCGAACTGGAACGAACTTCATTAGTGGATGCCTTTATGGCCAATATCAATATTGCACTTGCACAAATCAAAACTCCAGTAAACAGCAACGTCTATAAAAACGGTGCCACTACCATTAACATGAGCGGAACCAGCTATTATCAGTTGAATGCCAATGCACGAAACTGGATTTTAGGTGTGCTTCAACAAACCTTAATGGAGAAACCGGGCAACATTAACTTAACCTTATCAGATGCTTATGTTGGAAAAGCATATGATGCCCAAAGTGTTGCACTGAGTCCTGATTATATCGTATCCGGCACCTGTACCACCAGCTTTTCCACCAGTGGTAAAAATCGAAGCACCAACATTGCTGTGGCTGCTTCCAATATCAACAATATGATTATTATGCCCGGACAAAGCGTATCCATCAGCAATTCCATTCTTCCTCGTACCACGGAAAATGGCTATAAAACAGCTCATGCCTACCTGAATGGTGAAATTGTTGATCAGGTTGGCGGCGGAATCTGTCAAGTTTCCTCAACCGTCTATAAAGCTGCTTGCAACAGTGGTATGGCAATTTTAGAAAGACATCCTCACAGCATGCCGGTTTCCTATCTGCCCCTTGGACAGGATGCCGCTATTTCCGCAGGCACTAAAGATTTGATTTTCCAAAATCCATATCCCATGCCGGTTGTATTGCAAACTTCGATTGCTGATAAAAAACTAACTGTAAACATGTTGATTCCTGCTGGTGTTTTGAACGGCACAACTTATAATTTTTGGTCTAAAAATCGAGGTTCCCTTACAGCCGAGAGCTTCATTACCACCTATGTAAACGGTGTAGAAACCTCTACTGTTTCAGTTGGTGTATCTAAATACAAAGCCTTACCGGCAGAAGAAGAACAATAATTCTTCTTATAGAATCTGAGAAAAAAGGAAGAGCATTGGCTCTTCCTTTTTTATTGCCGCGTTTTTATAGGGTATATGGATTCAAATCTGGCAGAAATTTCTTCCCAAGTTTCTTTCGTCACTAATTCATCGTTCACATAATAGGTCGTTGCACGCTGGGCATCTGCAATATCTTCTGCCGTATAAGTGCCGCCCTCTTCTCGGTAAAACAGTTCCGGATGTGCCTGAATATCTTCCTCTGCGTAATTACCCATCACCTGATTAACTGTTACTAAATCACTTGTTTCTACCGATTCTCCGTTTTGATAATAGTATATAGTCGGTCCACCGGCATTCCCGCCAAAACCGCCATATCCACTCCAGTATCCATAAGTAAGTTCTTGATTCTCCTGATCATAAAAGAATTGAATTCTTTCCCCACCCATGGTCCCGCCGCTTTCTGTTGCATAACATAGACTAATACATTGCCCGTCTTTCTCCAAAAAGATATTACTTTCAGGTAAATAAAACAGATCCTGACTTTCTGCTACTTGATACAAAACAGGAATGTTGATATTAGCTACGTTATAAAGGCGAAACGTATCTACTCGGGTTCCATATAGATTTGTATAATCTGATTCCGCGTAATATCGATCTGTATACCTTAACTGCAAATCGTGATACGCTTTTTTCTTAGGTGTAATATTATTGACCAAAACTAAGGGGTCATTTTCTGCTTCATCTATCGCCTGTTTCTGAACAAAATAATTGTCAAGCACCTGAAAAGAATCCTGCACAAACACGTAACTCTGTTCTTCTCCCTTCAGAATTTCCACGCCGTCTCTATTCATCCAAATTATCTCAGAATCCAGATTTTCGCATTGATAACACGCACCTTCCTGTCTTATATCACTATACCAATTGCTCAGTTCTTCCCCTTTTTCATTTAACAGTACTTCTTGCTCTCCTAATCGAGCAATAAATCGATCTTTTTCACACATAAAAATAGAATCATATTTTATTGGAATCAGTACTTTATCCTGCGCATCCACCACTCCATATTGTTCATTACTGCATACTACGGCACAATCCTCACCCACATAAGAAATATCATCATATAATTTATCTGTAGTAGGTTGAAAATCATCTAGGGAAAAGAGCCTGCTCCCTTGCTCATCAGTCACAGCAATTAGCTTTCCTTGCACAATATCTGTCATCGTGCCATACACTCCCATAACAGACAAATATTGAATCGGCAGTTTGATTGTGCCGTCTTGCGCTATAACTCCAAATTGTTCACCCTTTCTGACAACATAGTAATCCGTTCCTTCCAATTGCCATGAATAGTCATAGCCATACTTGCCCATTTCGTTATCCTTGTAGGCCTCTTCTTCTTTAAATTCACCGGCACGATTAATGGTTCCCATGGTAATGCCCAGTCGCACTTTCGCTTCGCCTTCGGCAAAATAGCCTGCATCGTCATAAACAGGCGCAATTACAACCTGCCCCGTCTGGTCGATATATCCATATTTCCCATTGATTGAGAAATAAGCCAATCCCTCTTTAAAAGAGCTGACACTATCACAATCCAAAGTGAATATCTCCTGTCCTGTGGTATCCATAAATCCATAGGTATCGCCCTTTTCAAAATAAGCCAATCCATCAGAAAAAGGTGTAGCTTTATCATAAGTAAGTGGAATCACTTCCTGTCCGGTTTTATCAATAAAACCATATTTTCCCTCTCTGCTAACGCATGCATAGCCTTCTTGAAAAGGATATGCGATGCCATAATTTCCACTCGCAAAAATTTGTCCATTCCTGTCAAAGTAATAGGTTTGGCAATCCTCTTCAACGTCCCACTCGCCGCTGTCGTAATAACTAAATACATCATCCGAATAATACAATGACATACTATAGTAACTTTCTTCCAACACTGTCATTACTTCATCGGACATCGGCAGGACAATAGGATATTCAGGAGTTTCAAGTGCTTCCGTCGCTTCCGGAGTCTCCGCCTGGGGCTGCACTTCTTCCCCAATTTCTTCTATTTCAGTTGCAGCACCGTCTGTATCATCCGTTTCAACTGTTTCTGGACTGCTCGTATTCACGTGATTCGCCTGATCTGCATTTGTAAAACAAAATATGGCAATAGCTGCCAGTATTAATGTCACTAATAAACATATACTGATTAGTTTTTTCTTTTTCATATGATGCTCAATCCTTCTATTCGCTTGATATTTAAACATAATAACATTAGTTTACTACAACACTTGCTAGGTCGTCAAAATCAATTTCCCTTTTAATTGATCATTGTAGGTTTTGAGTAACTAACTGGTTTCATCATTACTCCCGTGACTTTTTTGTCTTACCCATACTATAGCATAGCTCCTCTAACTCTACAATTTTCTTGAGTTTCCGCAAAATGTAATTAAAAAATGAATATATCCTTCCAAAGTAC
>CAZNAP010000136.1:0-5801 GCA_964571145.1 uncultured Lachnospiraceae bacterium | reverse complement strand
TCAAACTCTATGGTTGCAGGTGGCTTGGGGCTTAGGTCGTAGAGTACGCGATTGACTCCTTTTACCTCTGCCAAGATACGTGCAGTAATTTTATTAAGCAGTTTCCAGTCCACTTCTTCTACGGTAGCTTCCATGGCATCTACTGTGTTGACAGCACGAAGAATTACGGGCCAGTCAAAGCATCTTTTTCCGTCACGAACGCCGGTAGACTTGAAATCCGGCACTACTGTGAAGAACTGCCATACTTTGCCTGTAAGTCCTGCATTGTTAAACTCTTCACGCAAAATTGCATCTGCTTCTCGAAGGGCTTCCAGACGATCTCTGGTAATTGCTCCCAAACAGCGAACGCCTAAGCCAGGACCCGGGAAAGGCTGGCGATCCACCATTTCAGAAGGCAGTCCTAGTGCACGGCCAACGACACGAACCTCATCCTTAAATAACAACTTCACCGGTTCAACCAACTCAAACTGCAAATCTTCCGGTAATCCACCTACATTATGGTGGCTCTTCACCGGACCGCTTTCAATAATATCCGGATAAATTGTTCCCTGAGCCAGAAAAGAAATTCCTTCCAATTTTCTTGCTTCTTCTTCAAAAACACGAATAAACTCAGCTCCAATAATTTTTCTCTTCTTCTCGGGATCTGCAACATTAGCCAGTTTATCTAAGAAACGGTCTATCGCATCTATGTAGACTAAATTTGCATCTAAACGATTTTTGAAAACTTCTACTACCTGCTCGCTTTCCCCTTTTCTCATTAATCCATGATTTACATGCACACAATACAGCTGTTTTCCAATTGCTTTGATTAACAGCGCTGCAACAACTGAAGAATCCACCCCACCCGAAAGTGCCAGTAGTACCTTTTTGTCTCCTACCTGTGCCCGCACCTGTGCAACCTGCTCCTCAATAAATTGTTCTGCCAGTTCCGTTGTGATAATCCGCTTCATATCCTCCGGACGTTTGTTACTATCCATTGTAATACCTCCTTCTGAAATTTCATACTTGGTTTTATTATAGCATGTGTTTTGTACATACACATAATATTTACATAAAATAATTACATTATTTACTGTATTTTGTGATATAATAAGACTGCCGAGCGAAGCTCGTGTAGATAACGATCATGAACTTTGTTCATGATATAATGAACGTTAGTAGTAAAAAATAACCACTGGAGGCATGCAATGAAAATAATATTTATTCGTCACGGAGATCCCGATTATACACTCGATTCATTAACTGATAAAGGGGTGCGTGAAGCGATTCTTCTATCAAAACGTGTATCAAAATGGGATGTAAAAGATTTTTATTGTTCGCCACTGGGCCGCGCTCAGCAAACAGCCTCTTACTCCCTTGAGCAAGTCGGTCGTTCCGCAACTACTTATGAATGGCTAAAAGAATTCTATTATCCGGTTACTGATCCAACCACAGGCTTGACCCACGTTCCATGGGATTTGATGCCACATTACTGGACCAACGTTCCGGAATACTATGATGCTCAAAAATGGCTAAATAGTGATCTTTATCAAAATACGCCAGGAATAGCTGAAGCTCATAAAGAAGTCTGCGAAGGTATTGATCAATTAATTGAAACATACGGATATTCACGATATCAGAATTATTATAAGGTTAATAAGCACTCCGATGATACAATCGTTATCTTCTGTCATCTCGGAGTCACTTGTGTCATGCTGGGACATATTTTGGGGATTTCTCCCGTTCTCCTTTGGCATGATTTTTATCTTGCGCCCACCTCTGTTACCGTCATCGGCACTGAAGAACGTTATGAAGACAATGCCGCTTTTCGCATTCAGGTCATGGGCGACACTTCACATTTAAAGTATGCTGGCGAACCCATATCTCAGGCAGGATACTTCACCGATGTATTTCAGGGTTAATTTTCCTATTCTATTACGTTCACCTGACACATTTTCATAGTCGTTAACGCGGCTGCATGTGTTTCAGGTGTTACACCTGCACAGCAGGACGCATCCACGCTTATCTCTGCTTCTGTCAGATTCGCCTTGAGTAACAAGGCATTTGAAACCACGCAAATATCTGTACACAAACCTACCAATTCAATCGTGTCAAAGTCTTCTTTTACAACGTATTCTGCTAAACTCAAGCTTCCGAAAGTAGGCTTGTCAAATACTTTTCCCGGAAAAGGCTGTAATTCTAGAATAATTTCCCACCCCGGTGTCCCTTGTATACAATGTTCTACTGGAAGTTTTCTGCCTTCTTGAGTATGCAGATAATCTGCTGTATGAGTATCTCTGGTAAAGACCACTTCGTCCCCGGCCTCCAAATATGTTTTAACCTTCTTCACCACCGCCGGCACTATCTGTTGTGCCTCTGTAGTCCCAAGGCTACCACTTACAAAATCATTCTGCATATCTACAACAATCAATAATTTTTTCATCGTCATTTCACTCCGAAGCTTTTTTATTCATAAACGGACGTGCCATCTTTACATTGAAGAATTCAATTAAAGGTCCCATGAAAAAGGCTGTAATAATTGTTCCAACTCCAATAATAGTCGGTATCTGTAATACTTTACCACCGGCAATCAAGAAGAGTATCGCACCGGCAACAACGCAGACTATATCCGTACAAATACGTACATACTGAAATTTTCCAATTTTCCATGTGCTAGATATAATAATCGCAATGGCATCATACGTTGATACTCCCAGGTCTGCTGTCATATAAAATGCGGAACCGAAACAGATAATAACAATGCCAATAACCAGACAAATTATACGGGTAACCATAGATGGATTCACGATTATTGTCCGTAAAAAGTCAAATGTAAACTGTGTTATATATCCCAAAAGGAACAAATTGATAAAGGTGGCAATTCCTATGTAATGTCTGTCTGCAATTAACGCAAACGTCAACAAAACAACATTTACAATCACATATAATGTTCCAAAATTAATGGGAATCAATTGATCCAACCCGCTCATCAAGGATTGAAATGGGTCTACGCCAAGTGCTGCTATTTTAAAAATGCCTACGCTGATTGCACAAATAATAACTCCAAACAGCGACATTGCGATTCTTCTTGTTTTCATTTCTAATCCTCCGTGTATGTCTATATTATTTCCTTACTATTTGCTATTTTCACTGTATGCCAAATACTCAGTAAAGCTTTTTGCAGGAAGCATACGGTTTTTATCAAGCATTTTTTGCCAAATAACATTTCCTTCCGTCTCTGTTATTATCTTTTTATTCATTGCTTCAATGAGAATATGTCCTGTATCAATATGTTGCAATTGATACTTCTTAATATATGGAGCAATATCCCGATAATTATTACTTGCTAAAATACCATTATATGTTTTGGCCAATGCAATGCCCGCAGCTTCACCACGTCCTATCTTTATTTCTCCGTTTATTCCCTTCACTAAAGAATCAAATAATAAATATTCTGTTGTTCCAACCTTAATCTCCTGTACTATCGCAACATTCGCATTTATCAATTCGTCTGTTCTTTTTTTAATATGAGGAATTGATGGATTTGATAATTCGCTGTATACTGCATCTGGCAATACTATTTTGCCACCATATAATGCTTGCAGTATATTTGTGTCATTAATCCACAGAAAGGCTGATAAACAGTCTGTATCAAAAAACAAATTATCAGTCATTCAAGCTTCCTTCCTCATCTAAGTTATAAACAATATCTGCCCTAAATGCATCTAACAAAAGTTCTTCTTTCTTTCCATTGGAAATCTTCTCAACTTCCGCTAGCTTTTCTACTTTACGGATATACTCTCCTGTAGTAAAATATTGTTTATTTTGAGGCAATGACATATATAATTCTTTTCCATATCCAAGTTTTGCTGCTTCTCGAGATATTACACATTCCTTAAATGCTTCTACTGTTTTATGATTAATAAACCTATCTTTTTCAAGTCGATATAGCATCGCCACATGGCTAATTTGAAAAAATTGTTCTGCATCAATAACAGTATTCAGATTCCATTGTGTAAACTTTTTTGCATATTGAAACATGGCATCATAAGGCATCAATAAATATCCCGCAAACAAATCAGCTTCCTTTTCAGAATCTGACTTATCATCTCCCATATGCATATCACAAATTACACGTTGCATATTTTTTTCATATAAAACATGATACAATTCATGTGCTAATGTAAATCTCTGCCTTCCATAAGAAGTTGATGAATTAATACAAATCAATGTATCCTTATTAACTCTTGTACACATCCCACTGATCCTGGGGGACAATGGATAACTTACAAGGGTAATCTGCTTTTCCTTCCAGCCATTCACAGTCGCAAATATATCAATAGGCGAGTAATCATCTTCTCCCCACTCTCTTCTGGTACTTAACGCCAGAGAATTTAGTTCTTGTGCGGATTTCATATTATTCATCCCCCATTAATTCATCCATATAGCGAAGATTCATAGCAATTTTGTTTACCGCCGCAATACTTTGTAAATCTTCAGTTTGAATATTGCTAGAGCGAAAAGCAAAATTAAGCGGAATATACACCTCACTTTCTCCAACTAAGTATTCTGCCGTACAGCCAAAAAGGCTACATACTTTATCGAGCAAAGTAACACTAAGTGCTCTACTACCATTTTCAATTTTAGTAATTAATGTCTGATCTACCTCTAAAAAATTAGCCAATTGTTCTTGCGTAAGTTTGCTTTCTTTTCTTAATTCCTTCAACCTTAATTCTCGCTGTATCTTTTCCATCATTATTTCCCCCATTCGCTTTATCTATAGTATATCTTAGTATTGTCATATTTACAAGTCGAATGGTATATTATTTTATGACATGCAAATTAAAGTCGAATAATGGGAAAAGGTCTTTATTTAAGACACATTTTCCCATAGACAGTCAAATAAAGTTCACAAATGTTCTTACTTTATTTACTATTTACTTTTTTCCTGATTTAAAAACTTCCAAACAAATGCTGCTGCCGCACCACCCACAAGAGGTGCAACCACAAATACCCATACGCAAGAAAGTGCATCACCGCCAAGTAAAATAGCAGGACCCAGTGAACGAGCAGGATTTACGCTTGTACCTGTGAAGTAAATACCAAGCAAATGTACCAATGTCAAAGAGCCGCCGATTACAAGACCTGCCACATTGCCGTTTTCAATTTTGCTGGTTGCTCCAAGTACTGCCAGTACAAAAACAAATGTAAGAATCACTTCAATAATTAATGATTTCGGGACGGTTCCTTGGAAAAGACCATTGGCGCCAAGTCCCATATCTTTGCCAATCATACCCATCAGAACAGCAGCTCCTGCAATTGCTCCAAGTACCTGTGCAACGACATAACCGATAAAATCTTTGGTGTCCATGCCCTTATTGATCCAAACAGCAATTGAAACTGCCGGGTTAATATGGCATCCTGAAATATTGCCAATGGAATAAGCCATTGCTACAATAACTCCACCAAATGCCAATGCTGTAAGTAGATAAGATGCGTTAATTTCTCCATTACACCCTGTCACCGCAGCAACCCCACAAGCAAAAAACACTAAAACAAACGTACCAATAAACTCTGCAACATACTTCTTCATCTTTCTTTTTCTCCTTTTCTTTCTTCTGATAGTTAATTTGTTCTATATACCATAAAAAATAAAATAGCTTCTATTTTTCGGCAGCCTTTATCTCACGTTTATTGATATAAAGCAGTTTATCTGCCTGAGCCATTAGCGACTCAAAGTTCAACTCCTCATCTGCTTCACAAATGGCATAGCCTCCCGCCAAGCTCAAGCAGTAATCTACTTCAGCATTATTTCTTTCAAT
>CAZNAP010000135.1:0-5840 GCA_964571145.1 uncultured Lachnospiraceae bacterium | reverse complement strand
CATAAGCAGCATCCATAACAATCTTGTCCAATTTAGCGGAATCCACACCGGGTTCCCCTTTAATACGACGTGCACCTGCATAACGTCCTGTTACGGCACCATCGTTGAATAAAAGAACTTTGGAATCTTTCTCAAGACCAAATTCTTCACCTCTGTAAACAGGCATATCAGTAACAATAGTTCCCGGTGAATTTTTGGCAAGGTCATATGCTTCTTTTAAAGTATTTACTTTAACCACATTGTTTCCATAAAACGCACCTTCAATGATAGATCTTGTCTTGGAAAAACCAGGCTTTCCAGCTCCGATTTCTGCCAAGGGATAATAAGCTTTTGTTGACATAGTTCGTCCTCCTTATTGACATTCACGTGCTTCTTTGCACATTTTAGTTATTATCTCAAACATGGTTTTAAAAGTCAATAATAAACAGCTCCATTTTTCCTAAAAAAGCATGAATAAATCTAAAATTTTCAAAAAATGTTGTTTTCAGATTACTTCAGATTACTTTTTACTTGTTTCAATTGATTGTGCATGTTATTATATTTATATTAGTTTTTTCTGAAATGTTCTTACGACATCCCTCCATTAACTGAAAACTGATACAACTAATGACTGTCTGATTATATTTTTATTCTGAAAATCCCAGACTATTTCATATACTATTTATATTGCACCAAGCCAGAAAGGAGAACGATACATATGGACCACAATACTTTTTCAGAAATCACACCCGAGATTATCCGTCTGTCAAAATTGAACGAACAAGCTGATATTATTGATGCGGATTTATTTACCAAACACGAGGTTAAAAGAGGGCTCCGTGACCTAAATGGAAAAGGGGTTCTTGCCGGTTTAACACGTATATCCGATGTTAGGGCTACTGAAATCATAGACGGCGTAGAACATCCTGCTCATGGACAGCTCTATTATCGTGGATATAATGTACAGGATTTGGTAAATGACTTTACTGCTGATAACCGTTTCGGTTTTGAAGAAGTAACCTATCTTTTACTCTTTGACAAACTGCCAAACGCGCAAGAATTAGCTGACTTTCGTGTCATGCTGGCCGGTTATCGTTCATTGCCTACCAGCTTTGTGCGCGATATTATTATGAAAGCACCCAGTTCTGATATGATGAACACTTTGGCACGCAGCGTATTGACACTTTACTCCTATGATGACCGTGCTGATGACGTTTCGCTTCCAAATGTACTGCGTCAATCGCTTCAGCTAATCAGTCTTTTCCCGTTGCTGACTATCTATGGCTATCAGGCATATTGCCATTATCATGACGGTAAAAGTCTGTATATACATCAACCGGTTCAAAATTTATCTACCGCAGAAAATATTTTACATATACTTCGTCCAAACAGTAAATATACCGCCCTTGAAGCGAAGCTATTAGATATTGCACTGGTCCTGCATATGGAACACGGTGGTGGAAATAACTCCACCTTCACTACCCATGTAGTTACCTCCTCTCTCACAGATACCTACTCTGTTATTGCTGCAGCAATTGGTTCTCTGAAAGGGCCACGTCATGGTGGTGCTAATATTAAAGTTGTTCAAATGTTTGAGGAAATGAAACAGTCTGTTAAGGATTGGACAGATGAAGAAGAAGTTAAAAACTATCTTCGTCGCCTTCTGCATAAAGATGCATTTGATCACGCAGGGTTAATCTATGGAGTTGGTCATGCGATCTACTCCAAATCCGACCCGCGTGCTGTTATATTCAAATCTTATGTTGAGAAATTGTCCTTGGAAAAAGGATTAGAAAAAGAATTTGCTCTTTATTCACTGGTTGAAGCTCTGGCACCACAAGTGATTGCAGATGAACGTCAGATGTATAAGGGTGTCAGCATTAATGTTGACTTCTACTCAGGTTTTGTTTATCACATGCTCGATCTTCCCATGGAATTATATACACCAATCTTTGCAATTGCCAGAATCTCCGGCTGGAGTGCTCATCGCATGGAAGAATTGGCCAATAATGGCAAAATTATCCGTCCTGCATACAAACCGGTTGGCGAAGATCGCTCGTATGTCCTCATGAAGAACCGCTAATTCAGCTAATTGGAATTAAATCAATATCTTACTACTCCGATTTCTTATTCACACTTTGCATTTCATATACCAATGATATCGAATCATCGCCTTGAAGTTCTTCGAATTTCTTGGCGATTCTTCTTGCAATCATATTTCCATTTTCACTGGAAGCATTGATTAAAATTGCAACAAACTGTGCATTCCCGCATTTGGTTGCCACATCTCCTCTACGCAGACATTTTGAAATTGCTTCTTCCAGAATTGGCATTGCTTGATCCACACTCTTTTTTTCGTTTTTGCTCGACTCATCTGCATTGATTGTAAATAAAACCAACTGAATATCTTGGCTTTTTCGTTCCATACATCTGGAAACAAAATGATAAATACGCTTAAAGCCATCATATTCAACTTTATAAGCACCTTCTTTAATCTCTTTTTCCTGAATCAAACGTTGCAACTGCAGTAAATCAATCTGATTATTTTCTTCTGCCATGTCATCATATCCAGCACTATCTTTCCCCGTAAAGAAATGATAACCACGTTTATTATTCTGTTTAACATAGTACAGTGCTTTATCTGCACATGCATATAAATCCGAAAAATCTTTTCCATCCTCCGGTCTTCTCGCTATACCAATCGAAACAGACACTTTAAAATCACAGGCATCCGATAATAGATTGTTGGCCTCGAACTCCACACCCGCAATCATTCTTCTGGCAATTCCCCTGATTTTATCATCATCATATTTATGTGCGATAAAAATAGCGAATTCATCTCCGCCTATTCGGCAGACACAGTCTTCCTCGCTTACTTCTTCTTTCATTACTCCCGCAAAGCGAATCAATACCTCGTCCCCTATCAAATGTCCAAAATTATCATTTACCTGCTTAAAATTATCCATATCCAACAGTAGAAAAAATCCTTGTTTCAGATCACTATCGGGATTGTTTAACAGGTTTTCCATATATCTTCTGTTGTGCAGTTCGGTAAGGCTGTCTTTTTGAGCAATATCCTTTAATTCCTGATTCTGATCCTTTAAATAAATCACTTTATCGATTCTACTGCTGATTACTTCAGGTTCAAATGGCTTTCTGATGAAGTCCATAGCACCCAGTTTGAGTCCTTTCGCTTCCCACTCCTGATCTGTTTCAGCAGTTAACAAGATAATCGGAATATGCTTTAAGTCCTGATCACTCTTGATTTTAGCCATCACTTCAAAGCCATCCATATCCGGCATATTAATATCCAACAAAATAATATCAGGTGTAATTTCTTTTAACATTAATAATGCAATTTTACCTGATTTGGCAGTTGATATCTGATAGTTATCTTTCAATATTTCCGAAATCACTTTCAGATTTGTCATGACATCATCTATAATCAGTACATGCTTCATATTTATCCTGCCTTTCCTTTTATCTGTCTGTAAATAAATCAATTGTCCGTAATTTAAAGTCCCAGGTAATCTATGACAGTCTGTTTCATCTCTGTTTTGTCACAAATATGGTCATGTAAAATTGGTGCAGTTCTAATATCTTCGATTGCCTTCGGAACACTCACGCAAGAAAGTTCCGAAAGTTTATCAACTAATTCAAAATCACTGAGGTCACTATACTTGCTATCGATTGCATTCATTACACTTCTCGTAAACTTAAACGGACTGGCTGTCGACGCGATAATCGATGGAGTCCCGTCCGCTGTCGCTCTTTTATATTTAGCATAAACACATGCTGCCACAGCCGTATGTGTATCAATTACATAACCGGTACTGTTATACAATT
The DNA here is from genome assembly GCA_964571145.1 of uncultured Lachnospiraceae bacterium. Classification (GTDB taxonomy): domain Bacteria; phylum Bacillota; class Clostridia; order Lachnospirales; family Lachnospiraceae; genus Suilimivivens. The sequence continues at coordinate 2,015 of CAZNAP010000135.1, read as the reverse complement.
CTCTAATTGCTTTTTTAGTTTCTTCTTCTGTAGCAAAGTTTCCGTAAAAGTCCTGAAGCTGCGCTTTCATCTCATTTGTAATTTTATAAGAGCCATTCCCTGATAATGCATTCATTAATTCTTGGTTTTTGTCCGGATCATTGCCTGCAATTCTGTAAATGAGACGCTCTAAGTTACTGGAAATAAGAATATCCATAGAAGGAGACTCCGTCAAGATAAAGTCTCTGTTCTTATTATATTCTCCGGTGGCAAAGAAATCATAAAGTACTTTATTTTCGTTGGAAGCACAAATCAGCTTATCAATTGGTAAGCCCATTTGTTTAGCATAAAAAGCAGCAAGTATATTACCAAAATTGCCGGTAGGTACTACTACATTAATCTTTTGGCCTTCTGCAACACGCTCTTCTTTCAACATTTTAACATAAGCATAGACATAGTAAACAATCTGAGGAACCAGTCTTCCGATATTAATGGAATTTGCAGATGAAAACTGAAATCCTTTTTCAGCCATCTGTGCTGCCAACTCCTTATCCCCAAAAATCTGTTTCACTCCTGTCTGTGCATCATCAAAATTTCCATGGATGCCAACAACATATGTATTGCTACCCTCCTGCGTAATCATCTGCTTCTCCTGAATCGGACTCACGCCATTCTTAGGATAAAAAACAATAATACGCGTACCTTCTACATTTGCGAAACCGGCAAGTGCTGCCTTTCCGGTATCACCGGATGTTGCCGTCAGAATAACTATTTCATTATCAACATGATTTTTCTTTGCTGCTGTTGTAAGCAAATGTGGCAAAATAGACAATGCCATGTCTTTAAAAGCAATTGTAGCTCCGTGGAATAATTCCAAATAATAAGCGCCGCCTGCTTCTACTAAAGGTGCAATTTCCTCTGTATCAAATTTTGAATCGTATGCTTTGGCAATACAGTTTTTTAATTCCTGTTCTGTATAATCTGTCAAAAAAAGCTTCATTACTTCATAAGCTACCTGTCCGTAATTCATCTCAGACAATTCAGCCAATGATTTATCTAATGTCGGTATTCTATCAGGAACAAATAGTCCGCCATCCTCGGAAAGGCCCTTCAAAATTGCCTCGGATGCTTTGATTGGATTTCTCCTTGTTCTCGTGCTATTGTACAATACTTCCATCTTTTTCCCAGCCTTTCAATCTTATGTTCTTCTAAATTCTGATTAGTATTTTAGCATAAATAAATTTGATTGACAATCATAAGCCGATATTCTCATTTATTGGAGAAAAATTCATGCCCACCATGTTGAAATAATCGTACAAGAGAGCAATCAAACCACTTCATTTTCGCCGGATCGGCAGACTTACGAGCGGCAAAATAAAGTGCTCCCTGTGTTACGTTTTCTCCTTGTAAGACACGTTCCACAGCATCTATTGTTTCCTGCGTAATCTCCACTCGATTATAAGTCCCGTCGGCCACCGGGGAAAATTGATAGACACCCTGTTCCTGTTGCATGACGACTTCAACTACCGAATCAGGAAAATTTTGATGTTCTACACGATTAAGTACCACACCTGCCACTAGCATTTTCCCTTTTTCATCCTCACAGCTTGCCTCCGCCTGTACAATTTGTAATAGAGCCTCATAATCCGCCTTTGAAAGATTATATTTTCTGCTTTTAGTCATGACGGTATAGTCTACTACTCTTTGACCGGAAGATGCTTTGGCCAATTCCTTAATAAACTTGTCCACCCTGGGTTGTAAAAAATATTTTTCTCCATCAGTAATCATTTGAAATGCTGTCATTGCTACCATATTAGAAGTTTGTATTTCTTTTATGAAAAAGAACGATGTAAGTAACAACATATTACCTATAAACATTTGAATTGCAAATTTTTTATACATTTCCTGCCTAACCTTTCTTAAAAATATCAGCGTTACCTTTCTTATTTACTTTATTTATCTTTATTTCATTAACCGTCCATTACTATTTTATACAGTAACTACCAGAAATATTTCTAAATTTTTCTTTACAGGGT
>CAZNAP010000134.1:0-5921 GCA_964571145.1 uncultured Lachnospiraceae bacterium | reverse complement strand
CAATTTATATATGGTAAACAGTCAGTTTATGTGTTATAATACATTTTACAAATAGGGGAATTTGCGATGGAAGACAATTATATGTTCATTTCAATTCAAGAGCAACAGGCTGCTTTAGACCAAGGGCAGATTGTTGTTTTTTTGCAACCTAAAATTAATATGGCTACCGATAATTTGTGCGGTGCAGAAGCCTTGGTCAGATGGTATCATCCTGAAAAAGGAATTATATTACCGGGTAAGTTCCTGGAGTCTTTTGAACAAAGTGGCCTGATTGTACAGCTGGACTGCTATGTGTGGGAGAAAGTATGCCAGATTTTAAGCGACTGGAAGGCGGCAGGTCACCTTTTTTTCCTATATCGGTGAATGCTTCTGTGCAGAGCTTACATAGTGCTGAAACACTGAATTCCTTACTCAATATAGTGACAAAATATGCGGTACTACCGTCCTTTATACAAGTAGAAATGACAGAAATGGCTTATGTGGAAAATGGTGAATTAACCCAAAAAGCAATTCAATTTCTACATGATGCCGGTTTTTCCGTAATTTTGGATAATTTTGGGTGTGGTTATGCGTCCTTAAATATGCTGAAAGAACTTAAATATGATGCAATTAAGTTGGATATGAGGTTTATGCCTATTAAGGATAAAACCGAAAATGATGAAATTATGCTTGCATCTCTTATCAAGATGACCAACTGGATGGGTATGTCTGTTATAGCGGAAGCAGTGGAAAATAGGCGGCAAAAGGATTTTCTGATGGCGGCAGGTTGCGATTGCGCACAGGGATTTCTTTTTGGGGAACCGGTTGCCAGAGAAGATTATGAAGAACGCTATATCAGTACGCTCCTGCAGAGTAATGCACAACTGAGTATGGGGGAATTCGGAGATGATACCAAGCATAATATGACGATTCTTATCATTGATGATGAAGAATTGAGCCGTGACTTGCTGAAAAGTATTTTTGCCGGACTGTATCATATTCATACTTGTTCCAATGCAGAGGATGGCTTGCTCTATTTAAAGCATAATAAAGGCAAAGTTAAACTCATTTTAGTGGATAATTTTATGCCCGGTATGGGTGGAATGGATTTCTTAAGATTTTGTAAGCAGGATCCGGCACTTGCTATGATTCCACAGATTATGATTACCACAAGTGATGATGATGTGGACCAACTAAAGGCTTTCCATGAAGGTGCTTATGACTATATTACGAAACCCTATACCAAGGAAGTGGTTATGGCCAGGGTAAATCACGTTATAGAAATCAGTTGTCGCACATCTATTTTTGATATTATTGAACAAAAGTACAGGCAACAGCCGGAATTGGATGCAGCCACAGCACTGCTGAACAAAATGGCTTTCGTGGATTTGTCTTCACGTGTATTGGATATTTTCCCGGACGAGAGACAAGCTTTGCTGGTCATTGATGTGGATGATTTTAAGCAGGTCAATGACAAACATGGGCATTTAGTCGGGGATAAAGTGATTCGATGTATTGCCGATGAGATGACCAATTCTTTCCGTAAAACCGATGTGGTAGGACGTTTTGGCGGAGACGAATTTGTGGTTTTGATGACCAAAATCCATGGGCTGGAAATTGCGAAAAGTAAAGCGGTGGAGCTGATAAAGGCAATTATGGTCAGTTGTACAAGAAAGTTTGGTATCAGTATCAGCATCAGTATCGGACTTGCATTTTCGGAAAAGGATACTGATTTTGAAACCTTGTTTGCCAAAGCGGATCAAGCTCTGTATGAGGCGAAAAGAACCGGCAAAGGAAAAGCAGTTGTATTTGGAGAAACAGTACCTCCGATTATTAATAACGATGAACCGGTGGTCATTATTTGCAGTGATGATGCTCAGGTTTATTCCACAATTGCACTTACTTATGCGTCTGGCGCAGCATTTGCACAGGCCTGGAATGCTAAAGACTTAGAAAAACTATATCATTTATATAAAGAGCGTATTCGCGTTGTGTGCTTGGATATGACGAAAAAAGTGTTTGAAAGTGCTGGTCGCACTTACCAACAAATTGCCGAACAGAGCAAAGATAAACAGTTCTTAACACTTGCCATTTGCACAGAAGGCAATATGGTCAATTTGAAAAAAGCTTTGGAACTGGATGTTCACGATGTGCTGATGCTGCCACCTCCGGTGGGGGTTATAGAACGTATTGTTTCCAGAACAATTATGGAAGCAAATGCAAAGAAAACAGTGAAATAAAATTTAAATAGAAGCCACAAATTGCAGGGAAACCACAAATCGCAGGGAAACCACAAATAAGGAGGTAAACCACAAATACTGGTAAAATGGTCATAAAATGCCACAAAATATACTAATATAGTTGAAAAAGTGCTTTCCATATGTTACCATAAAATTAACTATGAAAGGGATATGTGGAAATAAAAGATTTTCACTTCCTATTTTAGCGGTATCGTAGAAAATCTGCGATGTGCACGGGGATAATATGGGGATTATTCCTACGAATGAGACGAAAGAGTAGGTAGAGTATATGGGGCAATTGAATCAAGGGTTTGTTTTTACAGACGATCAGTGCACCGGTTGTAACCGGTGTATTTCTGCATGTCCGGTTTTTGGAGCTAACTGGGCAGTGGAGGAAAATGGGAAGGCACGGGTGAAAGTAGATGGAGAGGCTTGCGTACATTGTGGTGCCTGTATCGATGCGTGCAAGCATGGAGCCCGTCAATATAGCGATGATACAGAGCACTTATTTGAGGATTTGCAAAAAGGTGAGAAAATCAGTTTACTTGTAGCACCGGCATTTATAGCCAATTATCCCAAGCAGTATAAGCAAGTGCTGGGGTATTTGAAGAAGCTGGGTGCCAATCGCATTATCAGTATCAGTTTTGGCGCAGACATTACCACTTGGGCATATTTGAATTATCTAACTAAAAATAATTTTGTGGGTGGAATCTCACAGCCTTGTCCAGCTATTGTGGACTATATCGAGAAATTTGTTCCGGAGCTGGTTCCCAAGCTGGTACCGATTCATTCTCCTATGATGTGTGGTGCGATTTATGCACACAAATATATGAACATAACGGACAAGCTTGCCTTTATAAGTCCTTGTATTGCCAAGAAGTCCGAGATTTCTAGACCGCAGAATAACAACAATGTTTCTTATAATGTTACGTTTATGCATTTGATGGAAAAGCTTCAAAACGTGAATATATCCGGCTACGATGCAACCGATGAAATTGAATATGGACTGGGAAGCGTTTATCCACAACCAGGCGGTTTGAAAGAGAATGTAGAGCATTTCGTTGGAAAAGACGTTATGGTCCGCCAAATAGAAGGCGAAGGTCATGCCTATGCTTTCCTGGATGCCTATGCAAAAAGAGTGAAATCCGGTAAACCACTTCCGTTTATGGTGGATGCACTGAATTGCGCGGGCGGCTGTATTTATGGAACAGCTACCAATCCGGAAAATGAACATAATGACGATATGCTTTTTGAAATTCATGCGCAGCGTGTACGTGAGAGCCAACAGATTACCAAAAATAAAAAGAACAATAAGAATAATAAGAATCCTTGGGACAAAACTATTGACTATGCTACCAGACTCAAGAATTTGAATGAGCAGTTTAAAGCGCTAAAACTGGAAGATTTTGTTTGTACCTACACAGTACGAGACAGCAGAATTCCTTCGATTTCTGAAAACAAATTAAATGCAACTTTTGACAGAATGAGTAAGATGACGGAGGAACAACGTAGCATCAACTGCGGAGCTTGCGGATATAGCGACTGTAAATCTATGGCTAATGCGATTGCAAACGGATTTAATCAAGAAAGCAATTGTATCCATTACCTGAAGGATCAGATGGAAGCCGAGAAGGAAGAAATTAATGCCATGACACAGCAAATGGCGGATGAGCATAAATTGAAAGAGCAACAGTATCAAGAAATCATTCGCGAATTTGAACAGATAGAAACTGCCATGAAGGAATTATCGCAAGGGAATCAGGCTTCGGCAGAAAATGCTACAGCAATGGCTTTGACAATGTCACAAATGGCTGAGTTCAGTAATGTTCTGCGCCAATCCGTCAGCAAGGTAACAGAATATGTGCATGGGTATGATGAAATCAACGAAGCGATTATTAAGATTTCCAATCAAACCAGCATGTTAGCGTTAAATGCCGGAATCGAAGCTGCCAGAACCGGAGAAGCCGGAAAAGGCTTCGCAGTCATTGCCAATCGCGTTCGCGATTTATCCGAACAGACCAAAGGCACCATTACCGACGGCAAACAACAAAGTGACAATATTATTCCTGCCATGGAAGAATTGAACTCCGAATCAGCAAACTTTGTTGAAAATATTAATAACGTCAATGAACGAATTACAACCATGGCCGCCAACACTCAGGAAATTGCTGCTAAAACCATGGAAATCGAAGATTTAGTCGAGAAGATTTCCGAGCAAATGCAGGAAGTAATTAAGTAAATCGATAAGCAAGTTATTATGCAAGTGAGTTAGCAAGTAAGTCAGTGGTATCTGACTTAGCGCAAGCGAATTAAAGCATATATGCAAATAAATAAAAAAGGCACCGGGTCCACACCCGATGCCTTTTTCTGTTCTTGGATAAGCTGCTATTTTGGGGTATAATAAAGGTATTTGTCGCTTCTGTGCCCAAAAGCCTGCTAAGCATTTGATTGAAATACTGCTTTGGGTATACAGCTTGATTTTGCTTGTCCTGTGCCCGCAGTATATCTTAAATCTTGGGTATATAGGGGGAGTTTGGACTTCGTATGCCCAAACTACGAGTTTGCACTTAGTTTAGCAAGCTGTTTTGGGTATGGGAGCAGAAAAATGCTTCCTCCTGCCCAAAGTTTTTACTTGCTACAAAGCAAATATTCAGCCTTGCAATAAATGCTTAGCCTTGCTACAAAGCAAATATTCAGCCTTGCGCATAATATTTCAATTTATAGCAGAAAGTCTATTTTGTACCAAAGATTCTGTCACCGGCATCTCCGAGTCCGGGACAAATATAAGCATTCTCATTTAGACATCTATCCAGATGACCAACATATATCTGAATATCAGGATGATCTTTACGGAGTCTTGCTAAACCTTCGGGTGCGGCAATGATGCACATGAACTTAATGTTTTTGCCACCATGTTGTTTAATGAAATCAACGGCTTCGGAACCGGAACCTCCGGTAGCAAGCATGGGGTCTAAAACAACAATTGTTCTTAATTCGATTGGCTTGGGTAATTTGCAATAGTATTCGTGAGGTTCGTGGGTTTCGGGATCTCTATATAAACCAATATGTCCAACTTTGGCGGATGGAACCAATGCCAAAATGCCACCGACCATACCGAGGCCTGCACGTAAAATCGGGACAATAGCCATTTTCTTACCGGAAATCACGGGAGTTTTGCAAGTCTCGATAGGAGTTTTGATTTCCACATCTTCCAGCGGAAGATCGCGGAGTGCTTCATATCCCATGAGCATAGCGATTTCTTCAATTAATTTACGAAATTCGTTAGTTCCGGTATTCTCATCACGCAATCTTGATATTTTGTGTTGAATAAGTGGGTGATTCAGTATAAATACATTGTCCATGTTCTGTAGCTGTTCCATAAAAGACCTCCTAAAGTCTAATTTTGTCGTATTAATAAAATTTTAGAGCAACTTGCTTATGAAGTCAATGAAATCTAAGACATATTTGTAAATAATAAACGAATTACATGAACATATTAATACGTTAGTAACATTCAAATATCATACATTTAAATATCATACATTTAAATATCATACATTCAAATATAGTACATACAAATATAATACAATTTAATAATAAATTAATTCAGTAATACATTGACATTAACGCCAAGTCATTGTACATTGAACATACCGTATTAAACATACCGTATTAAACATACCGTATTAAACATACCGTATT
>CAZNAP010000133.1:0-6148 GCA_964571145.1 uncultured Lachnospiraceae bacterium | reverse complement strand
ATATCAAAAGTTATATCAAAATAAAGGAACTTGCTGTTTTTTTTCACTAAATTTGTTATACTATATGGAAATGGATATGAAAATGAATTTAAAAAGATGAGGAAAAAAGATGCAGGGTAGAATTCACTCAATTGAAAGCTTTGGAACCGTAGATGGTCCCGGTACCAGATTTGTCGTATTTGTACAAGGTTGTCCCATGAGATGTGCTTATTGTCATAATCCGGATACATGGGCTATGACCGGTGGTACGATGATGGAACCGGAAGAGATATATGAACAGTTTAAACGTAATGAAGGTTTTTATCAAAATGGCGGCATTACCGTAACCGGTGGCGAGCCGCTGATGCAGGTAGACTTCTTAATTGACTTCTTTACTATCGCAAAAAAAGACAATGTCCACACTTGTATTGATACCTCAGGTATCGCATTTAAGCCTAATAATGCCCCCTTTATTGAGAAACTGGATAAACTCATGGAATTGACGGATTTAGTTATGTTAGATATCAAACATATTGATCCCGCTAAACATCAAGAACTGACCAGCCAGCCAAACGAAGGCATTTTAGCTTTTGCCGCTTATCTGAATGAAAAGCATGTGGATATGTGGATTCGACACGTAGTCGTACCCGGCTATACTGATGATGATGATTACCTGTTTAAATTAGGATATTTTATTGGCCAATTTTCCAATTTAAAAGCGCTGGATGTCCTTCCTTATCACACCATGGGGGAAGTAAAATACAAGAAGTTGGACATCCCCTATAAGTTAGCAGGTGTGCCTGCTATGGATAAAGATAAAGCCATTGAGAAGAAAGAAGTAATCCTTAATGGAATCAGACAACGCAGGGAAGAATCTTCCAGCTTATAATCACTGCTTTATATTCGTTTTATTTACAATATATTAATAATAGTTTTATTCACAATACACTTGTATTCAGTATGTTTTTATATTAAAATAGGTAAGAAGTAAATTGTAAATTAAGACTACTACTTAAGGAGGATTTGGTCATGGCATATGTAATTAGTGATGCATGTATTTCATGTGGTGCTTGTGCTGGACAGTGCCCTGTAGGTGCTATCAGCGAAGGAGATGGAAAGTTTGAAATCGATCCCGATACTTGCATCAGTTGTGGTTCCTGTGCAGGCGGATGCCCTGTAGGTGCTATTTCAGAAGAATAACAAATATCAACTAGAACCAAAGCGTTCGCCTTAATGGCGAGCGCTATTTTTTTCGAAGTAAATTCTTTACGAATTTCTTTTTGGAATTATGACTTCTTAGAAGTTCATCCAATTGCTTATAATGTGCTTCCTGACGTTCTACTCTTTCTTCTTCTCTGACATCTTCTCTTTCCTCTTGCAGTCGGAACTGATAATCCATTTCCTTTAGAATACTTTCCTTAATATCCTGGCATAGTTTCTGATTATTTCTCTGCAGGGCATCTGTAATCATATCTCGTAACAATTGTTGCAACCGTATACTTTTTTGCTCTCTGCTCTCTTCCGGGACTGATAGGAACTCCCCTTTTTTAACCATAACTACTTGTCTTTTGCCCAATTCCCTTGTAGAGTCTTCATGCACATCTTCCTGTGTACCTCTTTTTTCAAGAAAATCGCTTTGATTAAAAAGAACACCCTCTTTAATCATATTCCGAATTGCCTTGAGTTGAAGTCCCTGCTCTTTTAACTCCTTGATTTTAACCAGTTGCATTAAATCCTCTTCCGTATAATAGCGATGCCCCATTTCATTACGGGAAGGTAGCTGCAATTCTTCTTCCCAATAGCGAAGCACATGTGCCTCCACCTGTACCTGTCTGGCTGCATCTGAAATCATATAAATCCTGTCTTTTTGCTTCATTTTAATCTCTCCTTCTTATTCATATAATGATTATTCAGCATAACTTATTTCTTTCTACATTTCTTTCTATATTTCTTTCTATATTTCTTTCTATAGTTCTTTCTATATTTCTTTCTATATCTCTTTTTGTATCCTATTTAAATACACAAAAAGAGAACATGCTGATCAGCTTGTCCTCTTTCGTAAAGTAAATTTATTTTCAATAAAAATATCTATTTTTTTTGCAAATTTCCAAATCTGGTGGTTTCAGGAAGCCATACTAAATCCGTGGTACCGATTGGACCGTTTCTTTGCTTGGCTACAATAATCTCAGCAATTCCCTTTTTCTCAGAATCCTTATTGTAGTAATCATCTCTGTAAATAAACATAACCACATCAGCATCCTGCTCTATGGCACCCGATTCACGCAAATCAGATAACATTGGACGATGATCAGGTCTCTGCTCTACTTGACGGCTGAGCTGTGACAATGCCAAAACCGGCACTTTCAATTCTCTGGCCAGCGCTTTCAAGGAACGTGAAATATCAGATATTTCCTGCTGACGGGAATCTGAATTCCTGCCACTTCCTGACATTAACTGCAAGTAGTCAATAATAATCATTGACAATTGATTCTCCATCTTAAATTTACGGCACTTGGATCGTAGCTCTGGAATACTAATACCGGGTGTATCATCGATAATTAAATTTGATTGTCCAATTACTCCGGCGCTTTCAATCAACGCTTCCCATTCAGCGTCTGACAGCTTACCTGTACGCAGTTTCTGTGCATCCACTCGGGATTCCAATGAGAAAAGACGGTTAACCAATTGCTCCTTACTCATTTCTAGACTGAATATAGCTACTGTTAAGTTTAGATGAAAAGCGACATGTTCTGCTATATTTAATACAAAAGCCGTTTTTCCCATGGAAGGTCTTGCAGCAATCAATACCAAATCTGAAGGCTGCATGCCTGCCGTTTTATAGTCCAAATCATAAAAACCGGTTGCTATACCTGTTACATTGCCATCCGTCTTAGCTGCTTTCTCAATCTTCTCTATTGCATTCATGACTACCTGTCGAATTTTTACATACTCACCGGTATTTCGTTTTTGTACAATTTCAAAAATACGCTTTTCAGTATCCTCTAAGATAATCTCAAGACTTTCATTTCCTGCATAACATGTATTGGCTATTTCTTCATTTATGCGAATCAGTTTACGCAAAGTCGACTTTTCAGCAACTATATTTGCATAGTATTTGACGTTGGCGGATGTGGGTACCAAACTAATGAAGTCACGGATAAACTCAAGGCTGCTAACTTCTGCCGGTACATCCTTTTCACGGAGCCTATCCTGAAGCGTTACCAAATCAACCGGTTTTCCTTCGTCATTTAATTCCACCATGGAATCAAAAACAATGCCGCATTGTTTACTATAAAAATCATCACCACAAATTATCTCGTTTGCTACGGCTATCGCATCCTTATCCATAATCATCGCACCGATTACTGATTGCTCCGCTTCTATGCTATGTGGCAATATTCGTTTTAAAAGCGCTTCCTCCATTGCTGCCATTTGTATCTAACCTCTCTGCTGTATAATTCCTGTATAATTATTGCATTTTCTCTAGTTCATTTCGGTTACTTTCACCTTCAACTTACCTGTTACATTGGGGTGAAGTTTTACACTAACCTCATAAACTCCAAAATTCTTAATCGGCTCAGCTAACTGAATCTTTTTCTTATCTATTTGTTTATTACATTGTTCCTGATAAGCCTGCGCTATTTCTTTGCTGGAGATAGAGCCAAAAGTTCTTCCTCCCTCGCCGCCTTTCATCAATACTGTTATTTCATCCTTCTCCATTGCATCTGCAAAGGCTTTAGCAGCATCCAACTGTTCTTTTGCTAATTTATCTTGATTGGCCTTTTGTAATCTCAAATCATTTAAGTTCTTATTTGTTGCTTCCATACCCAGTTTTTTTGGTAAAACAAAATTTCTGGCATATCCGTCATTTACTTCTACGACGTCACCTTTTTTTCCTAATGTTTTCACATCTTCCAATAAAATAATTTTCATTTGTGTACCTCCGTTTAGTCTATAGATAATTCGCCTTCCTCAATCATTCGATCCAGAGTTCCCTTGAGTACTCCGATTCCTTCCGGAATGGATATACTGTCCATTTGACAGCCTGCTGTACTTAAGTGGCCGCCACCGCCCATTTTCTCCATAATAATCTGCACATTCACTTCATCTATGGAACGAGCGCTGACATAAATTTGATTTTGATATTCCGTTAGGATAAAGCTTGCTTTCACTCCTTTTATATTCAGTAATTCATTAGCAGCCTGTGCTCCAACAATGGTCGGACTCTGCAAATCTTCACTGGTACAGGTAGAAATGGCAAATGCATTTCTATAAATCTCCGCCTGACTGACTGCATCAGCTTTCGCTTTATATTCCAGTGCATCCTCTCTGAACAACTTCCGAACTCTGGTTACATCCGCACCGTTTCTACGCAAAAATGCTGCAGCTTCAAAGGTACGCACACCTGTCTTGGTCATAAAATTATTAGTATCGATCATAATACCGGAGTACATACAATCCGCTTCTTCCGAAGTGATTCTAATATCATCTCCAATATACTGTAAGATTTCAGAAACCATTTCACAGGCTGAGGAAGCATAGGCTTCCACGTAGGACAGCGTCGCATTCTCAATAATTTCAGAACCTTGTCTGTGGTGATCCAAAACAACAATTGATTTACACATGCGAAGCAAATCCGGGCACTCGGTAATACTGGGCTTATTCACATCCACCACTACCAATGCAGCATTATTTCCTGCCAGTTCCAATGCTTGTTGACTATTGATAATCATATCGTCATCATAGTCTTCACTCTCTACAAACAAGTCTACCATTGGCTGCACAGACGAGCTTACATCATTTAGGATAATATATGCTTTGCGGTCTAATGTGGTTGCAATTCTATAAATACCGACTGCCGCACCAAAACTGTCTACATCAGCAAGTCTGTGTCCCATAATAAGCACGGTCTCTCTGCCGGATATAATCTCACGAAGTGCCTGTGCTTTCACTCTGGCCTTAACTCTTGTATTCTTCTCCACCTGCTGGCTCTTTCCACCAAAGTAAACAACATTATCAGGTGTCTTCACAACCGCTTGATCGCCACCTCTGCCAAGTGCTAAATCAATGGCATTACGTGCGAATTCATAGTTTTGTGCATAGGACAATCCATCCAGCCCGATTCCAATACTGATCGTAACTGCCATTTCATTTCCGATATTAACTGTTTTAACATCATCCAAAATATCAAACCGATTTTCACGCAAGAGCTCAATTGCCTTTTTCCGAAGGATAACCATATACTTGTCCTTCTCCATTTTACGGCAAATACCATCTAATGCGGCGATATATTTGTTTACCTTTCGGTCGATTAACGCAATTAAAAGCGAACGTCTGACTTCCTCCACGCTTTCAAGTGCTTCCTCATAATTATCCAGATAAATCATGCCTACTGCCAGACTTTGATCATCGACTTCTTGAAGGGCGATACGTAGTGCAGTTTCGTCAAACAGATAAAAAGCAATCAGATAACCGCTATAATCTTCACCTTCCAGTATATCGCTGTTGCTCATCAGCCCTGTCATGGATACGCGCTTCATCTTAGCAATATAATTACTGTCTTCAAATGAAAGATCAAATTCCGATGCTTCATCATCCATCAGTTTTTCTTTGGTAATAGTAGGAAATAAAGAGGTAATCGATTTCCGATATCTCTTTTCTTTATGTACAATCTTTTCAAATGCTGTATTGGTCCAGATGATATGTCCCTCTTCATCCAAGATTGCATAAGGGACTTCCAGTTCACGCAGGAGAATTTTCTGGATTTGACCATATTGAGTTGCAAAACTCACCATTTCATTTAAGATAACAGGTTTGCTGTAGAATTGCAGAGACAATATAATAGCAAAATAAAGCAATGTAAAGCAGGTTACGATTGAACCCGCCGGTACATCCACTAAATATACCACTACATTCACTAATGCCAATAAAATGCCTAAATATAACGAAGTTTGTAAATAAGTCTTCAGTCTTCCTTTTAATTTAATCTTATTTTTATTTGGTGCCATCGCATAAATACCCTCTTAATATACCCTCTTAAATCACAATACCATACCCAATAACGATACTTATCAAGTATAACATTTTTCAAAAGAAGTTTCCACCTTATTATTGTGCTTGAGTTTCCGCAGTTTTATCCACAACTGCGAATTTTATCAGCTTTACAATA
>CAZNAP010000132.1:0-6169 GCA_964571145.1 uncultured Lachnospiraceae bacterium | reverse complement strand
GTAGATACACTGATATCGAGAACAGACCAGAGCGGTGCAGTTACACTGATAAGTGATGGCACCAAAGTGACAATTTGTAAGTTTATTGTAGAATAAGCATCGAGTAACCAAGTACCAAGCATCGAGTAACCAAGTACCAAGTACCGAGTAACCAAGTACCAAGTACCGAGTAACTTGGCACCGAGTTAAGCATACTTAAGATTTTACGAGCGATGCTCCTGATTAAAAGAGTCTATTTTCTGGCGAAGCAATTCAAATTGTTCGCGTGTTTTTGGATTATCGGATGGATAAGTAAGCAGTTGGTCAATATAGCCTTGGCTAATAGTAATGCGCCTACTTTCCGGATAGACCAATTCAAAAAACAGGGAAATGTAGCCAACAATGTGATCAGCAGACGTTTTTTTGAGACTGTGTAAAACAGCATGGCCCTCAAAAAAGGCATTCATAACATCTTCGGAAACAGTTTCCGTTTTGATTTTTGCAGATTTTAAATCCAGGACTTCTTCTAATGAATAATCTACATTTACTTTTAAGATGTCGATTTTATCTGCATCTCGCAAAATTTGACAAAATGTTTTGGTTCTTGAATCTAAATTCTCAGGCAGACGATATAAACTATGATAGCGAATTGCGGCTTCCAGAAGTGCATCTTCCACATCACTATCAATGTAGGTTCGGATTAATCCTCTATCATGAGCAGCAACATTATGATGATCGGTACTATGATTTTCACTACCAAAAAGAATGTCTGCACCGTACATGGCATGGTCAATGGATTGTGCATCGAGATAGGTATTGTAAAGTCTCAGCTGCTCAAATCTTCCGACATCATGCAGCATACCAAGAAGCCATGCAATATTAACATCTTCAGGGGAGAGATTGAGGGATTGCGCGATTTTTTCACACAATTCACTGACACGATAAGTGTGCTCTATTTTCAGACGCACCTTTTCATTTTGGTCATCATAATGAGAAGTATATGCTTTAAATGTATCAATTACTTTCGATCTGTCAATTATCATATAGCAAACAGTGCCCTTCTCTATCTATTATTACCTTATAGTCAAATTATGTTTATTATACTACTCCTCGGAAAAGCACACAACTGATAACTGATAGTTTTTTCCACTATCCGGAATCAACTATTTGTGGTAAAATGAACATAATGTGATAGAAATCCGTATATTCATATCAACATATACGAACCGGCACCATGCAACTAAGCATAATCTCAAAGAAGGAAGATGTTGACTATGATACAGACACTACAAATGGTATCCGCTTATGAGGATGACCTGATTTATCCGGCGATTTGCCGTTCTTTAGAAGCGCTATCTATTGCGGACGATATTCGTCCCGATTTTAAAGTTGTTATTAAGCCCAATTTACTGTTAGCCAAAAGTCCAGATTTCCCGGTTACTACACATCCACTGGTTATTAAAGCGGTGGTTCGCTGGCTACGTGAGCATGGTGTAACCAATATTGTGCTGGCTGACAGTGCCGGAGGTCCTTATACAGCGGAACACATGAAAGCTATTTATCGGACTTGTCAGTTAATGCAACTGGAACCTGATTTGAAACTAAATATGGATTTTAGTGCACAAACCGTGAATTGCCCGGATGGATTTGTCAATCATTCTTTTCATCTGATTACGCCGGTGGTAGAAGCGGACTATGTAATCAATATATGTAAGTTAAAGACGCATGCTATGACGGGATACTCTGGTGGTATTAAGAATTTATTTGGTACAATACCGGGATTGGAGAAACCCCAGATGCATTATCGTTGGCCTGAGCTTAAGGACTTTTCAAATATGCTACTGGAACTTGCACAAACAGTGGCTCCTCAGTTAACGATTGTGGATGCCATTAATGCCATGGAAGGGAACGGACCTTCGGGCGGAACGTCTCACCCACTGCATATGATACTGGCAGCCAGAGATTTGTTCACGCAGGATTATTTTGCAGCCAAACTCATGGGTATTGATCCTATGGAAATCGAAATGATTCGTCAAGCAGTTGTAGCTGGACTGGCGAAGCCGGATGAGATTGAGTTAGTAGGTGATTCAATACCGGACAACCTGACTCCATTCAAAAAACCGGATGCAATCGGATTGGATTTTACAGGAAATGTACCGGCTTTCTTAAGAAAACCGTTTGTATTTTTGGCGAAGCGAATTTTCAAATCTTATCCGCAGGTCAATAAGGATATATGTATCGGATGCGGAAAATGCGCAGAAAGTTGTCCTGCGCACGTCATTACTATTGAAGATAAAAAGGCTAAGTTCCGGAGAAAAGGCTGTATTTCCTGCTTTTGTTGCCAGGAAATGTGTCCTGTAAAAGCAATTTCCGTCAAAAAAGCGTTATAACTACTTGATTTCAACTACTTCATAACCTGCATCAGTAACAGCAGCAGTTAACACTTCGTTCGGCACATCGCCGTCAAGCGTGACTTCTGCTGTTTTTTGTTCCAGACTCATTTCAACGCTCTTAACGTTGGCTACTGATTCTAAAGCTTTTTGTACTCTTGCGGTACAATGTCCGCAAGACATTCCTTCGACAATAATTGTTTTTTTCATATTCATTATCTGCTCCTCCTGATGTTTTGATTCATAATATATAGTTGTGTTATCTGCTGTATCGTTATTGTTTGTTTCAGAATCTCCTTTAAATTCAATATTCTTAAAATTTCGTAGTCGCAAGGCATTGCCGACTACAAATAAACTGCTCAAACTCATAGCTGCAGCTCCGAACATGGGATTTAATTTGATTCCAAAAGCCGGGTATAGAACACCTGCTGCAAGGGGGATGCCAATCGTATTATAGAAAAATGCCCAAAACAGATTTTCCTTAATATTACGAATGACTGCTTTGCTTAATCGAATGGCGGTGATAGCATCTGTCAGTTTGTTTTTCATTAAAATAATGTCAGCACTGTCGATCGCTACATCTGTTCCGGCACCAATGGCAATTCCTACATCGGCAGCAGCCAGAGCGGGTGCATCATTAATACCGTCACCAATCATGGCCACAGTTTTACCGGACGCGCGAAGACGTCGTATTTCTTTTTCCTTATCTTCGGGCAATACCTCTGCAATAACCTGATTAATCCCCAAATCCTGTCTGACAGCCTCGGCAGTCTGCTTATTGTCACCGGTTAACATAACAACGTCAATCTGCATTTGGTGGAGCTGCTTAATAGCATGACGAGAGGAGTCCTTGATTGTATCGGCAACAGCCAGTATTGCAAGCAAACACTCTTTTCTAAAAAAGAGCAGTGGTGTTTTTCCCTGAAGGGCCAATTTGCTCATAGCTTCTTGCTGGTCGTTGGTTAACATAACATTATTATCATTCATAAAAGCAACATTGCCGGCGAAGTACATCAGATTGTCTATTTGGGCCATAACGCCTTTTCCGAAAACAGCCTGAAAAGCAGTCACATCAGGAATTGTAAGATGATTCTTATGGGCTTCCGCTACAATAGCTTCCGCCAGTGGATGCTCGCTGGGCTTCTCAATGGCAGCGGCAAGTGAGACGATTTCTTTGGTGGAAAGTGTTTGGTCATAAACAAGAATATCCGTAACCTTGGGAATTCCTTCTGTAATCGTGCCGGTTTTATCTAGAACAACGGTATTGATATTTCGGGCAAGTTGTAAGGCATCGCCCGATTTAATCAGGATGCCGTTTCGCGCACCTACGCCGGTACCCACCATAATCGCTACCGGGGTTGCCAGTCCAAGGGCACAGGGGCAGGAAATCACCAGCACGGCTATGGCGCAGGACATGGCGTTTTCAAAACCGCCGCCTGTAAATAACCACACTACAAAGGTAATCAGCGCAATTCCAATCACAACGGGAACAAAAATACCTGCTATTTTATCGGCCATTTTAGCAATGGGTGCTTTGGAAGACGATGCTTCTTCAACCAATCGGATAATCTGTGCCAGTGTGGTGTCCTCGCCAACCTTGACAGCGCGGCAAATCAAGCGACCTGCCTTATTCATGGTGGCAGAAACAACGGTGTCGCCGGGCTGCTTCTCCACAGGAATGCTTTCGCCGGTAATAGCAGCTTCGTTGATGCTGGAAGTTCCTTCTGTCACAATACCGTCAACAGGAATCAAGGAGCCGGGCCGCACGACGAATAAATCGTCTTTCATCAGTTGCTGCGTCGGGACTTCCGTTTCCGTGCCATCAGCAGATAACAAAATAGCAGTCTTCGGTGATAAATCCATGAGCTTGGCAATGGCCTCACTGGTTTTTCCTTTAGAACGTGTTTCTAAATATTTGCCAACGGTAATCAGTGCCAGAATCATACCGGCTGATTCAAAGTATAAATCGCCTGCGTATTGACTGACCAAAGCATCGTTCTCATGTCCCAGTCCGTAACCAATACGGAAAATAGCCCAAATACCATAAATAAGGGCAGCACCGGAGCCAATGGCAATCAGACTGTCCATATTGGAACTGAAATGGAGTAAGGTTTTGATACCGGTTTGATAATATTTGCGGTTTACATAAATAATTGGCAGCGTCAGCAAAAATTGTGTAAAAGCAAACGTTAAGGCATTTTCATTGCCATGAAATAATGTCATAAATAAAGCAGGCGTGGGAATATGCAGCCACATAAAAAACATGTGATGCATGGATACTAACATCAAAAGCAACATAAAGATGATAGAAATGGTCAGCCTGGTTTTCATTTCATTTCTTTCTTTATGGTTCGAAACACCTTCGTGAGTAACAGGATTTGGCTGGTTTGAAGGGGTATTCAGGCCAAAAAGACTGGCTCCGTAGCCAGCCAGTTCCACAGCTTCTATTATTTGGGCAGAATCACAGGTAGTTTCATCATAGGAAACCTGCATGCTGTTAGTAAGTAAATTAACACTTACCTGCTCCATACCGGACAACTTACTGACACTTTTCTCCACATGGGAGGAACAGGCGGAGCAAGTCATGCCTGTTATATGATATTTTTGTTTGGTCATAACGTCCTGCTCCTTTCGTATTTGACTGATTAGTTCATAGTTTCTGTTTTTGGCATCCTGACTAGCTACTGTATTTCACAATCAGGAGTTCTACGCTCATATTGTCGTTCATTCGACCGGTTTTAATAGCTTCCTCAGCTGCCACACAATCTTCCAATGCTTGCCGAATGTCTTCAATTCGAAAGCGGGATGCCTGAGTCATATATTTACCGGCAACGAATTCTTGTAATTTCACTTTTTCGCTGATCGTCCTTTTAGACTGCCCTTTTTGAGCCAGTTCTTTGACCTGCAATAAAAGATTATATTGTCTGGCTATTAAGAAGAGAATGCGCATGGGTGGCTCTTTCAGCGCCAACAGGTCATAATAAAGTCCCAATGCTCTTTCCTTCTTTTTATCAGCAATGGCATTCACCATATCAAAAATATGGTTGCTGATTCTTTTTGTGCAAATTTCTTCGATATCAGCTTCTGTAATGACTTCTTTATCTAAACAATAGCAAAAAAGCTTTTCAGTTTCCTTTTGAATATTCTCCATATCACTTCCGGTTTTCAGAAGAAGATAATCCAGGGCAATTCCACTGATTTTCTTGTTTTCTCGTTTCATCATAGAAAGAATCCAACGTTTCAGCGTTGCGTCATCTTGAACGGCAAATTCGACGGCACAGCCCTTGGACTGAATGGTTTTGTATAATTTGCTGCGTTTATCGATTTCTGTTTCTACTATAATAAAGTAGGTGGTAGGAGAAGGAGAGGAAAGGTATTCAGCCAGCGATTCTCCGCCACTTTTTAGCAAGTTACTGTTTTCAATAATAATGAGTCGCTTTTCCGAAAAAAAGGGAAGAGTTTCAGCCTGGTCGATAACTTCGCCTATAACAATATTCTTCCCCTCATAGTAATGATAATTCATGGTATCATCACCAATAATTGCCTTTTTCAATTTATCGCGGTATTGTTTGCGTAAATAAGCTTCTTCGCCATAAAGAAGGTACAGATGATTCAGATTATTCTCTTTTATATCTTGAATAAGTCGCTGCATATGGATTAATCATTCCTTTTCCTAAAATCCTCAAATATAAGAATTAAGTCTGCTAATAGTATAGCTTATCGGAAGTTGCAAAGCAAGTTGAAGTCGCCGGTTGCAGAGAATGTTGAAAGTTGTCATTTCAACTTCCATTGAGAGAGTT
>CAZNAP010000131.1:0-6229 GCA_964571145.1 uncultured Lachnospiraceae bacterium | reverse complement strand
TTCAGGAGGTATTGCAGATGGCAGCATCGAAAATGGAAAATGCAATAAAGGAAGCGCCAGATGTAGTGCCTGCAATAGATTTTATAGCAGCAAAAGATAACATTGTATTCCAGCTTGTGAACACGGAGCAGAATAAGGAAATGTTACGAGACATAGATAGGGTATGTGGGAGTGACAGTAAAGATATGAAGATAATACCAATGAAACTTAATCCAGTCTATGTTGATATAGCGAAATCTTGTATAAAATAAAAGAGGCTTCTATGAAGAAATGAATAGATGTTAGCGGATGAATATAGTAAAATAGAAGAGATTGGAGGGTATTATGTTTCGGGTATTTTTGGTAGATGATGAAGAACTGATTATGAAAGAGATAGCAGCCAGCGTTCCGTGGATGGACAATGGCTTTGAAGTGATTGGAATGGAGAGTAATTCCAAAAGAGCTGTAGATAGAGTGCTTGAACTAAAACCGGACGTGGTATTTTCTGATCTAAGGATGCCATATCTGGATGGGCACACCTTCATGAAAACAGTACGAGAAAACGGACTGGATACAGAGTTCGTTATGCTCAGTGCTTATGGTACTTTTGAGGATGCAAGAATTTTTTTTCAGCAGGAGGGCTTTGATTACCTTTTGAAACCATTGCAGATTCCAGAAGTACAGCTCGTATTGGAAAAACTAGCAATGAAGTTAGCACCGAAACATCCACAGCAGAGTGTAGATTCTGAAGAACCGACGAATCCTTCATTTGTTGCATTGGTTGAATATGTGCGTACCAACTTTAATGAAAAGTTCACTTTGGAGCAGCTTGGTAAGAAGTTTGGTTTGAGTGCTGGATATATCTGCTCTCTATTTGCAAAGAATTTTAATACAACACTGACATGTTTTGTTACAGAGACAAGAATGAATCATGCGGCTGCATTAATTAAAACAAGTAATCTAAGTCTGAAACAAGTTGCATATGAGTGTGGCTACAAAGATTACTTCTATTTCAACAAGGTCTTTAAGAGCTATTATGGAATGGCACCAAGTCAGTACGATGTAGATCGGGGCTAGCATATGAGATGAAATACTTGAGGGAAGGAGATGCCATGAAGCGGCTATTCGAAAATAAGTGGATATATGTGTTGCTTGTCTGTGCAGTCATGGCAGTCATCCTCAATATCTACATAAATGGACAAAGGCAGGAAGAAGAAAGAACGACAGTTACCATTGCTGTTATACAGGACAAACATGTTCAGAATTTTAACACGAACTATTATACGCAGTGGCTGGAAGATACAACCGGATATGATATACAATTTGAATATATATCAGAAGGCTATGAGAAGGAATACTTATATGCCTGCCTTACATCTGATACAGGAAGGATAGACGCAATATTTTTACCGGAGGAAGAGAACTTTCTTACCGTAGATGAGTTACAATGTTATGCCGAAGACGGTCTGCTGTTTGATATTTCTGAATTGCTGACAGAGGACAGTCATTATACTGCTCTGTTAAATCAATATGAATCCATATCCATGCGGGAAAAGATTGAATACCATGGTGGGATATATTATTTGCCGAACATGGACACAACCAGAATGAATCAAAATATGCAGGTTATGTGGATTAACATTGGATGGCTCAAAACATTGGGGTTAAAAGTACCTGAAACAGTTGAAGCGCTAAAGGGTGTTTTAACCTCTTTTCGAGATAAAGATCCAAACGGAAATGGTATAGCAGATGAATTGCCTTTGATTAGTTGTGAATCTTCTTATGCTTTGCAAAGTTACAATTTTATTCTGAATGCCTATATCTATAACGACCCTCTACACGGGCGAATGTATGTAAATGAGAATAATTGCTTAACAAGTAATCTGATGGAAATTGATTTTAGAGATGGTTTGAAAACCTGCACAGACATGTATTCACAGGGATTATTAACTGATGAATGCAATAATTATTCTAAGAGACAACTTATGGAATTGGTAAACTCCCCGGGAGATTATGTCGGAGCATTTACCAGTCAGAGTATTGCTGATGTTATCTATCCGAATTGCCCGGATATCTTGGCAAGATATATTCAGGTGCCACCGCTACTTGGAACTAACGGAGAACGTAATGCAGTGTACTGTGATTATGAACCAAGTATAGGAGGAGTTATTCCAACGAACAGTATACATACAAGGGAAGCTTTTGAAATTATGGATTTAATGCTGTCTACGGAAGCTGCGTTAATTGCATCTTTTGGTGAAGAAGGAGTAGATTGGAAGTTCTCAGACAATGGAGATTTATCTACTTATGGAAGCAAAGCGATGATTACTACGCTCCAGTATTTGAATGATAGTGTACAGAATAAGAACTATGCAGGGACAGGACCTTTAGTGCTGGCAGAAGAATATGCCAATGGTGTCACATGGAATGGGGATAATTCTCTAGTAGAGTATATTGATGCAAGAGCTGTTCGCTCCTATGAGAACTATTACTATGTAGAGAAAGAACTATTTAGAAGCAAAGAGCAGAAAGAAGAATTTAGTAGCAGACAGGATGGAATGACAGATGTTGATACAAGAATCAGACAGTTCGTTTTTAGTGAAGAGGATGTGTTTTCTGATGAAAAATGGATTGATTTCAAAAGAGAGGTAGAATCCAATGAGAAGAAATAGCTGGCAATTAATAATCATTTTGCTGCTTATGTTGACACTGATGGGTTGTGGACAAGAAGGACAGAAAAACAAACAGGCCAGAGAAATGCAAAAGTGGCTGGATGAAGTCAATCTTTCGGATACTCTTACAAAAGAGGAGCTTTACGAAGCAGCACTTTTGGAGGATACTTTGGTGATTTATTCTGTCTCTTCCAGAGCGTTTGAGGTGAAAGAATCCTTTGAGAAGGAATATCCAGGATTGACTGTAGAAGTGAAGGATATCAGGAGCGAAGATATTGTGTCTATGGTAAAGGATAATTATGATAAGGAAAATTATGCCTGTGATTTAGTTATCTGTAGTGATTGCAACGGAACACTCTATCGTGAACTGCTGGAACCGGGAATTTTATATTCTTATATTCCAGCAGATATTGCACCAAAGATGAAGGAAGGGCATGCAGATAATGAACTGCTCTTTGTTGGAGAATCCTTGATGTTTTTTTACAATGAAAATGTTTATAGTGAGCAGCCAATCCAGAATATTTGGGAATTGACAGAAGAACAGTACAAGGGAAAAATCATTATGGCAAATCCATTAAGTTCTTTCTCTACATATGGGTTCTGTTCCGCGGTGCTAGGCGAACCGGAGAAAATGGAAAAAGCATATGAGGAATATACCGGAGAAAGGCTCGTTATACCAGAAGGGAAAACAGCCGGAGAAGTGTTTTGGGAAAAGGCAGCTTCCAATATTGTGTTTACCAATTCCAGTGATGAAGTTTTGGAAGGCATCGGCGGGATCGGTAGTGATGATTACTGGATTGGAATTATGATTTCATCCAAGATGAGATATCTGGCTTTGGGTTATCAATTTGCACCGATTTATCGTTTAAATCCATTTTCAACTGTTTATACACCCAACAGTGTTACGGTTGCAGCAGGTTCTAAAAATGTAAATGCTGCCAAGCTTTTTGTGCGATATCTTTTAGGTGAAACCGATGGAACCGGAGAAGGGATGAAACCATTCTTAACAGCAGGCACTTGGTCATCCAGAATGGATGTAGAAGATGCCAATGAGGTTCCCCTTAATGAAATAGATTACTTGGAAATCAATAAAGAATATTTATATAACAATATGGATGCCATGTCGCAGTTTTGGATTGAATTATTGAAGGAGCATAAGTAAAGAATAAGATGAGAAAGAAATCACTGATTAAGGAGTTAAAATGGACTGTATTATCCTTAAGTGCCGCAATGCTTGCAATGTGGTTTCTTTTCTATGTCAATATCCATAATGTGATTCAAAAGAATGTCATGCAGAATATGGAACAGATTTCGGAGCAGATTATTTCGGAGTTGAATCGTTCCTTTTTACAATTAGAAGAGGTTTCATTTGCTTTATCACAGGATACCAACGTACAGAGCTTTCTTCTCGAGGAAGATTATACCGAGTTTGTGAATAAGTCGGCTTCTGTGACAGAAACTATTGATAACCTGGCAGAAAACAGTTCCTTTATGGATAATATGATTCTCTATAATGAGCAGGGAAGTTTTTATCGTTTTTCAGGTACAATTGGTAATACGGGAGTGCGTAGAATGATGAATCTGGTAGAGAAGGATAAATTAATCAGTCATATTCAGATCAGACTGGACTCTGTAAATTACATCGGATATGTGACAGCCATTTATAAGGAGAATGATAGATTAGGAACCATCGTTATGCTGACCAATGAAAATGATATTTACCGCTTGTTTGAACAGATGACAGAGAATGAGGATATGAAGATTGCGATGGCGGCAGATGGAAAAGTGATTTTATCAAATAAAGAGAACTATATAGGGAAAAAAATTGAGGATATTCGCCGTGATACTACCTATATGGTCTATAAACAAGTTGGATTTACCCCCTTTGAACTTATGGTTTCCTATGAGGATTCCAGTCACGAAATGAGTATGCTTTTTATGGTGGCCATGCTAATTATGGCAGTATTGCTGTTATTGATGCTGGAGATATTTCTACGATTCTGGAAAAGGAAATTCTTTGTTCCGATACAGTCTGTCATTTCAGAGGTAGAAGGGTTTGAAGGAGGAAAGGGAGCAGTGCTCCCAATGACGGGCATAGAACATTTTGATGGATTGGTTCATGGTATCAATGACATGGTAGAGAGAATTGAACAGAAGGAGAAAGAAGCAAACCAGGCAGAAAATTCCTTACAGAAGGCAGAAATCAAGAAACAAAAAACAATGATTATTTCACTGAAAAAGCAAATCAGTGCACATTTCACAGTAAATGTACTTAACATTATTAAAGCACTTTCTTCTATGGGAGAAAACGAAAAAGCAGGTCTTCTGTGTGATGGACTTTCTTTCCTGCTTCGCTATGCCAATGCCGGGGATAGTTACATCAGTGGTATGGAAGAGTTCTTTGTACTAGAGAAGTATGTAGAGATTATGGAGATTCGTTATCCGGACAGATTTACTGCCGAGATTGAGATGGAGGATGCACTGGAAGGAGTGGAACTTCCTCGTATGCTCTTGCAGCCTATTGTAGAAAACAGTATTTTGCATGGAATTGCAGGTTACGAAAAAGAAGGTAAGGGAGTTGTTCGTGTTTATAACAAAATAGATTCCGACTGCCTATATATTATTGTAGAAGACAACGGAAAGGGAATGGATTTCTCACAGCTTGAGAGACTTCGTGCAGAGATAAAGGAAGTTAATGAAAATCAAGTGGAAGTAGAAGGATTATCCCATGTTGCATTAGTCAATATTCAAAGACGAATTCATTCATACTTTGGTGGAGAATACGGAATATCTGTAGAATCGACAAAAGGAATAGGTACAACAGTGATAGTAAAGCTACCTGTTCTTCAGAGAGGATTATAAAGAGAAGGTTATAAAGAGAATTATAAAAGGGAGTAAAGATTTTTCAAGTATGACATCTTGCTCTCTTTCTTTTTAGGTAAAATGAAAAAGATATGAAGATATTACCAACGAATCTTAATATAGTCTATGTACTTTAATATGAATATTCCATAAAATTAATGGGATAAGGTAAAGAATAAATACTATATTGAGGAGTTATGAGATGAAGAAATCTTTATTGTTTCTAAGCATTTTGCTTATATTATCACTTACTGCATGTGGCGGAAAAAACGCCAGTGGCGGAGATGGCATCAATGATGATGTAAAAGAGCTTTTAACCGGTTGGGCAGGTAATTATATTGATTATGAAACCCAGAACTCTTTACAGATATTCGATGATGGTCAGATTGCACTTAATGGTTTAGTCTCTGAAATAAAGCGAATAGAAGGGGAAGAAAGCCCGAAATTTTACTTTGATTATCAGGGTGCTGAGTATTCTTTCTTTACAGCGGAAAAGGGTGTAAGTATTGCCTGTAATTATGGCTATGGCGATAGATGGTGTGCATTCGACCTCGAAGTGAATGAAAATAATAATATGTCAGACGATTCCGGTATGGACAGTCAGCCATGGGCGTCAACAGCAGAATACATAAATGCTGCCTGTAATACAGCAGAGGGTGATAAGATCAAGCATATGACAGGAAATGTCATTGAAGAGGTTGTAGTTGCTATACTAG
>CAZNAP010000130.1:0-6264 GCA_964571145.1 uncultured Lachnospiraceae bacterium | reverse complement strand
GATATCACTCTACTATATCTGCTATTCACTCGGTGCTTATTAATCCGTTCGATAACGCTTGTCAATATCTCGTACAATCTGTGCGTCCAACTTTCCACCTTCTGCCATAGTTTGTAGAATAGCTATTGCCTCTTGATGATCCATTCCCTTTTTATAGGGTCTCTCTTCTGTTAATGCCTGATAAATATCGAGGCACGCCATTAAGCGTTCCTTTTCCCCCAATTGATCATCAGTAAGTCCAAATGGATATCCCGTGCCATCCAATTTCTCATGATTATAAGATGCCCATTTCAAAATTTCATCTATACCGGACACATCCGACAAAATTTTATACGTATAATAAACGTGCGTCTGAATATGCTTATATTCTGCAAAATCAAGTTTATCCGGCTTTTCCAGAATATCTCTGTCCACAACCAGCTTACCAATATCATGAAGAGCTCCTGCAAAATACAACTTCGCTGCCGTTTCCTCGTCCTCTTCATAAAAATGTGCCATGTCGTAAGCTTTTTGTGCAATTCCAATAGAATGGGTTTTGGTAAAGTGTGATTTGTAATCAACAATTCGTGCAAATACGCCTGCAAAATCCATCAGTTGTTCAGGCGTACATTTAACACTTCCTTCAGGTAACAGACTGCGTAAGTATATGTCTATTTTTTCATTCCGAAAAGAGCTTAAATCATTTTCGTCTATAAGCTCCAAAAATGCATTTGCTTCCGCTTCCGCAAAAAGGACACCACTATTCTTTTATAAAAAGAGCTTTAATTCATTTCTCTTACTATCATCCACCCAACTTAAATCGTAGTGCGCATCTACTGTATCTGCAATTTGAATCAGGCTTGCAAATAGTGGAATGTCCTCCGTCTTTTTACCAAAAGGACCACTTCCATCTGCATTTTCATGATGATATAAAACGGCTTCTTTTGCCCTATTTTGGTCAAATGGCATCAGCATCATGGAAACTTCTCCCATTGTGCAATGCACACCTAAATTCGGTAAGGTCTCTCCGGCTGCCGCTATATAAGAACCTGCAAATTCATCCTGAATATACTCCGACAAAGCACAGTCGTGCATAACCGCACAAGCAGATAAAATCTGTTTATCCTCTTTCTCCGTCAACAAACCCAGTTTTTCACCTATGCACATCGCCAAGGTTGCCACACGTTTACCATGATTAGTCGTTACACCAATCAAGTCATGTTCCACACAGTCCAGCGCATAAGATAATGCAAATAAAACTTCAATAAAATTAAATTCTATCATTAAATTGTCTCTTCTTTTCTTTAGTCACTCGGTGCTAATAATTTCCCATTAATTCATATTGCATCATCTCGTATGCGAGCTTCGTTCCTTCTTCGATCGTTTCCGGCAGTAAGGCTCTCGCAACACATTTTAGTTCTGTATCCGGTTGGTCAATCTGCATTAAATACGCATAATCTCCATCAATTCTTTTTACAATATAGTCAATTCGTTCAAACATATCTGCTCCTCACTGTTGTTTTATAATCCAGAAATAGTATATCAAAAAAAGAACTTTTGCTCCATAGGGTATTTCTATTTTGCAAAAGTTCTTTTTTTATTTTATGCTTATTACTAGTCACTCGGCACTTATAAGTATTTCTCCATTGTATGTTGTTCTATGACCTTTTTACCCAGTATCGTAATTGCCTGTTTCGGACAATGTGCAAAGCAGCTATAACACAGCGTGCATCGATTACCCGGAACTGCTTTATTTGCTTCTATCTGCACATTATTCATTGGACATACTTTTTTACATATGCCACAACCAACGCATTTTTCTCTATTAATCTTGGGATTATGTACGTACTTTTTTGTTTTATTCATAAAATAGAATCTTTGTCCAAACAATCCCGCCACATGATACCAGAATCCCAGACCTTCTTTAGTAGGTTTATTGGCTAAATATTGTTCTGCTGATTTTTGAATTTTGATACAAGTCGCAGCAATAGTCGCTTTATTTTCCTCAAAGGATTTCTTTAATACTTTCTCATCACCAATACAGTCTGGCATTTTTAGATGTAAACCACCTAGAATATTTGCCCCGTGCTTTTTAAGCAGTCTAGCCAAAACGCCTGCACCGTCGCCACTGAAAAGCCCCATAGTCGCTATAACGAATATATTTTTGCCTGCCCACAAGGACTCATTATTTTTTATATAGTCAAAAACAATTTTAGGAAGATTACTGTAATAAACAGGATAAGCAAACACAATATCACTCTCATCAGATATTGCCGCGACTACCTCCTGATCAGTAATTGAATACATAGGAATGTCAGTTCCAATATTACCCAAAAACTGTGATAAGCAAAACTTTGTATTTCCAGTTCCACTAAAATAAATACCTATCATAGATTTGCTCCTCACGATTGAACTTTTAGCAATTTCCCAAGTACACATTTTTTAGGTATTTACGGGCAACCTCTGCTAAGTCCATTATTCTTGAAATAGAGGTGGCTTCTTTATCCAGCATTTGATATTCTGGGAAAAACCGTGAAATATGCAACACCATATCTGGATTCACAGAAGCAATCCACTTTGCTTCTTCATTCATCTCTTCCAATGAATCATTTTCCCCTGGAACAATCAGCGTTGTCAGTTCCACATGGCAATGTGCAGCCGCCAATCGAATAGTTTCCTTAACTGTCTTTAGATTTCCACCCACCTTGTCATAAAATTCTTGAGTAAACCCCTTTAAATCAATATTCATGGCATCAACATAAGGAAGCAATTCTTCCAGAACCCATAGATTAGCAGTTCCATTACTCACTATAACATTTTTCATTCCCATAGACTGCACAATACGTGCTGTATCCTTAATATACTCATATCCAATCAAGGGCTCGTTGTAAGTATACGCCACTCCAATATTTCCTTGGTCACGCAGTTCGGCAGCTTTCTGTGCTAACTCCTCAGGCGACAAATAAATAGTTCTGATTTCCTGTTCTCCTACCATAGAAATGTCATGATTTTGACAAAAACCACAATGCAAGTTGCACCCATAACTTCCAACAGACAGTATTTTGCTTCCCGGGAAAAATTGCCGTAGTGGTTTCTTCTCTATGGGGTCTAATGCCAATGACGTGATTTTCCCGTAATTGCCGGATACAATTCTATGGTCTACATTCTTTCTGGCACGGCATTTTCCGATTTGCCCTAATGCCAAAAGACATTCATTAGGGCATACCTCGCACTTGATTTTGTTTTCACTTGTAATCACTTCTATCCCCTTCGCTTAATCGCTTGATGCCTAGTCACTCAGGCTTTGAACACCTATACCATTTGTATCGTTTCATTCTGAATTTGTATGCTTCTAACAATTGTTTATCTTTCGACTTTTTAGCCTATATTTGAATTTGCATATTCGAGCTACTTGTTTTTTGACAGATTTTTTCTTTTTTAGGCCTACATCTTTATTTCTTAATTTAGGCTATATATATTCTCGGTTTTTGCCCTTTTAGAGCTTCTTTTTCATAGCCCAATGCACCAAATTTTGCTCGGGGCTACTTTTTAATCCTTTTATTAATAGCCTGTTTGTTTAAAATTCTATTGGGGCTATTAATATACAAAAATACGCTTTTTTAATCGTAGCCTATATTCAAATTTATTTATATAAGCTATATTTTCACAATGTATCATTTTTACTTTGACAATTAAGCATTTTTCTTATCAAAATATGCATCTTTAACAAATATTTGGTTTACCCCAAATGAGGCATCGAAAGTTTGAATACGGGACGCCACTCGGTATTTCAATTATTCATGTCGAATCACTTCAAAACGTTCTAATTTTATTTTCTCACCAGCCCTTATGCCAGCCTTGTTTCTTGCAATTGCAATCTGTTCTTCAATTGCATCCACGCCCTCCAAATTGGGTAACAGTAAACCTCTCTTGGAACCGGAGGTTACAATCACTCCATATTTCTTCACATCCAGCTGTTCTGGCGAATCAATGGTTTCTGTTTCACCCATAATGTCTACACTATAGACCAAATCCTTTAGTTCCAGTGCATTGACAGGCGGAAATCTGGGATCGTACATCCCTGCACTAATGGCATTATGAATCATTTCCGAAACAAGATTGTCTTCCGTCGCCTGAATCGTTCCGATACATCCTCTCAGTTGTCCATATTTCTTGATGCAGACAAACGCTCCTGCTCGCTTCTCCAGAATATCTCGAAACTCCTCTTGCGTAATTGTTTCTTCTGAAGCTGTTTCTTTAATAATCATATCTTCTTCAATTGATTTCTCTGTAATCATATAGCCTTCTTTTACAAAGGTTTCTAAAGCTCTTTTTGCTAATTTAATATAGGGGTCCTTGATTGCATAATGAATTTCATAGGCACAGATTCCGTATCCTACTCCAAAAGGGCCTTCATAGGACAGCTTTTTAGGATGCACTTCTAATCCCTTCAGTGCACCTGACATCATTACAAAGGAACGATGACCACATTCGCCTGCTTTCTCGCAAAAATCCGGTGTCAGTTCCATGAGTCGTGCAAAATCTGCTTTTTCCATGATTTCCATAATTTTTTGATCATATTCAGGTCCCTCCGGTGTGTAACCATAAGGTCCGTCATCTTTTAAATGATGCGACAAATCGCCACTTGCAATAATCACTGTCCTACGGTTCAATTCTTCTGAAACTTGTCTGATATATTCACCTAATTGAAAATGAGTCTTATAAGGAAGCCCGCAAATTCCGATTCTCACCAATTGATAATTGGTATAAACCTGATTAACAAAATAAAGAGGCACCATAGTGGCATGGTCAAGCAAATGGTCCGTAGCGCCTTCATTTCCGGCATTTATCTGTCCGTCTTCTGCCTTAGAACACAGTAAATCCACGAAGTCAGCATCATAAAGAGCATCCATTTTTTCCTCTGGTACCCCAAATATCCCAAAATCGCCACGTGCAGAAGGTTCGCCCGAAATATGAATGTAGTCTCTATACATAGGTGCATGTGGAGAAATGACCACGATCGTATCCGGATATAAATCTTCTATTTGTTCAGCCACCATATGATAAGCCTTCACTGTATTTTCAATTTGATGTTGTTGTCCATGTCCTACTGACGGTACAATCAGGGGTGGATGCGGTACCATAAATGCTCCTACAATTGCCATTCACTTTCTCCTTACATTTTTTCATTATTATACACAATAAACAGCATTTAATCTATAGAACACAACACAATGAACTCAAAACGACGATAGAACTCAAATCCATAGAATTTAATACTATAGAATTCGATGCTATAGTATACAACACTATAGATGAGACAGCTCAAATTTATACGGATTACCAAGCTGCCAAGGAAATTTGAATTCTTACCTTAAGGAAATTTGAATTCTAGCAAATCAGGTAATTTCTGTCTATCGCTCTCCAATTACCCGTTCATATTCTTTGATTTTCGCCTTTTCAATTTACAACTAGGGTAATTTCTCTATGCAGAAGCTCATTTACCCGCTTTGTTATCTTGATTTCTTTGTTTATCATTTGAATCCAATAAAATTCTCCGGTAAAACCAACCTATATATGTTGTTTTACCCGTCTCCATTAATAAACCAGCTCTAAATCAAGTGTTTCCAACGGGTAACTTTCTTAGTCTAAGGGCTATTTACCCGAAATCCGAATTGTTCAAAAATATAATGTCCTCTATAGGCTAGACTCCATATACTTGGGCGCACCATCCGATGTAAAAAGCTGGACACCATTACTCAGGCGCACCATCCGATGTAAAAAGCTGGACACCATTACTCAGGCGCACCATTCAATAGAAAAAGACTAGGCACCATATTCAGTGCCCAGCCTTTTTCTTTTTTATACTATACTTTTCTATACTATACTTTTCTATACTATTCTTTAACGCCACCGATTGTCAGACCTGTTACGAAGTATCTCTGCAGGAAAGGATATAAGCAGATGATTGGCAACATGGTTACAACTGTTGCTGCGGAACGAATTGAGGTTGGTGTAATTGCATCTGAAACGTTTTTAGCTGAGTCTGCGCTACCACTCTGTTGCATAACTGAAGACAACAGTTTCATCAACTCGTACTGTAAAGTCGTAAATTCACCTTTCATACGGTTATACAGCATTGCATCAAACCAGGAGTTCCACTGTCCTACTGCAACAAACAAAGCTATTGTTGCATAAACTGGTTTACATAACGGTGATATAATCTTAGCAAAGATAGTCATATATCCTGCACCGTCAAGCTGTGCTGACTCTTCCAATGAATCC
>CAZNAP010000129.1:0-6265 GCA_964571145.1 uncultured Lachnospiraceae bacterium | reverse complement strand
AGATAAATGCCTGCTCCTAATAAACCTACTGATACTCCTAATTTTGCCTTCATTTTTTCTCTCCTTTGTTTTGATCTATTATTTTCTGAAGCAGTTGCCTATTCAACCGCCATTGGATGACCGCATACTGTACAGAATTTAGAACCGTTTGGCACTACTGCACCACAGCTTGTGCAATACATAACTGCAGGTGCTGCTTCGCTTTGTACTTCTTCACTAGGTACTTCTACACTGGGCTGAGCCATTTTTGTTCCACATGTAGCACAGAATAACGAACCGTTTGGAACTTCTGCACCACAGGAAGGACATCTGGACACCCCTTTTAACTCTATCAATTTCTGCTCATACTCTTCAATCTTTTCTTTAGATGCTTTGAGTGCTTCCATAAACCCTGCAAAAGCTTCTTCCGGAGCGTCTGCGTGTAACTCTGCGTATAGCTTACCCATTTGTGTATGCGTATTTGTAATTTTCTTTTCTTCATCTGAAATTAATGATTTGTACTTCGCTGAATCAGCAAGTTCCTTGCTTTTCTGAATTGTTGATTGACTTACATCGGAAATCTTTTTGCCTATATTATCTAAAAAAGCCATATGTACTTCCTCCAAATTATTAAATTTATATAAATTCTACATGTTTGGATTTTCTTTGTCAATAGATTTGCATTTTCTACAAATTTATTTGTATTTTCTATAAATTTATTTGTATTTTCTATAAATATATTCCATTTTCAGTAAGTTAATCTGAATAAAATTCATGGACTACCGTTTTCGAATAGTGTAAAATATTTATGAAGTCAGTTGCATTATTTGAGCATCTGGCAGAAAGGCTAGGTCGATATGGAAGACAAAAAATACGAACCAATTTATTTGGAAACGAAGGGCGACTTCCGCATGCGGGAGCTGGATAAAAATGATTTGGAACAGTTTAACGCATTGTTTCAATATGCTTTTCAGGTAACCTCTATGGATTTACTCAAGACCGGTTGGCAACCGGATGAACTAAAACATGCCAAACGCCCCATTTTAGAAGAGGCTTATGTACTCGGCTGGTTCTATAAAGAAAAGCTGGCTTCCATGATTGTTGTCTATACCATGAAAGTAAATATCTATGATGTTATCACGGAAATGGGCGGTATAACGGGTGTTGCAACCTATCCGGAATATACCGGTCGCGGATTAATTCACTCCCTTATGAAAAGGGCTTTGAACTATATCCACGAAAGAGGTATGTCCATTTCCTTCTTATATCCTTATTCTATTCCTTTTTATCGAAAAATGGGTTGGGAAATTGTTTCCGACAAGCTTACCTTCACCGTAAAAGACACGCAGCTGCCAAAAGCGCGTCCTGTAGAAGGTATGGTGGAACGTGTCAGCCTGGATTCTGAAGATTATCACAATGTTCATGCTTATTTTTCTCTGCAAAGACATGGTTGCCTGATTCGAGAGAGTTTATCCTGGGATGAGTATTGGCGCTGGGACAATGATGATATGATCGTTGCTGTCTACTATAACAAGGACCACAAACCGCTGGGTTATGTAGTTTACTATATTGCAGATGATATTTTCTATATTAAGGAAATGGTCTACTTGAATATTGAAGCAAACTACGGATTATGGAACTATATCAGTGCTCACTTCTCCATGATTACACAGGTTCAGGGTAATAATTACTCCGGCGAGCCTATGGCTTATCTTTTTGAAGACAGCGAAATTACCGAAACGATTTCTCCTTATATGATGGCGAGAATTGTGAATGTAAAAGACTTTTTGGAAAATTACCCCTACCAGATGTCGCAGGAAGATTTCAAAATTCATTTCCGCGTGCATGACCTGATGGCACCCTGGAATGATGGTGACTACCAAGTTTCCTGGCATGACGGTGTCACCAGCTGCGAATTGGTCGACAACAATCAGTCAATTAATGTGGTGGAGCTGAGTGTCAATACACTGACTGCCATGATGATGGGTTACAAACGACCCACTTATCTGTACGACCATGAAAAAATCAAGACCGAATACTATATGCTGACCTGGCTGGAGCGCTTGATTCCCGCAGAGCAGCCTTACTTCTCAGATTATTTTTAAGATTACTTTTAGGATTATTTTTGAGATTATTTTTGGGATTACTTTTGGGATTATTTTGGGGATTACTTTTGGGATTATTTTTAATTGTTCGTTTGCTTATCTGGGATTTGAACACATTTCAGTTATTATGAACTTTCAATTATTAAAACTCTCAGTTATTATTTACTCTCAGTTATCAAGATATCTTGGGGCGAGTTTTGGGCAGTAGATCGCATTTAGCTCCTGCCATGCCCAAAGGGAGCTGACCAGCACGACCGGATTACACGCTTTGGGCACAGCGACTTAAAACTAGCTTGTGCTGCCCACACTTTGGAAGAAACTATGGGCACAATGACAACAAATCATGTCTCTATGCCCAATGCCATTTTGGATGAAAAACAAGCAAGCTGTTTTGGGTACTGGAAGCAAAAATGCGACTACATTACCCAAAATAATTGATGCGTTTATTCGAACACTATTCCGTAGTCGTTCTAAATACATACGAAACCAGTTAGTAGTATGTCAGTGTTTGAATTCCAGCTATTCACTGGCAGGGCGTTCACCAAATTCACTGGCAGGCTTCCAGAAAATGATCAATTTCAAATTCCACCTGATCAGGATTATCTAGATTAGTCCCATGATTGGCATTTTTGATGATGACCAGTTTGGAACCGACAATGGACTGATGAATAAAATTCTGTTGATGCATAGTCATGGAATCATGATCTCCAACCATAATTAGAGTAGGGCACTTAATTCTGAAAATATCGTTTTTACTTTCCATGCTGGTGCAAGCTTTCCATACTCGAACAAATTCATTGTGATTCAGACTACCTACTACCTGCATAATATATTGCTTGGAGTCAGGATTAAATTGTCCAAGAGCAACTGCAATGCTCCAAGCAATGAACTTCATGGGTAACAGCTTCATGCTGAACTGATTAATGGGAACGACAATTTTCTCATAAAGATTAAATTTATTAGAACATGGCGCACCAATTAATATCAGCTTCTTAACTCTTTCAGGTGCGTGAAAAGCAACCTGCATCGCTGTATGTCCACCAAGAGAAAGCCCACAAAGGATGACGCTGTCGAGTTGTAAATGATTCAATAACGCTTGAACATCCTGCCAAAAGATATCAGGTGATACCTTTCCGGGTGGCAACGTAGATTGTCCGTGACCTCTGGCATCCATAGTAATTACCTTATATTTAGACGAATAATGTGCAACTTGGCGATCCCACTCATGTAAATCCCAAGAAGCACCATGTAAAAACACAAAAGGTTCACCTGTTCCTGTTACTTCATAATAGAGCTTTGCTCCGCTATTTTCAAAATATGGCATCTTATTACCTCCTTTGTTTTATTCGTTGACTTTCTATATTTTTCAGATACTTTATTAGTTTAGTCACTCGGTAATTACGTGCTCTGATAAATTCCACTTTTCAGCAATTCTAAATAAGCATCAAATTCTTCATATTGTTTCTTATCAAATTCCAATTTCTCAGAATTTAACTGACTTACAAAACCTTCAGCAATCCACGTGACTGCTTGTATTGCTTGGCTAGGCGAAATACCAGGCTTGAGTTTTGACCAATCGATATTGCCGGCTGAGCCATTAAAACTATTCATCAACAAGTGTTCATTTTTATCCCGTATCAGTGGTGCAACATCAGGATGTTGTTCATAGTATGCCGAATAAAGAAATCCCCACAAATTTGGATATTCATTAATGATTTCTATCCTGATATGTGAAATTTGTTTCAATCTTTCAAACAAATCACGTTCTGATAAATCCACTTGATCACGAATTCTACTGCTCATAATATCTACATAGTATTCATAAAGAGCCAGATAAAGTTGTTTCTTATCTGTATAATAATGATAAAAGAGGCCTTTTGAAATACCTGCAGTCGCGACAATTTCATCGATGGTCGTCTTCTTATATCCATATTTAGAAAATACAGCTGCCGCTGTAGTAATAATCTTATTTTGCTTATCGGTCATATCTTTCCTCTTCCTTTTATGTATGGCTGTTTTCTTGCTGCTCTGGTTACTTTCTTGGTTGGTTTCTTGCTGTCTATTGTCTTGTTGTCTATTTTTTTGTTATTTAGCTCGAATAGACGCTTATCGTCGGTTTTAGTATACTGCAATCGACGAAAATCGTCAACCTTGTGTTTTTATATGTGTTTTTTTATGTGTTTTTATATGTGTTTTTTTATGTGTTTTTATATGTATTTTCTCTCAATGTCTGACTTTCTTGGATATCAGGTAACTATACTCGAAACTTAGAATTTTCCCCGTTAAAAACACCTAAATATTACCCCTTTAGCAAAGGGAACGGGTAAAACAACTTATAAGGACTTGTTTTACCGGAGAATCTTTTTGGATTCTAGTGTTAGGCATAGGAATCAAGAAAGAATGACGGGGAAAAGAGCTTCAAAATAGAATTTACCCTAGTAATAAATAAAATAGGCCAAATCCAAAGAATTTAGACGGGTAATTCGCGAACAAAAGTCATAAATTACAGGCTTTGTCTTGTGCAATCACTTTTATACAAATCACTTTTCTCTATGCAGTTATGGATAAATTTGTTAAACTAAGAAAAAAAGGAGCGTGTAAATAAAATGGATAGACAAAACCTGACGCTGTTGACCGATTTTTATGAATTGACTATGATGCAGGGCTATTTTAAGCACAAAACGCAAAACGAAATGGTTATTTTTGATGCTTTTTATAGAAATAATCCCTGTGATGGCGGGTATGCCATAGCTGCCGGACTGGAGCAGCTGATTAAATATATTAAAGAGCTGCATTTCTCGAAAGCAGATATTGACTATTTAGCAAGCTTGCATGTATTTGATGAGGAATTTTTGAATTATTTATCCACCTTTAAGTTTTCGGGAGATATCTATGCAATTCCTGAAGGAACTGTGATTTTCCCACGAGAACCTCTGGTTAAGGTAATTGCCCCCATTATGGAAGCCCAGTTGGTGGAAACAGCAATTTTGAATATTATCAATCACCAGAGTCTGATTGCTACCAAAGCAGCCAGAGTTTGCTATGCTGCTAAGGGGGATGGCATTATGGAATTTGGACTGCGCCGTGCACAGGGGCCTGACGCCGGTGTTTACGGAGCAAGAGCTGCAGTAATTGGTGGATGTATCGGCACTTCCAATGTACTTTGCGGACAGCTTTTTGATGTGCCCATCAAGGGCACACATGCACACAGCTGGATTATGAGCTTCCCCGATGAATATACCGCCTTTAAGGCTTATGCCGATTTATTCCCCTCTGCCTGTATCTTGTTGGTAGACACCTATGATACCCTTAAATCAGGTGTTCCAAATGCCATTCGAGTATTCCGCGAAATGCGCGCTGCCGGTATTCCACTTACTTTTTATGGTATTCGTCTGGACAGTGGTGATTTGGCTTACTTATCTAAAAAAGCACGTAGAATGTTGGATGATGCAGGCTTCAGCGATGCAGTTATTTCTGCATCCAACGACTTGGATGAATATTTAATAGAAAGCTTGAAGGCACAAGGAGCTACAATTACCTCCTGGGGTGTGGGCACGAATTTAATAACGGCTAAAGATAATCCGGCATTTGGCGGTGTATATAAGCTGGCTGCAGTAATGGATTCCGACGGTAATTTTGTTCCAAAAATTAAGCTCTCGGAAAATTCTGAGAAAATTACCAATCCCGGTGACAAGAAAATTTATCGTATTTTTGAAAAGGAAACGGGCAAAATCAAGGCAGACTTAATTTGTCTGGCAGATGAACAATTCAGTGAAAATGAATCACTTCTGCTTTTTGATCCTTTGGAACCTTGGAAAAAAACAAAGCTCCCTGCCGGAAGCTTTACATTACGTGAATTAATGGTACCTGTATTTCAGCATGGTGAATGCTGTTATGAATCGCCAAAAGTTATGGATATTCAGGCCTACTGCAAGCAAGAACTGGATACTTTATGGGATGAAACCAAGCGTTTCGTCAATCCTCATCAAGTCTATGTGGATTTATCCAAAAAGCTGTACGATATGAAAATCCAGCTGCTTGATCAGGCATCCATGAGCTAAAAAATATATTATGATTCCTTCAGGCATCTATGAATTAAGTAATTCTACCAATTATTTATTTCATCAGCAGTTCTGTCATAAACTGAACTGCGGGTATGATTGCCTTAAGATTTACCTGAA
>CAZNAP010000128.1:0-6471 GCA_964571145.1 uncultured Lachnospiraceae bacterium | reverse complement strand
TAAGCAGCATCATAAATAATGACTGCCCCAACTTTATTGGCATAATCAACCCATTCCTGCAGTTGTGTTTTGGTAATGGTAGAACCCGTCGGATTATTCGGGAAACATAAATAAATCAAATCCGGTGTTTCTTTTGGTAACTCAGGTGCGAAATTATTCTCCGCTGTACAAGGCATGTAAATAACATTGCTCCAGGTTTCGGTTGCAGTGTTATAGTCACCGGTTCTACCAGCCATAACATTGGTATCAACATAAACCGGATACACAGGATCGCAAACAGCAATTTTAGTGTCTGCACTGAAAATCTCCTGAATATTACCTGAATCACATTTTGCTCCGTCAGATATAAATATCTCATCTGCTGCAATATCACAGCCTCTTGCTTTATAATCATTGTCTGCAACAGCGTTTCTTAAAAATTCATAACCCAAATCCGGGGCATATCCTTTAAAGGTTTCTGCTCTGGACATATCGTCTACTGCACTATGCAGTGCTGAAATAATTGCCGGTACCAATGGCTGGGTCACATCACCGATTCCCAAACTGATTACTTTTTTATCCGGGTTGGCCTGTGCGTAAGCCCTTGCCTTTTTACCAACTGTAGAAAACAAATAGCTTCCCGGGAGCTTCAAATAATTCTCATTAACTTTTAACATATGTTGCCTCCTTATTTGTATCGCATTATTACAGAACCACTTACACATCTATGCAACCTTCAAACACAGTAGTTGCCGGTCCTGTCATAAAGACCTGATTGGTTTCTGGATCCCACTGAATCTGTAAATTTCCACCTAATAGTTTAACAGTAACATTGTTCTTCGTCAAATGATTCAGCACACAGGCAACAACCGCTGCGCAAGCACCCGTACCGCAGGCAAGTGTTTCCCCCGTTCCTCTTTCCCAAACACGCATTTGAATCGTTTCCTCATCCAACACCTTAATGAACTCTGTATTAATCCGTTTAGGAAATCGCAAGTGATTTTCAAAATATGGTCCAATTTTCTCAAGCGGAAAATGTTCCACATCATCAACAAATACAACTGCGTGTGGATTACCCATTGACACGCATGTCATTTCATATATTTTGTCTTCCACTTCCATGCGCTGTGCAATCACTTCGTCAGTATCGGAAACTACCGGTATTTCTGCCGCTTTTAGTATGGGTGTTCCCATGTTGACTCTTACAGTCGATACTTTCCCAGCTTCTATATTCAGTTCCAAATACTTTACTTTGCCACAACTAACTATACTAATTTCTGTCTTTTGTGTT
This sequence comes from uncultured Lachnospiraceae bacterium, assembly GCA_964571145.1. GTDB lineage: Bacteria > Bacillota > Clostridia > Lachnospirales > Lachnospiraceae > Suilimivivens. The sequence goes on along the minus strand of CAZNAP010000128.1, from coordinate 5,201 downwards.
AAGCCCTTGTCATATACAAATTTGGCAACACAGCGAATGCCGTTCCCGCACATTTCTGCACGAGTGCCATCCATATTATACATTTCCATCTCAAAATCAGCTTCTTTACTGGGGTTAATAAAAATGACACCATCGCCACCAATTCCAAAATGTCTGTCACTTATTCTTTTCACCAATTCCGGCTTCTCTTCTGGTGCAATATGTTCTTTCGCTCCGTCAACATAAATATAATCATTGCCGCAGCCGTGCATTTTCGTAAATTGCATTCTGTTCCCCTCCTTCACCCTATTCATACCTATACTTCTTTTCATCTACTTGAGTATGTTCGTCTGTTCGTTTGTTCTCTTATTATAGCATGGGTTTCATGTAATCCATATGGTTTTCTCTGCTTAGGGGTATGCAAAAAATGCGGAATCATATTCTTCTTGCATGCGGCATCAGTTACAGTACAGTTACAGTACAGTATCAATTATAATACTACGGTATTAGGCAAGCATTGCCAGAAGGAAACCTACGCAGAAACCTGCAATAAAACCTCCCACTAAGAAAAGCGCTGTTGCAAAAGCCACCGGATGAAGTAACCGATTCCTAGCTTCTAATGTAACTTCCGCCTGTCCTCTATATAGAATCTGGCCATTACCGCAGGAGCAAACAAATTGCATACCTTTTTCCTGCGCATCTTTCACACTCTGTATCTGCCAATCATGATTAATACTAATAATATCCTTATTGTCTTTAATACTTTGTTCCTTATTTAGCCTTCTACGATAATTCACAGAAGTCTTTGTATCTACACAATATTTATAATCAGTGGAATCACCTTTTTCAAAAAAATATAGCGTATCTGTCATCTTTACAATATGATAGCCCAAGCGGCTCTGTTTATTCAAATAACGTTCCAGACTCTTTGTTCTCAGGAAAATACCAAAATGCTTATGCACATTACTGTTTTGCATATGGAGTCTTTTCCATTCTGCTGCTTCCATACGAAGTTCATTATAATACATCTGGCCTGCCCACTTAATAACGTAACCCCAAAAGCCAAAAAAAATCACCGTGAATAATACAATCCACAATAGTGCCACGCTCTGGCTTAAAAGCAGGTATTCTGCAATTAACAGCAAGCTCAATACAAGGCCTACTGTATTACTTGTAGAGCCCATATTTTCATATCTGTCTCTATATTTCTGAGCATGAATACGTCTCATTTCTTCATCTGTATAAAGTTCATTGATATCATCTTCCACATATTCTTTTGAAAAATAGTAATTCATATCCTCGTCATGTGTGATCTGCTGCCAACCCATTTCTTCTGCCAAAGACATAAATAATTCTTTCTCCTGAATCTCATTTAAACTGGGATTTTTGGGCAAATCAAATCTGTCGATTTCATAAATCATTTTCTTTGGTTCGCCGATTCTGAACGTATAAATAATTCCCATCTCAATATTCTCAAATAAATAACCTTTTTGTGCCATTTCCTCTAACCATACTTTTTCCTTCATTAAGCTGAATATTATTTTACATTTTTTAATTTTCTTTTCCATAAACTTCCTCTCCGTTTCTGAGCTGCTTTCTCAGTCGCTCAAGTTCCATTTTCAGTAACATCTCTCCATTTTCAGTAATTCGATAAACTTTTTTCCCATTCTCATTGGATTCAATCTCGATTAATCCATCCTCTACGATTCGCCCCAGCATAGTATACAATGTTCCGGTTCCCATTCGAATTCGATCTTCTGTCAGCTCGCTGACAAACTGCATAATCCCATAACCGTGTCTGCTTTCCTTTAGTGATAGCAATGTATAATAAGTAGTTTCTGTCATGGGAATGTATTTCTTGATTAGTGTTTCATGCATCTATATTCCTCCTATCATTTCTCAACTCGCGGTTGTCGCTTCTCGCAACTGTCGGTTCTCACAGCTGTCTGCTCTTTCATCTGTCTGTTTTCGCAACTGTCGCTTTTCACGACTGTCGTTGTTCGCTATGTCGTTGCTCGACATGTCGTCTATAGACATAGATTAACAGATGCCTTAATTTCTGTCAACCATTTTTTCAATTTTTTTCTGCAACAAAAATACGGATAGAAACAACCTTTCGATCGTATCTATCCGTATTAAATATGCTAAGTATCACAATCTCTAGTATCTATCCGTATCAAATATACTAAATATCAAAATCTTTACTATCCCACGATACTGGCCTTCGGCCAGAATAATGTAACCTTAAACAAATCTCCGTCGATATCCAGTTTTAACTTACCGCCTTGAAGTTCCGTGAAACTCTTGGCAATGGTCAGCCCCAAGCCACTGCCTTCTGTATTTCTGGATCTGTCGCCACGTACAAATCGTTCCGTCAAATCTTCAGGAAGAATATTCAACTCCGATGCTGAAGTATTTTTGAGTTCGATGGTCACGCCATCATCACTTTGCACGGCAGTGACGTATACGCGTGTATGAGGCATTGCATACTTCAGAATGTTGGTATACAAATTTTCAAATATTCGGAAAGTCTTTTGACTGTCCAGCAATAGTACTACCTTCTCATCCGGTACCTGGAAACGGAACGTCAAATCAGCCTCCGCTACTCGGTCTTCATATTCCAGATATACCTGGCGCATTAAATTGCAAATGTCTACATCCACTAATGTCAATGGCACATTTCCACTGTTTGCCTTACTTACTTCAAATAAATCTTCTATTAAAAACTTTAAACGAGAGGACTTTTTCTCTAAAACCTCTAAATATTCTTTTCGTTGATCCAGCGTAATATTTTCGTCTTTTAAGAGCTCAATATAAGTAGTAATTGCTGTCAACGGAGTTTTGAGGTCATGTGACACATTGGAAATCAGTTCTGTTTTCATCTTTTGACTCTTCACTTCTTCGTCTACTGCCTTACTGAACCCGCTTTGGATTTTGTTCAATTCCTCTTTATAGGATTCAAATATGCCCCAATCTTCTTTAAATTCTGTGTGTAAATTACCTTCTGCAATAGCACTGGTAGCCTCAAACAGTTTCTGATACTGCTCTTGAATCTTTTGCACATACTTTTTCAGGCAGAAATACAGGATTACAGAATAGATAATCAATGCACCCCAGCCAAATACCCACATTACGCAGGCAGCCGATAAAATCAAAAAGTTAATAATGACTAGTTTTCCTATGGTAGCTGTTGTCTTTTCCCCTAAATCCACATGCAGAATTTCGTCTTTAAAACGAGTGACTCTATTCTTACAGAAGCCACTACAACTTTTCCAAAGTTTCAGTAACAAACTCCTCTGTGCAATAAATTTTCTGATACCAAGTGTGGTAATCTCACCCAGACTGGTAACGAAATAATACCATGCGCCAAAAAACATGAGCAATACTACCACATTGATTCCCACTGTTAATAACGGATACAAGCCTTCCGGCAGCCATGTCAGATACTTTAAATAACTTTGGTCAAAATAACCTCTATTGGTGTAATTAACCAATCCCACCAAACTCTCCATACCAATAAGGAGCAGAATATAAAGCGCAATCAGGCTAATTTCTAAATGGAACTTCACTCCGTCCAACAAATGCAGACAATACTTGCGACAACGTGTTAGCAGCAGAGCCATCACTGTTAAGAAAATCAAAATCCCCAAAAGAAAGTTACTGGTTCCTGCTCGCTGATAAGCTGCTTCTTCTGCCCACCAGTAATCCTCAATAAAATTACTGTTGCGTAAATAAGACAAAAGTTGAGCCTGTTGCTCCTGTGTCAATGCAAAGATAAATGTGGTGTCTTTAGGCGTATTTTGTATACTGGTCTGCCCTTTCTTGGGAACGCCTTCTTCATCAAAGTAGTAAAAACTTCCATCTGCATAAGTAGTATAGTAAGTATCAATACCTGCCCAGAAATTATTTTGCAGCCAATAACTCCGCATAATACTTTGTACTTTCTTTAACAACTGATCCGATTTATTGCTTTTTACAGAAACATTCTCCAGATTGCCCAGCTTGTCATAAGACATTCGGATATAGTACTTGTAAAGAGCATCCAGTTCTTCACCAGCTTTTTCTGTACCTAAATTTTTAATATCAGTACCTGTATTAGTAATTACCTGCCCTGTTTCATGATCGATCATGCAGTAATCCATTTCTCTGGCGAGTCCGCTGAGCATATGCACATTCCATGCTTCCAGTAACTCATCCATTCGATTTCCGGCTTCAATTTTCCATGCCTCACTATTGACATCAGCATAATCCAGCTCGCTTTCATCTTCTACCGTGCTCTCACTCAATTTCAAATACAAGTCTTGATATCGAACGGTCTTTCCCTGTACCTTTTCCACCATATCTTTGTATAATACCGTATTGCTCTGATAGATTTCATACAAAAACTGTTCGCTATGCAATACGTCTGTATAGTAATTATCAGCCCGCTTTTCAAAAACCGGATACATGGCAATATAGCTTGCAACCGATAAAAGTACTAATATAATTGCTATCAGGTAACTGAACTTCTTACTGCTTTTCGATTTTATATCCAACGCCCCACACCACCTTTAAGTATTTAGGTTCCTTCGGATTGATTTCGATCTTTTCCCGAATTTTCCTAATATGCACCATGATTGTATCTGTGTTAATTGCCTGCTCATTCCAAACTCTTTCATAAATTTCTTCTGCACTGAATACTCGCCCCGGATTCTTCATTAATAAGAGTAAAATCTTGAATTCCAATGGTGTCAATTTGACCAAGACACCGTCTACCGTACATGCCACATTTTCTTCATTTAATTCCAATCCGCCAATTGTATAGGTCTTTTCATCCTGCTCCGTAGCACCGACTGCTTCCAAAAATTTCCCATAACGTCGCAAATGAGAATTGACTCTGGCCAGTAGCTCCATTGTGGTAAAGGGTTTGGTCACATAATCGTCCGCTCCCATGTTGAGCCCCATGATTTTATCCACTTCTTCTGATTTGGCGGAAAGCATAATGACCGGAAAATCGTATCCTTTTTCCCTAACCTTCATCATCATGGTGATTCCATCCATTCTTGGCATCATAATATCCACGATTGCCAGATGAATTTTTTCTTCCTCCAACTTCTGCAAGCCCTCGATTCCATCTGCTGCCTGAAAAACCACATAGCCTTGATTTCTCAAATATATTTCAATTCCCTCGCGTATTTCCTTATCATCTTCCACGATTAAAATATGATATGCTTCCATACTAA